>JBAPSB010000096.1:0-28226 GCA_049281435.1 Desulfobacterales bacterium
TAATAATATACTGAATCATAACGTAATTACATATAGTAAAAAAGAGTATGTGGCGTTGGTGGCAAATGGGGGTTTTTGAATTATATTTTTGGGGGTGAGGGGATCCTTTAGGGTATCGGTCATTGCGATTTGGGTGGTGTTTGAGGTATGTCATTCAAATGGCCGAATCGTCGAATCGCTTTCATCCGTCAACCTTGAACCATGAACCTTGAACCTTTGAACCGAGTACCTCATATGCCGGTCAACAGCCTCGCCCAAAGGTGTCGAGACATATCAAAGAGGACACGGCACGCGCGTGGTCTTTTTGCTTTACCCGGGAGGGGCTTTTTCTGTATGCAGTGGACACGGCCCGTAATAATGGAACAGGGGATACCGCGAACCGGTTGACGGTGATGAAATATTTCTACATTCTCCTGACACTGCTGTATATTGTTTTCCCCTATGACCTGCTGCCCGATTTTTTAGGCGGCTGGGGCCGGCTGGACGACCTGGTGGTATTGGGGTTTCTGCTGCGGTTTCTCTTCGCGCAGCATAAGCGGTCCCAGAGCGCCGGACAAACCCGGACGCGACCGGAGCCGGCGGCCGAAAAGCCACCAGCGGGAGAAAAACAGACTCCGGAGGGCAACCGGTTTGACAGCGACGACCCCTACACGGTCCTCGGCATCGACCGCGCGGCCCCGGAGGAGGACGTCAAGAAGGCGTACCGGAAGCTGGTCAACAAATATCATCCCGACAAGGTCGAGTACCTCGGAGAGGAGTTCAAGGCGTTGGCCGAGAAAAGGTTCAAACAGATTCAACACGCCTATCGGAGCATCCCGAAGACCCAGCGGTGAATAGAGATCGCCATGATTGCCAGATTTACCGTCGAAGGGACCCTCGGGAAGCTGGGCAGATGGCTGCGCCTGATGGGTCTCGATGTCCGCATCGAATCCGGCGCCGCTTCGATGGCGGCGGAGGTTCCGGACCGCATTGTGCTCACCCGCACGCGGCGGCGGTGTCGGGACCTGGGGGACCGACCGTTTCTGTTTATCCGCGCTAACGATCCCTTTGACCAACTGCGGGAGGTCATCCGCGGCCTCGATCTCTGCCGGCAGGACATCCGGCCCTTTTCGCGCTGCCTACTTTGCAACACCCCCGTCGAGGCGGCGGACAAGGAGGCGGTGCGCCACCTCGTGCCGGACTATGTCTGGGAAAGCCAGGCGCGGTTTTGCCGCTGCCGATGCTGCCGCAAGATCTACTGGCCCGGCAGCCATACGCGGCGCAGCCTGGCACACATTGATTCCCTGTTCGAGACCTCAACGGCCACTGTGCGACTGACTCATGGACCCGAATCGTAAGGTGATTGCCCTTGCAGGGCGCCTGAGGGCCTGCCGGAACGTGACGACCCTGGGGGTGAAGACCAATTTTGCGGATTACGGCCCATCCGAGCGGGCACTGATCCGCCAGGCGCCGAAGATATACTATCCGACCCCATTTTATGCGGAGCTGTTCGATACCGTCGGGAAAAAAACGTTTCCCAGTTATCACACGTACAAGTGTGTGCAGGACAAGATCAAACAATCGGCCCTTTTTACGTTGACCGGCATTCCGCAGCCCCGCACGCGGGTATTTTACGGCCGGCGCCAAAAATCGACGGTCGGCGATTATTTCACCTTTCCATTCGTTGCCAAGATTCCGCGCGGCTCGGCGCTGGGCCGCGGCGTTTTTCTGATCCACACCGCAGAGGAACTGCAGCGCTTCCTGGCGCGTCCGCACCCGGCCCTGATCCAGGAATACGTCCCGCTGGTGCGCGACATCCGGGTGGTCATCATCGGACGGAGGATCGCCCACGCGTATTGGCGCATCAATCCGGCGCATGATTTTCGCAGCAATGTGGCGGTGGGCGCGCAGATCGGCCTCGATCCCGTGCCGGCTGCCGCCCGCGCCCTGGCACTGCACACGGCACACAGCTGCGGGTGGGATGACGTGGGGCTCGACATCTGCGAGCATGAGGGACGGTTTCTGGTGCTCGAGGCCAACATGAACTACGGCCGGCAAGGCTTCAGGGCCGCGGGGATCGATTACATCGACCTGATGGAGCGTTTGATTGAAAATGGCGATATATGACGAGCACCGGATCGACCCGGTGCTGAAAAAAATTGCGGAGCGGATGGCCCGGATTGAAAAGGAAAACCTTTCGCCGACGGCGACCCTCAATTCCGCCGGCCGCCGCCGCCGCAGGGAAGTCCTGGTCGAAGAAGGCTACCGGCAGTCGTTTTCGGTGGACACGGACCGGATTCTGCATTCCCTGGCCTACACGCGTTACATCGATAAAACCCAGGTTTTCTACCTGATCGAAAACGACCACATCACGCACCGGGTGCTGCACGTTCAACTGGTGTCCAAGATTGCGCGCACGATCGGGCGGTTTTTGGGTCTCAACGAAGATCTCATCGAGGCCATTGCACTCGGCCACGATATCGGGCATATTCCCTTCGGCCATGACGGCGAGCGCATCTTGTCGCGCATCTGCCACGACAACGGCATCGGCTTTTTTCACCACAACGTTCAGAGCGTGCAGTTTCTCGACCGGCTCGAGCGCAAGGGCAAGGGGTGGAACCTGTGCCTCCAGACGCTGGACGGTATTTTGACCCACGACGGTGAAGTCCACAACCGGCGGCTGACGCCGCGGCGCAGCAAGACTTTCGAGGACCTCGAAGCGGAGATGGTCGCGGCCAAAGCCGATCCGAGCCCGGAACTGACCCCGATGACCATGGAAGGCTGCGTCGTCCGGATGACCGATACCATCAGTTACATCGGCCGGGACATCGAGGACGCCATTCGCCTGGGCGTGATTCGCCGCACCGACATACCCGCGCCATGCGTCCGGCTGCTCGGCGACACCAACGGCACTATCGTCTTCAACCTGGTGTCCGATGTCATCAAGAACAGTTACCGCAACCCTTACGTGGCGTTCGGCGCCGAGATATCGGAGGCGCTGAAGGCGCTGAAGGCCTTCAACCTCGAGCGCATCTACATGAACCCGGGAATCAAGACCCACCTGGACACGATCCGGCGCCTGTTCGAGATGCTGTTCGAAAAGTACCTAACGGACCTGGAGACGCACAATGATTCATCGATGATCTTTACCCAGTTTCTGAAAGACATGTCCGAGCCGTACCTGACCGGGCACAACACCAGGGAAATCGTGCGGGATTTTATCGCCGGCATGACCGACCAGTATTTTTTGCGGCTGTGCCCGGAAGATATGCGTCCCCGGCCGGTGTTTCTTTGAAGGGCTGACTGAATGGCGACCGTGCCGGCCCAGAGCCGCTTTTACCGCCGCGGGGTGGGGCCGGCCGGTTTGACCGGCTTCAGGGTAGTGGTGCAGGAAACCGATCTTCTGGTTTACGCCGACCGTGATTTGACGGAGGCAACCCGGGAACTCGTCCTGCAGTACCGCGGATTCATCGAAACGTTTATCGCGCGTCGGCCGGTTTTCGGTGAATCGCTGACCCCGGTGCGGCTCGCGGAACCCGCGCCGCTTATTGTGCGGGAAATGGCGCAGGCCGCCGCCGCGGCCGGGGTGGGGCCGATGGCGGCGGTGGCCGGCGCCATTGCCGAGCAGGTGGGCCAAGAGTTGCTGGCGCACACGCAGCAGGTGATCGTCGAAAACGGCGGCGATGTTTTTGTCAGAACGCGGCTGCCCGTGGTCATGGGCATTTATGCCGGCTCGTCACCGTTGAGCGGGCGCATGGGCCTGTGCATCGGCGGCGGAGACGCACCGGTCGGGGTCTGCACGTCATCGGGCACCATCGGCCATTCCCTGAGTCTGGGTGCGGCCGATGCCGTGTGCGTCCTTTCGGCCAGCTGCAGCCTGGCCGATGCGGCCGCAACCGCCATCGCAAACCGCGTCAGGTCACCGACCGACATCCCGGAGGCCATCGCCTGTGCCCGGGCCATCGGCAGCCTGGACGGGGTGGTCGTCATCATCGGCGACCGAATCGGCTGCTGGGGCGCCGTGGAACTGGTGCCGCTGAAGGCAAAAAAAGGTTGAGTTTTGTCGGCAAAGAGCATAATCTCTTTGATTAACACAAATTTAGCGGATGGAGATCGGAAATGAAAAAGGTTAGATTGCTGGTCTGGATACTCATCGTGGCGCTCGTAGCGGTTGTGATCTATCAGAACAAGGGTTTTTTCCTGAACACCAAACAAAGCCTGGCGGTCGACCTGCCCTATACTCATTACCAATCTCGTGAAGTGGAACTCGTTATCATTTTCGGCATCTTTTTTGCCGGCGGCCTGCTGGTGGGACTTTACTTCATGGTCGCCCGCGGCCTGAAGAGAAATAAGATTATCAAATCCCTCAAGGCACAGGTGAAGGAACAGACCGAAAAGACGGTCGTGCTGGAAGAGGAACTGCGCGCCCTGCGAGGCGATCCCATGCTGCCGAACACACCCGTGGCGACCGATCCGGCCTTGCCGGCGGCCGGCACGCAGCCGGGCGATCCGCTGCCATCCGGGGAAAAGCCATCATAAGTGGCCGCTCCATGCGCGCGATGCCTGCTGCCGTTTCGCCTGCGCTGAATTGAAGGCGGCCGGAGGGGCTGCCCGGCGCCGTCTTTCAAGCGGCCCCGGCGCGATCGGCCCCTTTGAGCTGACAGTTTTTGCACCAACGCCCACCGGACGGCCAGTCGGCCGGCTCGGTATCGATTTTCCGCTGTTCAAGAAGTTCATCAGCTCATGAGCCCACCGAAAACCACTCCCATGATAAGCCAATACCTGTCGATCAAGGGGCAGTATCCGGAGGCGGTTCTTTTTTACCGCATGGGCGATTTCTACGAGATGTTTTTCGAGGACGCCGAGCGCGCCGCCGGTATTCTCGACATCACCCTGACCTCACGCAACAAGAATGTCGATAAACCGATCCCGATGTGCGGGGTGCCGCACAAGGCGGCCCAGGGCTACATCGCCCGCCTGCTCGAAGCCGGCCTCAAGGTCGCCGTTTGCGATCAGGTCGAGGACCCGGCCACCGCCAAGGGACTGGTGAAGCGGGAGGTCGTGCGCGTGATCACGCCGGGCATGATCGTCGAAAATGAATTCCTGGAAGAAAAAACCAACAATTTCATCCTGGCGGTGGCCCGAAATGCGGAGGTGTTCGGACTCGCGAGCCTGGATCTGTCCACGGGAACCTTCCGCGTGACCGAAACCGGCCAATTGGAAAAGCTGATCAACGAGAGCCTGCGCATTGCCCCCAGCGAAATCATTCTGCCCGAATTCCTGCGCGGCGACGATAATTTCTCAACCTTCGGTGAAACGATGGGCGAGCGCCTGATGACTTTCGTGCCCGACGGCACGTTCGATCACCGCCGATCGCGCGCACGCCTGCTGCAGCAGTTCGAAACGCTGTCCCTCGAAGGGTTCGGCTGTGAAAACCTGCCCACCGGGGTCCAGGCGGCCGGGGCGCTTCTGGCCTACGTCCAGGAAACTCAAAAACAACACGTGCGCCACGTCACCCGGATCGAAACCTATGGCCTCGACCAGTTTCTGTGGCTTGACGATCTGAGTTGCCGCAACCTTGAGCTGCTGGCCAACATCCGCACCGGATCGCGGCTGGGGACCCTGCTGGGCGTGCTGGATCGCAGCGTGACCGCCATGGGCGGCCGGCTGCTGAAGAACTGGATGCGCTATCCGTCGCTGGATGCCGGCGTTATCGACATGCGGCTGACGGCGGTCGCCGAGGCCAAGAAAAACCAGGGCGTGCGCAAAGGCCTGCGGGAAACGCTCAAATCGGTTGCCGATCTCGAGCGCCTCGGCAGCAAGATCACCATGGGCCACTGCAACGCCCGCGACCTGCTGGCGCTGCAGGGATCGCTGGGGGCCCTGCCGGACATCGCGGCCCAAACCGCGCGCCTCGACGCCGGTCTTTTTGTTTCGACCCAAAACTGGGCGCCGCTAAAAGAGCTGGCCGGCCGTATCGAGGCTGCCATCCGCGCCGATGCGCCCCTGAGCGTGACCGAAGGCGGCCTGATCAAAACCGGCTACAACGCCGATCTGGATGAGCTGGTGCGCGTCAGCCGCGACGGCAAGGGCTGGCTGACGCGGCTCGAAGCCCAGGAAAAAGAGGCCACCGGCATCACCGCCCTCAAAGTGCGGTACAACCGGGTCTTCGGCTACTATATCGAGGTGCCCAAATCGCGCGCGGCGAATGTGCCGCCCCATTACATTCGCAAGCAAACCCTCGTCAACGCCGAGCGCTACATTACCGATGCGCTCAAAACGTTTGAAACCAAAGTCCTGAATGCCGAGGAACAGCGGGCCGCCCTGGAATACGACATCTTCCAGCAGCTGCGGGCGCTGGTCATCGATTGCAACCGGGACATTCAGGAAGCCGCGCAGTTCATCGCCCGCATCGACTGTCTGCTGAGCCTGGCCGAGGTCGCCGACCAGAACGGGTATCGCCGGCCGGTGATCAACACCGAAGATATCATCGATATCGAGGACGGGCGTCATCCGGTCATCGAGAAGATGATCACCGCCGAGCGCTTCGTTCCCAACTCGATCCGGCTCGACAACACCCAAAACCAGGTCCTGGTCATCACCGGACCCAATATGGCCGGCAAATCGACGGTTCTGCGCCAGGTGGCCCTGCTGGTCCTGATGGCCCACATGGGCAGTTTCGTGCCCGCCCGCAAGGCGTCGATCGCCCTGACCGACCGGATTTTCACCCGCGTCGGCGCCCTGGACAACCTGTCGCAGGGCCAGAGCACCTTTCTGGTGGAGATGCAGGAAACGGCCAACATCCTGAACAGCGCCACCGGCCGGAGCCTGGTGATTTTAGATGAAATCGGGCGCGGCACCAGCACCTTCGACGGCCTGAGCATTGCCTGGGCGGTGGCCGAGTACCTGCACGATCTTTCGGGCACGGGCGTCAAGACCCTTTTCGCCACCCATTATCATGAGTTGACCGACCTGGCCCGGACCCATCGGCGGGTGAAAAATTTCAACATCGCGGTCAAGGAATGGAACGACGACATCATCTTTCTGCGCAAGCTGGTCGAAGGTGGAACCAACCGCAGCTATGGAATCCAGGTCGCCCGGCTGGCCGGCATTCCGCGCACGGTCGTCAAACGGGCCAAGAAAATTTTGGCCGGCATCGAAAGCGGCAGCCGTCCGCTGGGGCCTTTAGCGGAAGCCGGCACCGCTGCCGATCCAGCGGGACCCGGCCAGGGGCCGCAGCAGCTGAGCCTGTTCGGCGCGCCGGCAAGCGCCGTGCAGTCCATGTTGAAGAGTATCGACATCACGCGGCTGACGCCTTTGGAAGCCCTGAACTGTCTGGACAGGCTCTGCGAACTCGCGAAGGGTGGATCGGGATAGCCGATGACTAAAAGAGTTCTTCACCTGCCGCTGCTGGTCATGGCAACTCTGTTGCTCGGCTGGGGTGCGCCCGCGGCAGCCACCGACACGGCGCGGGATGCCTATGTCCGGGGCGAGGCCTGCTACAAAAAGCTGTGCACTTCACCCGCGGCGCAAAAATACCGCGAATCCTGGCTGACGTGCATCGACCAGTTCGAGGCCGTCGCCGCCGATGCGCCTGACGGACCCTGGGCGGCCGCCGGGCTGTACATGTCCGGCACGCTGTATTCCGAACTCTACCGGCATTCCGGGCGCACCGCCGATCTCAGGCAAGCCATCGATCATTTCGAAAAGATCCAGGACCGTTTCCCTCAAAGCCGGTATGCCGGGCGGGCCAATAAAGATGCTGCCGCCGTCAACGGCCGTATCGCCGCCGATTCACCGCCGGCAGCGGCGCCCGCGGAAGACGACCGGCTGTATCGAGCGGCCGAGTCGTGTTATGCGGACCTGCGCAATTCACCCAAAAAACAGAAGTTCAGAAACAACTGGACTGCCTGCATCGACAAGTTTGCGGCCGCATACCGGCAATCGCCGGCCGGGTCGCAGGCCGCCGCCGGGCTTTACATGACCGGCATTCTCTACGGCGAACTCTACCAATGGTCGCTGAACGGCGAAGACCGCCGGCAGGCGCTCGATCGTCTCCAGCAGGTGGTGACCCACTATCCGCAGAGCGACGTCAGCGCCAAGGCGCAGGAGGCCCTGCGGGAAATCAGCAGCAATACCGAGGCCGGCGGTGCCGCGCCCAAAGAAGAGCGCGGCCGGTCGGAAAGCGCGGCGTCGGCCGTCGCCGGCCCGGCGCTTGTCACCGGCCTGCGCTTCTGGTCCAACCCCAACTACACCCGCCTGGTCATCGACACCGATCGGGAGACCGCCTTCGACTACAACCTGCTCAAAAAAGACCCCTCCAATCACAAGCCCCAGCGGCTCTACGTGGACCTGCAGAACTGCCGCCTGGCCCGGGACCTCGACAAGATCATCAGCATCAACGACGATCTGCTCAACCATGCGCGCGCGGGCCAGTACTCACCCGATGCGGTGCGGGTGGTGGTCGACATCAAGTCGCTCGAAAGCTACGAGGTGTTTTCGCTCAAGGAGCCCTTCAGAATCGTTATGGACCTCAAGGGCAGCGGGGCCGAACCGGTTTTGCCACCGCCGCTGCCGGTCAATCGCACGATGGCGAAAATGGACCCCAAAACCTCCACGGGTGACATTGCCCGGCAGCTGTCGCTCAGGGTGCGCCGGATCGTGATCGACCCGGGTCACGGCGGCAAGGATTACGGCGCGCCGGGCTACCTCAAGGGCGTGCATGAAAAACACATCGTCCTGCAGATTGCCAAGCGGCTGGCCGACCGGATCAAGAAGGATCTGCACTGTGAGGTGCTGCTGACCCGCGCCAACGACCACTACCTGACCCTGGAGGAACGCACCGCCTTTGCCAATACCAAGAGTGCGGACCTGTTCATCTCGATTCACACCAATGCCAGCCGCAACAACCGGGCTTACGGCATCTCGACCTACTTTCTCAACCTGGCCGACGACGACGAGGCCAAGCGCGTGGCCGCCATGGAAAACGCCACTTCGACCAACAACATCAGCGATCTGGAAAAGATCCTCTTCTCGCTGATGCACTACTCCAAAATCAACGAGTCGAGCCGGCTGGCCGTCACCGTGCAGGACACCCTGACCGCGCACCTCGATTCCAAGGGATACTCCCAGATTAAGAGCAAGGGCGTCAAACAGGCCCCTTTCTACGTGCTGCTGGGGGCCCAGATGCCTTCGGTGCTGGTCGAGACCTCTTTTATCAGCAACCCGCGCGAGTGCAAGCGCCTGCTGGACCCGAAATACCAGGAACGCCTGTGCGAGGGGATCGTCATGGGCCTGAAGAAATACATCCTGGATACCAACCCAACCGCCTTCGTGGAAGAACGGCCGGCGGACGGGTCCAAAAGCTAGTTTCCGCCCGGAAATGACCCTTTTCCACAATCGGCCGCCGGTTCGGGAATCGGGCGACGGCAGAAAACATCTCTTGCGCCGCTGCGTCCAACGGCGGTCAGACACTGTGTGATGCGATACCGCGATGACTGAGGCCCGCCATCGGCCGCAGACCGGCCCGGCTGTCAACCCCTACCTCGCGCTGGTGGCCGGCGTGCTGGCCGTGTCAACCGGCGCCATTTTTGTCCGCCTGGCAGCCGGTGCGCCGCCCCTGGTCATTGCCGCCTACCGGGTCGGTTTGGCCAGTGCCCTCATCCTGCCGCTGGCCTGGTTCAAGGCGCGGGGCGAACTCCTGGCGCTTTCGCGGCGCGACCTGGCCCTGGCCGGCCTGTCCGGTTTTTTCCTGGCCCTGCACTTTGCCGCCTGGATTTCCTCGCTCAGTTTCACTTCAGTCGCCAACAGTGTCGTGCTGGTCAACACCAATCCGCTGTGGGTCGGCCTGTTTACCCCGCTGGTGACCGGCGAGCGGATCCGGCCGGCCGTGGCCGTCGGCATTCTCCTCAGCGTCGGCGGCGGCGTCATCATCGGGTTCGGCGATTTTGCCACCGGTGGAAACGCACTCCTGGGTGACCTGCTGGCCCTTGGCGGCAGTGTCTGCGCCGCCGTTTACCTGCTCCTGGGCCGCAACCTTCGCCGCCGGCTCTCGCTGCTAACCTACATTTGCGTTTGCTACACCAGTGCGGCCGCGATCCTCTGGCCGCTTGTGTTGCTCCTGCGCCTGCCCGTCACCGGATTTTCCGGTTCCACCTACGCCAGCCTCTGCGCCATGGCCCTGATCACCCAATTGATCGGGCACTCGAGTTACAACTGGGCCCTGAAGTGGTTCAGCACCAGCTTTATCGCCGTCAGCCTTCTCGGCGAGCCGGTCGGCAGCACCCTGATGGCCTACTTCCTGTTTGACGAGGGGCTGACCACCGCCAAGGTCATCGGCGGGGCCTTGATCCTGACGGCCATTATCTGGTCGGCGGCCGGTGAAGACCAAAAACGCCCGCTGCCGCCCTGATGCCGTAACACGGTTTTGGGTTTGACAAAACCACCCCGATTCATTAGTCATATGCCGACGACCGACACCGGCAGCCAAGCCTTTTTCTATAGTCTTCAAGATTAAGGTTTCGGCAAGGCCAGAGAGAGGAGGCTGTATAAGTCATACGCCGACGACCGATAACGCAGCCAAAACCTTAATCTTGAAGACTATAAGGAGTAAAGAGGCATATGGCATACCAATACATTCTTCTGACAATCGCAGAGGGTCTGGCGACCATCACCTTCAACCGGCCCAAAGCCCTGAACGCGCTGAGCATCGAGCTGCTGCGGGAATTGGGTCAGGCCCTGGATGTGGTTTCCGGCGATGACGCCGTGCGGACACTGATCCTGACCGGTGCCGGTGACAAGGCCTTTGTCGCCGGCGCCGACATTACCGAGCTATCCACACTCGATGCCTTGCAGGCCAAGGAATTTTCGCAGGCCGGCCACAAGGTCATCAACCGGCTGCAACTGCTGCCGATTCCAGTGATCGCCGCCGTCAACGGCTATGCTCTCGGCGGCGGCAGCGAAATCGCGCTGGCCTGCGATTTCATCTATGCCGCCACGACTGCGATGTTCGGCCTGCCCGAGATCACGCTCGGGCTGATACCCGGCTTCGGCGGCACCCAGCGCCTGCCGCGGCTGATCGGCAAGAACCGGGCCAAGGAATTGATTTTCACGGGCCGCATGATCACCGCGGCCGAGGCGGAGCAGATGGGGCTGGTCAACAAGGTGTGCGCCGCCGAAGCGCTGATGGAAGAAACGCTCAAGACCGCCCGCGCCATGGCCGCCAAGGGCCGGGTGGCCTTGAGGGCCGCCAAACAGGCGGTCAACTGCGGGGTCGAGACGGACCTGGTCACCGGGTGCAATTTCGAAATCGACGCCTTCGCCCTGTGCATGGCCAGCGCGGATGCCGCCGAGGGTACCCGCGCTTTTCTGGAAAAAAGAAAGCCCGTTTTCAAATGAGCAGCGGCCGAAAACAGCTTCAACTCGCCTGGGGGGTTGCACTGGTGCTGGCCGGCATCGGCGTGCTCTATCGCATTCCGCAGGTGATGCCGAAAATCACCCAAATCGAACAGTTCGCCGCCGCCGCCGGGTTTATTTACTTCTGCTTCTACCTTATGGCGCTGATCCTGATCGTCGGCGGCAGCCGCAAGATTATGGCCTACTTCGACAAGTCCGACCGCCGCAAACCGACCAGGTGACGCTCGCCCACCTCCTGTTCCGGCCGGGCCGAGTAATTCCCTTGCCGCGCGCGGCCACCAACCTTGAAGAGGATTGATTATGGCCTCCAGAAAAGGGACGATTGTCCTGATGGGCTCCGGCGAACTCGGCGCTACGATGGTCGCGGTTCACAAGGAGCTGTTGGCGCGCTTCGGCCCCGCACCACGCGCGGTCTTTCTCGACACCCCGGCCGGTTTTCAGCTCGATGTCGACCGGATTTCACGCCGGGCGGTGGAGTACTTTCGCCTGCGCGTCCGGCGCCCCCTCCTGGTCGCCTCGTTTAAATCCAGCCAGGTGCCGTCACCAGAGGGTGCCGAAAAGGCCTTTCAGCGGTTGCGCGACGCCGATTACATCCTGATCGGCCCCGGCAGCCCGACCTATGCCGTGCGGCACCTGCGGGCGACGCCGGTCCCGCAGATCCTGGTGAAAAAGGTGCAGGAGGGCGGCTGCCTGGTGGCGGGCGGCACGGCCGCGCCCACCGTGGGGCGCATGACCCTGCCGGTTCACGAAATCTACACGGTCGGCCACGATCTGCACTGGATCGACGGGCTGGACATTCTCGCACCGTTCGGCTTCGACCTGGCGGTGGTGCCGCACTGGAACAACGCCGAAGGGGCATCGCACGACACCCGCTTTTGTTTCATGGGCAAACCGCGCTTCGAGAAGTTGGCGGCGATGTTGCCCAAAGAGGTGTCGATCCTCGGCATCGAGGAGCACACCGCCTGCATCATCGACCTCGAAGAGCGGCAAGCCCGCATCGCCGGCAGCGGCCGGGCCGTGCTGCACCGCCGGGCGGGCAAGAAAGTTTTCGACACCGGGGAGCGTTTTCCGATCGAAATCCTGCAGGAACGAGCCGGCGCACCGCACCGGTCGGCGTCGTGCCCGCCTATGGTGGAAAGAGCGTCGGCGGAGGCCGCCGAAACCCGGCCGCCTTTTTTATGGGACAGTGTTCAGAGATGGCGCGCCTCTTTCATGGAAGGGCTCGAACGGCGCGATCCGAAAACGCTGGTCAATGCCTTGTTGGAACTGGACCGCACCATCTGGCAGGCCCACCTGGACCGGGAAGGCGAAGAGGCCGTCGCCCAGTCCCGCAAAGTGTTGCGGGACCTGATCGTTCTGATCGGGCCGGCGCTGGAAGTCGGCCCACCCGTGAGCGCCGCCGGCATCGCCCCGCTGGTCGAGGAACTGTTGCGGCTGCGGGCGACCTTTCGTCACAACGCGCAGCGGGAGGCGGCCGCTGCGGTTCGCACGGCGCTCCTGCAGTCCGGGGTCATCATCGAGGAGTGCGGGCAGGAGGCCCGCTGGCGCCTGTCCGGGGCCTCGCCGGCCGGTGGCTGAAAGTAACACACCCCGCTTGCTTTTCACGCGCAAACCACGCGGCCTATCGCGTGCCGATCCGCGATCTTTTTAGGCACCTCTGAGTATCCAGTTCATAAATCTCCCGAGAATTTAAATCGGCCGCCGCACGGGATGGGTCGACCTTATAAACGGCAAGTTGTTTATTGAGGGGCCTGTGGTCCGGCCCTGCGACCACCGTATCGTCAAGGGGCGTCACACCGAGCCTCCCGCCGCTTTTCTGAATTTCTCCACCTGCTGTCGATAATAGGTGCTGTTGTCGCGGGCCAGCCGCAGGGCCTGTTGCGCGGTCGAAAGGGCGTTGGCATACTGACCGTTGACGAAATAACTTTCCGCCAGCGTGTCGAGGATATGCGGCTCCGCCAGAAGAGAGGCGGCGGCCTTGGCCAGTTCCAGGGCCCGGACCGGATTCCGCAACTGCGGGTCTTCGGCCGTGGCATACAACCAGGCCAGATTGTTGAGCACTTGCGGGCTGTCGGGCTTGAGTTTAAGGGCAGTTTCGTAGGCCTGCTGAACGCCTTTAAAGTTGCCGGTTTCAAAATAAAGGTCGCCCAGCACCCGGTAGAGGTTCGGGTTTTGCGGGTGTTTTTCGATTTCCCTCAAGATTATTTTTTCGAAGAAGCGGCTGCTCAGTTGTTTACCGGTCTGGCCGAAGTTGAGGCTGTAGCCGGCGGCGGCCACCAGCACCATGGCGCCGAAAAAAACCAGGATGCTGTTTCTGACCTTACGGTCGTGACGGGCAATGGTGCCGCGGTCGATTTCGCAGCGGGCCAGGTGGCCGATCCTCTCGCTGATGCTGAAGTGGTGCCAGTTGGGCCGATCCGGCGATTGGCCGCTGGCATAGGCGATTTTTTCAAGCGTGCTGATGAGCGGCCGGCCGCTGTCGAAGAGGGTGTAGACGTAACCGTCGGCCTGGCGCTCGAAATTGCGCATGAAGTAGCCGAAGATGAACCGGAAATAGATCAGAAAGATCACCACCATGCTCACGCTTAAAAAAACGGAGGTCAGGGTCAGCGGGTTGAAGCCGATCCGGCTGGCTGCCTGGAAAAGGGGCTCAGTGTAAATCACGGCGTAGAGGATCAGGTCGTAGGTCGCATAGGTGAGAAGCATGAAGCCGGCGAAAAACGCGAGGTAGAACACCAGATGGTAGCGCTTGACATGTCCGATCTCGTGGGCGATGACCGCATCGATCTCAACCGGATCCAGGGTGTCCAGCAGCGCGGTGGTGACCAGGATGTACCGGAATTTCTTGATCAACCCCATCACGCCGGCCGTGATCATACGACCCCCGAATATCGGCCAGTAGAGAATGTTGGCGTATTCGAGATCCGCTTTGCGGCACAGGGCCTCGATCCGCTCCCGCGGCCCGCTGTCCTCGAGCGGACGGCAGCGCCAGAATTTCTGGATCATGACCGGGCCGATGACGGCCACGATCACGAGAAAAAACATGAAATAGACCACCGATCCGGTCGTGGTCGCCAGTTGGTCCTTGAGCCAGGCAAAGGGCAGGGCGTTGATCAGGTCGGTAACGCCCGAGAGCACCAGCCAGGGCAGCAGCACGGGTACCGAAAAGGAGATCTGCGACCGGACGTAGGTCGAGCGGGAGATATCCGCGCCGTACAGGTGCCGGTAGGCGTCGTAGGCAAACCCCCAGACGACGGTCAAATAGGACACGAAAAGGGCCAGAAAGAGCAGGGCGAGCACGGTCGGAATGTGCGCGAAAAGCGGCAGCGAGATAAAAAAAGACGGCAGACTCAATCCGTAGACATCGATCGCAAAAAGAGCGATGGCAACAATCGACTGGCGTGTCAGCAGATTGTTGAACCGGTTGTCCAGGCGCGCGAAGCTTTCCTTGCCCTTGCGGCGGAGAAGGCCTCGAAAAAGAGACCGGTTGTAGGTGATGAAAAGAACGTGCAGGGCGACGAAGAGCAGCGCCGTATCGAGCGGTGTGAAATTGGTTTCGGTTGCCGGCTGGTAAGTGGCGTAAATCAGCAGGACGATGATGAAGTAAATAAAGTTTGAGAACATTAAAAAGAATCTCGGAAAAATCTTTCTTTTTCACTGTAAACGCACCCGCAGTACGGCTGCCGATACATGCCAAGGCGTTTGGATTCCGCGACGCCCTCTTTCCATCCGGGGCGAAAATCGCGGTAGTAAAAGGGAATGCCGACCGATCGGCCCACCGCCTCACCGATCGACTTGATCATCTCGTGCTTCTGGAACTTGCTGTAGAGCAGCGTGCTGCTGAACCCGTCGAACTTTCCGTGCCGGGCCATCAGGGCAGTGCTGTGCAACCGGTCATGATAGCAATAGGTGCAGCGGTTGGCTTCCCGGTAGGCGACATTGCGCAGAAATCCTTCCAGGTCGTACTCCTGCTGGTAGATGACTTTCAGGTCGATCTGCTGTGCATAGTCTTCGAGCGTTTCCTGGCGCCGGAGGCACTCGGAGTAGGGGTGGATGTTGTGCCGGTAGAAAAACCCGATGAGTTTCGATGTTTCCGGACGCAGGACCCGCAGCGGGTAAATGGCGCAGGGTCCGCAGCAGATATGGAGCAGAAGTTTCACTGCCGTTCTCCGAAGATCGCGGTTCCGATGCGCACCAGGGTGGCGCCCTCCTCGACGGCTACCTCGAAATCACCGGTCATTCCCATGGACAGCTCCGCCATCGTCACCCCCTGGATATTCATGGCCGTGATGCGCTCGGCCAATTGACGCAGGGCCTTGAAATAAGGCCGCACTTTTTCGGGGGCGTTGAAAAAAGGCGGCATCGTCATCAGTCCCTTTATCGCCAGGTTGCTGCAGCGGCTCATGTCGCGGATCAACCGCGGGGCCTCCGCTGTGCCGATACCGGATTTCGTGGCTTCCCCGGCCAGGTTGACCTGGACCAGGATCGATTGGACCTTGTTGAGTTGCCGGGCCTGTTTGTCCAGGGCGCGCGCCAGTTTCAGGGAATCGACCGAGTGAATCAGCTCGAAGAGTTCCACCGCGAAACGGGCCTTGTTGGTCTGGAGGTGGCCGATGAAGTGCCACGCGGCCTGACCGGCGTCAAGGGCGACGATTTTCTGGTGGGCTTCCTGGATGTAGTTTTCCCCCAGCAGGCGAACCCCGCAGGTGATGGCTTCCGCGATTCTTTCGGCCGAGACGGTCTTGCTGACGGCCACCAGGCGAACGGTTGCCGGATCGCGCCCGCTGCGGACGGCGGCCTGTTCGATGCGTCGATACACGCGGGTAAGATTCTCCTGGATCATGGCCGCGCCTCCGGTCGTGTCAGCCCTGAAGGGGTGTCGTTTCCGAAACCGACGACCTTTTCCCTGATCAATATCTCGATCACCTCGCAGACCGGCAGGCCGACCACATTGGTGTAGGACCCCGCGATGCTTTTGACCAGAAACGTCCCGAGGCCTTGAATGGCATAGGCGCCGGCCTTGTCGAAGGGCTCGCGGGTCTGGATGTACCAGGTGATTTCATCGGCGGTCAGGGTCTTCAGGCGAACCTCGGTTCTGATCGTGTCCGCAAAAAGACGGTCGTCGGACCGGCGGCAGATGCAGTAGCCGGTGTGCACCACGTGGGTGCGGCCGCTCAAGCACTGCAACATGTTGCGGGCTTCGCGGTCCGAAGTCGGCTTGCCCAGGATGCGGTCATCGATCGATACGATCGTGTCGGCACCGATGACCCAACTGTGCGGGAATTTTTGTGAAATCTCGTTGGCCTTGGCCACCGCCAGGGTCCTCACGTATTCCGGCGGTGAGGCCGGCGGCACGCTGCGCTCGTCGAAGGTGCCCGCAATGACCGTAAACGTGAGTCCGGCCTGCTTGAGCAGGTAGCGGCGCCGCGGGGACCCGGAGGCCAGGATCAAGGGCGGATCGATATCGTTCTCGGACATGCGGTCACTTTTAACAAATGCGGACGGGTTTGACAATGATGCGAATATATCGGAAAAAGTTCAGCGTGGCGGCGTATTGTTGAAGCGCAGCAACGGATGCCGGTTTACTTTCATGAGGAGACGACCATGAACACGGTTTGGATTTTAGGGGCCGGACAGTTTGGTGAAATTGCCGTCGTTAGACTGCGGCTGAAATATCCCGAGGCGACACTTGTCGTGGTCGATGAGGACCCGACCGCCCTGCGTGAGGTCGCGGCGGTGGCAACCACCACCGTGCTCGGGGAGGGGTCGGCTTACCTGGCGCAGCATCTGGAGGTTTCCGGGCCGCCCGACTGGATCGTGCCGGCCATTCCGGTTCATGTGGCGTTTGAATGGATCGGATTGCGGCTGGCGGCAGCCTATCGAATTGAGAAACTGACGGTTCCGGAGTCCGTGACGCATACTCTCGGCAAAGTCGTCACGGGGCAGGGCGGCAGCGTTTACACCAGTCTGGCCGACTTCATCTGCCCGGGCAATTGTCCGGAACCTGCCGATCTGTGTTTTGTCACCGGTAAACCGCGGCCGGTGGACCTGCACAAAGAGCTGGCATCGGTCGCCCCCCGCCTGATGACACCGGTCATCATCCGCAGCCGCCAAATGTCGGCGGGTGTCGGCGGCTACAGGCCCGGGGACCTGTTCGACGCTCTGCGGCAGGTCGAAGCCTGCACCGGACCGGTGCTTCTGGGCACGGCCTGCCGGTGCCACAGCGTGCTGGACGCCTTCAGGCTGATCCCCGCGAACTGCCTCTGAACAGACACAATAGTACCCATCTGGAATCGCTTTAAAGCACCACTATGTGTCCAATTCATATTTTGTAGGATGGACGCTATCTGTTTGTGCATCTGCCATGACGCCTTTTTGCCGCAGCGAACGGACTTCCCGCGCCATTTTCACTTGCAATCCGGGCCGGTATACGCTAACAGATACCGATTACCCAGGTTTTGGATTGTGCTTTGGTTTCCAGGAATTGCCCGGGTGGCGGAACAGGTAGACGCAAGGGACTTAAAATCCCTCGGTACATTGTGCCGTGCCGGTTCAATTCCGGCCCCGGGCACCAGTAAAAGAAGTCAGCCGGCAACTGATCCATGCTGTTTGAATTAAAAAGCCGGCCCTGTTTTCAATAATCTTCCAATGTTGTTCAACTCCCAACAATTTCTGCTCATCTTTTTACCGCTGACCCTGCTCCTCTATTTTGCCCTGGCCAAAAGGGAAACTCCTCGTATCTGGCTCCTGATAGCGGCATCCGCCGTTTTTTACGCCTATTGGGATTACAGATTTCTGCCCTTGCTCAGCGCATCCGTAGCCTTTAATTGGTTCTGTTCAAAATTTTATGGATCGCGCCCCCGCCGGGCGCTAATTGTCGCCGGGCTCGTTGTCAACCTTTTGATCATCGGGGTGTTTAAATACACGAATTTCATCCTCGCCAACCTGGCCGAGACAGCGGGAGTGGGTTTTTCGCCCTGGAACATTATTTTGCCGCTGGGGATCAGTTTTTTTACGTTTCAACAGATATCATACCTCGTCGATCTCAAACGCGGCGTCGCACCGCCGTATCCCTTTCACAAATATTTTCTCTACATCACTTTTTTTCCCCAACTGATTGCCGGGCCTATCGTCCGCCATGATGAATTGATCGGGCAGTTCAGTCTCGATCCGCTCAGGGAAGGCTTCTATGAACGCCTATCGCAGGGCTTCGGGCTTTTGTTCATCGGGCTTTTCAAGAAAATGATCCTGGCCGACACCGTTGCCGAAACGGCCAGTTTACTCTTCAACTCAGCGGCCGCCGGCAAAACGCTTACCCTTGGCGCATCCTGGGTGGCGACCGCCGCTTACACCCTTCAGATTTACTATGATTTTTCGGGGTATTCCGACATGGCTATCGGATTGGGATTGCTGTTCGGATTGACCATCCCCGTAAATTTCAATGCCCCCTACCGCGCGGTTTCGATCAGGGATTTCTGGCGACGCTGGCACATCACCCTTTCCCGTTTTCTGCGGGACTATCTTTACATACCGATGGGAGGCAACCGCTACGGAATGCCGCGCCAGGTCGCGGCCCTGTTGGCCACCATGCTGCTCGGCGGATTGTGGCACGGAGCGGGATGGACGTTTGTCATCTGGGGCGGTGTTCACGGCCTGGCCCTGGTGGTCAACCACCTGTGGGAGAAATCCGGGCTTTGCCTGCCACGGCCCGTCGGCTGGCTCGCCACCCTGATTTTTGTCATGCTCGCCTGGGTGATCTTTCGGGCCGACTCCATGGAGACCGCCGTTTCGGTTTTTCGATCGATGGTGGGGGGTCACGGAATGTCTCTCGACCTGCCCGATGGGATGACGCCCCTGCGCATTTTTTATTTTGCCCTGCCGGCGTTCATCGGCCCGACCAGCCAACGGCTTGTCACGCACTGGTTCCGCCCCCGGCCCATTTATGCCGTCGCCGTGGCCTGTGCCTTATTTTACCTGTCTTTGAGAGCCGGCGACGGAAATTACAGTGAATTCATTTATTTCCAATTCTGATGCCGTCTGGAAACGGTTTTTCAGGATACTGGTTTTTTCTTTCGCCGGTCTTTTCTGTGCCGGGTATCTTTTTATCCTGATGGTCGATCCCTACGGCATGCTTCCGGTATCCTTTGCCTTCGATCGTGCCCCCGTCACCGCGGAGCAGCGTTTTTTTTATCCCGGCCTGGCCCGGAAATCACGCTTCGACAGTGCCATCATCGGAACCTCGACGGTTCGACTGCTGAATCCGGATGACTTGAACCCGCTATTTGAGGGCCGGTTCATCAATCTGGCCATGAATGCCGCATCCGTTTTTGAGCAGGAGGCGATTTTCAATATTTTTTTGAAATACCATCCGCATCCGAAGACGATTATTTTCGGTGTGGATCACGTCTATTTCGAAAGAACCAATTATGCCCAGCATATCGGAGCCGTCAAACCCGAGCATTTCCCCACATGGATGTACGATGAAGATCCGCTCAATGACTTGCCGCCCTATACCTGGCGAACGATGAAAATCGCGTTAAAACAGTTTAAAAGCATAACGGGAATGAAGCGATCGAAATACAGGGATGACGGTTATGAAGACTTTACCAGGACGATGTTTCCACATGATATGGATAAAAGGCGGGAAACTATTTATGGATCAGCGGCTCCCGGGCAAAACACCCCCGTGAACTCTGTGGTCCAGGCCGCACCGGAACGCATCGAAACTCACGAGTTTCCGGCGATAGCCCACCTGGACCGGATGCTGAGTCGGTTGCCGGACGAAACCCTCAAGTTGGTCATCATCCCGCCGTTTCATATGTATCACCAACCGCGGCCGGGGTCTGCGGAAGACATCGAGTGGAAAGGCTTCAAACGGCAAGTGGCGGATGTGGTCTGCCGGCATAAAAATGCAGTGTTCCTTGATTTTATGATCAAATCTCCCATTACGACAGAGGATGAAAACTTTTTTGATCGCATTCATTACACGGTGACGGTTGCCAGGACAATCGCCCAATCGATGGCCGCCGGGGCGTTTTCACCGGCTGAGAACGACAACTTTACCCGGCACTGCCCCATGAAATAAACACCGGTGATCGAGTGCGCGAGGCGTCTTGCCGGATCACCAGCCGGTCATTCGTGCCATAAAGAGAAACTCGTACGCCAATCGCAGGTTATCCACGTGGAGGCGGAAAAATTTTCTTTTTTGACCGCCTTCGACCAGTTCGGTTTCGATTTCCTCCGGTTCACCGGCCTTCATCGATTTCATCATCAACCGCAGAATGTGCTGTTCGTTTTCGTGCAGCAGGACCCAGCCGGGTTTGCCGGCCGCCCACCCATACGGACTGTCTTTTACGATCTGCATGACAATTTCTTAACCCCGAATTGGCGGTTTTTGCAATGGAAAACTTGATGAATATCGACATTGATGGGTTGACTCTTTTAATATTTTGCGGATGATGATATAGTTTTCAAGGTAAGCGTCTGAAAGCCCATGATAAAAATGATATCAACGATAAAATTAACATGATAATTTCGACATTTCAGGATGGGCTTCGTGAAGACGCCGTTTTTTTAACCCACCCGAAATGATCTCGGGAGCCCTGCGGCGATAAAATGTGCGCCGGCGGGTTTCAACGAGGAGAGGCAGGAAATGGCCTACCAGGAAAATCGTTCTCCCACGGAGAAAAGGTCGGAACCCAGGATCGAGGCCGGGCAGTTTCACAGCGTCGAAATCAACATGGGAATTCCTTTGCCGATCTACCAGTTCAACCTCAGGGACGTTTCGGACAACGGTGTGTGCATCCTGGTCAGAGAGGATTCCCCGATCCTGGAGCACTTGAAAGTGGGGCAGATCTTAGACTTGAAATATTATGCCCGCGACGAATCCAAGTGCAATATCATCAGGCAGTTGAAAACCAGAATTCGACACATCACCAGGGGCACCCCCGGTCACTTCAACGGTCACCATCTGGTGGGCGTCGCCATCGACGGTGAAGGGGGCGAGGATTGCCAGTAGGCGAGAAGCCGACGAGTCTGCGGACAATCGGCGTAGTCAGCCGCGCAAACGATTTTCAGAGGATATAGGCTTCAAGATAAAGGTTTTGTCTGCTGGTGTCGGTCGTTGGCGTATTACAATACAGCCGCCTCCCTCGGGTCTTGCCAGAACCTTTATCTTAAAGCCTATAGATGAAGCGCCGTGGCGAGGGTTCCCCGCCCGCCACTCCGGCTGAAAGAATCTTTTTCCGGTTGAAAAACCCTTTATTTCCAATCTGATCCTATCCAGTCTGGCCTGCAAATATTTTCTCTCCGAAGCCGCAAGGCCCTTGTGGACTCTTCCCCACTTGCGACTTGAACGCTGCCAGGTTTTCCGGGCCCTTTTTTCCGGTGGCTGTTACGGCGCTAAAATACCGCCGAACTCAAGGGATCGCGGTATTTGCCGATAGAGGTAGTGAAGAAAACGGTCACCGGCCGGAGCCAGGAATACGATGGAATCGACACCAGGTCCTCAATCAGACAACAAGCCGCATGAAAACACGGAGCCTTTCGCCGACACCGAAGACGGCCGAAACGGCGGCGAGTCGGCGGTCGAGGAAACCCCTCCGGGTGCATCGTCCGACAAGACTGCGACCGGGTCACCGGTAAGCGATACCCAGGAGTTAAGTTCGGAAGAAGTCGCGGATCTCATTTCGGCCGAATATGAATCCCCGGAAGAGGCCGCGGTGACGGACCCGGTCGCGGAGGTGCCCGACCCAAAGAAAAGCGGCGGGGAAGAGGGGAGTACGGCAACCGGGCCGGCGCCGGATGCCCAGCCACCATCTGCCGGCCCGGCGGACACCGCTGCTGAAGCGAGTGATTCGAGACGTTCCGGAAATCTTGTCCGTCGAGGGCTTTGGGCCGCCGGACTTATCATCGTTCTGGCGGTATCGGTGGCCGCCGCGTTCCTGTATCTTAGCCGCCGGGCGCCGATTCAGGGCACACTTGCGAAAAATACGCCACCGGCCGCTTCGGCCGTCAAGGATGAAGGCGCGGCACCGGATATTCGGCCACCATCCAATACCCTTCTTGAACGGCTGAAACCGCAGCAGGAGCGGATGGATGGGTTGAGAGACCGCATGCTGGCCAAGGCGGAAGAAATAACCCGCCTTCAGCAGCACTACCGGGAGTCCGTCGGCCAACTCGAAGCCGCCGTTTTATCGCAGAAAAGGCAGGCCGGCATCGATTCGCTGAAGCAGGCGCTCGCGACCCGGCGAATCGAGCTTCAGCTCGAAACCATCCGGCGCCGACAGGCATACATCGATTGTCTGGCCAAGCCGGTCGACCGGTTGCGGCAAGCAAGCGAAGAGCTGCTGTTCCTGGAACGCCAGCACCGGCTTCAAGCGCTGGTGTTTCCGGTGTGCACCCTGGTCGATCCCGAAAAACTGGCGGCCGAAAACGATTCCGCCTTTGCGGCCTACACCCGGAGCGTGGAAGCGTTGACCGTCGATTTGAAGAAAGCATCCTTACCGGACCTTGAACACATCTGGCAAGGCCTTGTCGAAAAAGAAAAGCGGGCAGCCTCGAACGGCCACCCGCCCGCTCCCGGCACCAGCCGCAACGCCGCCGGTGATGCCCGGCCGAACAACCAGTTGATCTGGCGTGAAATGTGTGAGGGTCAATGGAGCCGCAAGGGAAACCTCACGGCGCTCTCGACCGATGCGGCCGATTGCCTGACGCGCTGGAAGGAACCGGATCTATTTCTGAACGGCATCACGGAGCTGTCGCCCGAGGTGGCCCGCCGACTTTTTAACTGGCAGGGGACCTGGTTCTGCTTGAATGGCTTGAGCGAGCTGTCGTCCGAGACGGCCCCCTACCTCTTCAACTGGCAAGGCGATTGGCTTTCGTTAAATGGTTTGACGCATATGAGCCCCGAGGCCTCCATTTTTCTCATCAACTGGAAAGGCCGGACCCTCGAATTGACGGGGTTGGCACCGGCATTGATGGAAGCCGAAGTGGTCGTGCTGAAGCATCTGGCCCAATGGCAGAGATCGGGCGGCCGGCTGCATGTGTCCGAGAGGGTCCGACAGCTGATCGAGGAGTCGCTGCCGTAAGAGAAAAGAATGTAGGTTGAGCGGTTCAGGGTTTAGGGTTCAAGCTTTAGTCCCTTATCACTGGGATTGGGTGTAGCTTGCGCACAATTTTTTTGAGGTCTCTGGGAACCACACTCGGCTATGGGTTTACAGAGATTTTAAACAAATTCAACTTTTATATATATTGATTTTAGCTTGTTCGGGTTGGACTTGCCTTTGTATTTTTTTTGGAATTCTGAGCAGCTCTGCTGCGTTTCATAAATTTTTTGCCAGAAAAATTTATTTTAGGATTGTAAAATCCTTTGACCGCCAGGACTGAGCTAATCCCGCTGTAGCGGAAGCCAACCGACACAACAGAAACTCTCAACCCGTAACCCTTAATCCGTAACTCGTGGCAGAGCAGCACTTGAACCGATTCCTTAAAATCATGTTCATCGGGATGTTGATGCCGCTGGTGATCCTGACGCCCGGCAGCGTCTTGGGGTCCGGCCCGGCCGAAGATTCAGCGGCCGCTGAATGTCGACAAAAGATCGATGCCCTGAAGAGCCTTCAGGAAAAAGTCGTCGACCGCATCGACACGGCCCTTGCCGTACGGGCGGATTTAATGGCGCTCGGCCGAAAATTCGCAGATGAAATCAGTGACCTTCAACGGCGCAACCGTTACGGTTCTTACGAAGAAGCGGCCCGGAATCTGCGGGTGCGTCACAATTTGAAGCTGATCCAGATGGTGTCCGGGTATACCGGCGCGCTCGATGAGAGAATCGGGTTTTTTAAGGAGGGCCTCGAACAGATAGGGTTTGTTTCTCGTCAGGCAGAAGATGAGTTCAGGATGATGCAGGCGCTGGGCACCCTCGAAACCGGCGATCTGATGGTGCGGGTCGCGCAATTATTGACGGCGTATCAGGCCGAAACCGAAAAAGAGTTAATTTCCCCGGCGGCTGTTTTTCACCGCTCTTGTGATGGCATCTGGCAGGACATTGTCGCTCTTACTCGTTGAAAAAATCCACATTGATAAGTCGGTCACTTAAAAGTGCCAAAGTCGACGACCTTCGGCAAAAGCCGAAGGTTTGGAGGTCAAGGATTCGAGGGTTCGAGGGGCCAAGCAAAAAGGACCACTCAAGCCTTTACTTGGATCCTCGGCCCCCCTGGACCCCTTGAACCCTTTAAAGCCAATATAAGACGTCAGTCGCTCTCATCTGCGGCGGTTTCATTTCCCGCTTGCGACCGGCTGGCGTGTGAAAAAAAATAGAGGCACAGGCTTAAAGTGAGCAGATGCGAGGCCAAAAAAAAATACAGCAGCGCATCTTCGGCCTTGCAGCCCAATATGAAAAATCCGACCGCAGAATAGAAGAAAAGTTTTGTTTTCATTTTCTGACTCAACCACTACTGATATCGGCCCTTTCGTCGATAAACTAAAGTTCCCTCGTTTCCACCGGCAGCTAACGGGACCATGGACGCCGACCGGCATCCGGTCTTGTCAGCCAGGCGACTTTCGGGTAAAATGGGAACGGGCTTGAGAACTGCAAGGCAATAAGATAAAGGTTTTGGCTGCTGGTGTCAGTCATTGGCGTATGACTATACAGCCTCTGTCCTCTATCCTTGCCAAGACCTTTATCTTAAAGCCCATTTTACTCGACGTCGATGACCGGCGCCTTTCGGCAAAAACGTTCGGACGAGTTCGTGAAAATCCCCGCTTGTTCCGCATTTTGTATCGACCGCTTTGGCCGTGAGACAAAAATAGACAAACAGCGGCTGGCATTTCACGGACTCACGCAGGAAATGACATGAAGAAAAAGCTACTCATCATCGCCGCTGGCGGGATTATTGTGATCGCCGTCGCGCTCGCACTCTCGCGCTCCGGTCCGCCCCAGCCGACGGCGGAAGAAGAAGCGGTGCTGACCGCGCTCAAGAATGTCCAGGAAGGCTACGGCCGCCGGGTCACACACGATACGTATGCAGCCCTGCTGGATGCGGCGACCCAGAAGATCGATCAGCTCAAAAAGGCCGGCGCCCGGAACAGCTGTTTCATGAATGCCGCCGAGAGAAGCTACTCGTCGTTTGAGATGGGGGAAAAAGCCTGGCAGGCCAAAGACGAGGCGCTGGATGAAAACCGGCGCATCGATATGGAAACCACCCTGTCCTTCACGATCGGTTTCGCCTCGATCAGCCTGGCCAAGGCCAACGAGTGCTTCTACAAATAATCCTTACGGAGTAAAACCGGCGTTCGGGGTTATTGATCCAGGTCTTTTTCGATGATGCCGCTGCCGGCGCCGTTGACGGGGGCGGGCGGGGGACGAGGGGTCTGGCGCGCCTGCTGAAGCTCTCGCTCTAGTTTGCGAAGGTCGTTCTGGAACGCCGCAATCTTCTTGTCGAGAGTGCCGGAGAACGCCGCGAGGTTCTGCTGCTGTTTTTCGAGTTCCTGGGACAGGGTCTTGCGGTCGATTTTATTATCGGTCAGCGCCGTGATCTCGGTCCGGAGCCGGATCAGGTCGTTGACCTCTTTTTGAGTGACGGCCGTTAAATCCGCGAGCCTCTCGGCCATATCTTTTTCGCGCGCCGCCGTTTGGGTCGCGAGGGCCGTCACCTGGCCGGCCAGGTTTTCCTGCTCTTTCTTGTCGGCCTTGGCGGTTTCGATCGACTTCAACGTGCCCAGGACGGTTTTCAAGTTGCCGTCGGTTTTGTCGAGCTGCGTTTTCAGGGTTTCGACACTTTTTTCGGGTCCGGCCAACCGTTCCGCGACGGTGGTTTCGAGCTGGGCGATCCGGGCCGAAAACTCCTGCACCCGGGTATCAAGCGTCTTGGCCAGGCTCTCGACCGACTGCGTTCCATAGGTCTGGTTCTGGACAACCCGTTTTTTCAGATCGTCATAGAGAAAGTAAATCGCCGCGCCGATCAGCAAGGGCAGAATGATCGTTAAAATCGTCACCCGGCGGCTCAGCCTGGCGACGCGATTGCCCTCCGGCACCTCCCGCAGCATGTCGTCCGGGTTGACCTGATCGGCGCCGAATTTGAAATTGTCCGAATCTTCTCTGCTCATCTTGTCTACTATTCCCACTCGATCGTGCTGGGTGGTTTGGAGCTGATGTCGTAGACGACCCGGTTGACGCCCTTGACCTCGTTGATGATACGGTTTGACACCCGGGCCAGAAAGCCGTGGGGCAGCTTGGCCCAGTCGGCGGTCATGGCATCCCGGCTGGTAACGGCGCGGATCGCCACGATGTTTTCATAGGTGCGGGCGTCGCCCATGACTCCCACGCTCTTGATCGGTAAAAGAACGGCAAACGACTGCCAGAGTTTCTTATAATACCCCGCTTTTTTAATTTCCTCAATCAGCAAATCGTCGACCTCGCGCAGGACGTTCAGGCGCCGGGCCGTGATATCGCCAATGACCCGGATCGCCAGCCCGGGCCCGGGGAAAGGTTGGCGCCAGATGAGATCTTCGGGCAGGCCCAGCGTTTTTCCGAGCTTGCGCACCTCGTCTTTGAAGAGGTAGCGCAGGGGTTCGACCAGCTTGAGCTTCATCCTGGCCGGCAGGCCGCCGACGTTGTGGTGGGACTTGATGACCGCGGTCGGCCCGCCGAAAGCCGAGACCGATTCGATCACATCCGGGTATAGGGTGCCCTGGGCCAGAAATTCGGCTTCCTTGATCTTGCCGGCTTCGGATTCGAACACTTCCATGAAGATACGGCCGATGATCTTGCGTTTTTTTTCCGGATCGACAACCCCTTTGAGCGCCTGCAGGAAACGGGTGCGGGCGCTTACGAAGCGGATGTTGAGATCGAGCTGCCGGGTGAGGGTGACCTTGAGCTTGGCGGCCTCTTTTTTCCTCAGCAGGCCGTTGTCCACGAAAATGCCCGTCAAGTTGCGTCCGATCGCCTTGTGGATCAGAACCGCCGCGACCGACGAGTCGACCCCGCCGCTCAACCCGAGGATCACGCGCTTGTCGCCGACCTGGGCGCGGATCTGCGCGATCGATTCCCGCGCAAAGGATTTCATGGTCCAGGTTCGCCGGCAGCGGCAGACCTCGAAGATAAAATTGCGGATGATTCGCCGGCCCTGCGGCGTGTGTTCCACCTCGGGGTGAAACTGGAGCCCGTAGAGTTTCCTTTGCGGGTGAACCGTGGCGGCGATCGGCGTGTTGGCGGTGGTGGCGGTGACGATAAAGCCCGGCGGCAGTTTGTCGATGGCATCCCCGTGGCTCATCCAGCACTGGGTTTTCAAGCCGATACCATCGAAAAGACCGCCGGAAGCCATCAGATTCAGTTCGGCAAATCCGTATTCGCGCTTGCTGGCCCGGTGAACCGTGCCGCCCAGCGCATCCACCATGAACTGCATCCCGTAACAGATGCCGAGCACCGGAATGTCAAGCTCGAATATGGCCGGATCGATTTTGGGGCTGTTCTTTTCGTAGATGCTCGAAGGACCGCCGGAGAGGATGATGCCTTGCGGTTGCAGGGATTTGATGGTCGCCACGGGGATGGTCGGCGGCTCGATCTGGCAAAACACCCTGGCTTCCCGCACGCGCCGGGCGATGAGCTGGTTGAATTGTGAACCAAAGTCTATGACAAGGATCATCGCTTTCCTTTACTGACCCTGAACCGAGCGGCCGCGGCCGCGGGCGGCCCCAGCCGAGGTAAACCGCGGCGCCGGATAAAACCCTTTGAAACGGTTTGCGAAATGATGATGAATATGGTAGAGAGCGCTGCAAATGTCAACCCCATTAACGCTCGTACAGCTCTACGAAATACAAACGCCGATCGAGGC
>JBAPSB010000097.1:0-37175 GCA_049281435.1 Desulfobacterales bacterium
TCTTCAAGTCGTTTGTCACGGCACCCTCCTCGGAACGGCAGATCCGGTATCGTCCCCGCGGCGTCACTGAAATCATTCTGCGGGCGACACTGTTTGCGCCTATCCTTTCAAGAGCCGTACCACTCACCGAATATAATAATATTTTTATTGATATCAGGCATATAGGCTGAATATGGGGCAGGATGACCGTGCGGGCGCAGCGGCACTGTGCGCAATATGACTCAGTGGAACCATGTCAAATTACCCAGGCGGTATGCCGCACGCCATCCGTTATCTAAAAGGCGAGCGGGAGGGCGGTTGGTTTCGGAACCGGGATGTCATTTTATAAATCCCTCCCGGCCGCCCTTTGTCAAAGGAAGGGGAAAGCGTGGCAAAATGACACATGGGGTGGAGAATTCTTCAGGGTGGCGGTGCAGTCCGTAAATCGTTTCCCCGTGGGTGGCGCCGAAAACGTGCCGGCAACGATGCCCGCCAGGTTCCCCGTGCGAAATGGCGGATAGCCTTCAGGCCGTGTTCCCCGGCTTGTCACCGGCAGCGTCAGTGTTGCCACCAGCCCCAATCGCCGACGCTCACATCCGTTTCTTTCCAGCGCTTGACCAGCCGGCCGATGGTCAGGCCTTGCACGGCAATCGAGAAAACCACGACCATGTAAGTCATCATCAGCAGCACGCCCCGGGCGTGGCCGGCGGGTAGGGACAGGGCGAGCGCCACCGCGATGCCACCCCGCAGGCCGCCCCAGGTCAAGATTCTCACCGTATTGGCCCGGTAAGAATTTTTTATGCGCAGCAGGCTGAAGGGGATCCCGACGCTGATCAGCCGGGCCAGCAACACGAGTGGAATGATAAGGATTCCGGCCATTAGATGCTTGAGACTGAACTCCAGGGCAAAGACTTCCATGCCGATCAGGATAAAAAGAATGGCGTTCAGTATCTCATCGATCAGTTCCCAGAAAGTGTCCAGGTTCCTGCGTGTCGTCTCCGACATCGCAAAGGATCGGCCATGATTGCCGATCATGAGCCCGGCCGCGACGATCGCGAGCGGTCCCGAGGTGTGCAGGGCGGTCGCGCCTGTGTAACCGCCGGTGACAAGGCCCAGGGTGAGCAGGATTTCCACCTGGTAGTTGTCCACCCGCTTGAGCATTTGATAGGTAACATATCCCGCAGCCAGGCCTAACACAATCCCTCCGACAGCTTCTTTCGCAAAGAGAAGAAGGGCCTCCTGGGCACTGACATCATGGCCTCCATCGACAATTCTCAGCAGCACGATGAAGATCACGACCCCCACCCCGTCATTAAAAAGAGATTCACCGGCCATCTGGGTTTCCAGGCTCTTGGGCGCCTGCATCGTCTTCAGGATGCTGATGACGGCCACCGGATCGGTGGGGGAAATCAGCGCACCGAACAGCAGGCAGTACATGAACGGAACGGGCAGCTTGAGGGTATCGAACACCACCCAGGCAAAACCGCCCACGATGATTGTGGAGAGGATCACCCCGGCGGTAGCCAGGGAGAATACCACCCATTTCTGAATTATCAGCTCATTGAGTTCCACGTTCAGGGCGCCGGCAAAGAGAAGAAACCCGAGAATGCCGTTAAGAAGGAGGCGATTGAAATCGATACTGCGAACGATGGCAAGGACTTGATCTTTCACGTCCCAACCGAACTGCCCCGCAATGATCAGGCCCGAAGAGAGGATCAACGCCGATAACATCAGCCCGATGGTCCGGGGAAGATGAAAATACCGGTAGTTGAAATAGCTGAAGACGGCCGAGAAAGTAATCAGGATCGCTATGATGTCTAAGATATGCATGTCGTCAGGGGAGCCTCACTTGCTGCCGGTTCTGTGATCCGTGTAACCCTCGTGTTGACACCCTGCCTTGGCTGTGCCGCCCGAATAAAAGGGGTCAACGCCTGGCGGACACGGCATCATCGCCGGCACGCCTTCACCCGCTCGCCTCGTGGAGGGTAAAAGGAAATGGGAGTGTTTTTTTGCTTTGCGCTGAAAAACCGGTTCTGTTGGAAGCCCCGTCGTCAATTAAACCTTATGGAAGGACCATGGGTCAAGGAGTGGTGGCGCTGTGCGGTTTCCGCGCCACAGCGCCACCGCCGGCTGGCCTATCCGGTGACAGGATCACGTCTGGTCCACCGTTGTTTCCCTTGCCCAGTACCGTAGATCGCGGCATGTTTCGATAAATGACGGCGTCGCATCGGCCGCCTCCAGCGCCATACAGCCCTTGTCCAGCCTGTCGAATATTCCGGCGCCCTTCAAGAGGGCCTCGGCGGCGGCACTATAGCCGATAAACTTGCAGTGGGCAAACGCATCGCTTACGAAATCACGGGCCGTCGCATCCCTGGCCAGCTTTTTCGCCCCGTCTTCGGAGGTCAGAATCGCCACGGCATCATAGAGCACCGACGGACCCCCATCAACTTTCTGGTGGGCCTTGATGCGCTTGCCGTCACTGTCTGTAACCCCGCCGATCTTAGGCGCAACGACTTCCAGCATGGCGCCTTCCTTTTCGACCGCCCCCTGCAATGCATTAAACAGCTCGGCGTCGGCGCCGTCGGTCATCAGCACGCCGAGTTTGCGCCCCTTGAAGGACGCGGGCCCGTTTTTCAATATACTGAGCTTGTCCGATGGTTTCAGCCCCTTCAAGGTCGGCCTGGCAGCATCGGCCGGAGCGGGCAATTTTTCGAGTCCCAACCCGTCGGCCACCTTTTCGGCCAGTTTCTGATCGATATTGAGCAGGTGCGATACCATGCGTTCGCGGACCTCATCGCGCTCCGCCTTGCTGAGTTCGAAGACGAGCGCATCGCCGATATGCTTTTGTTCGATCGGCGTCTGGCTCAGGTAAAACTGCCGCGCCTGGCTGTAATGGTCGGCGAAGGTCTCCGAGCGCACGCGCTGCTTTTGGCCCTCGATCGGCAAGGCGTAGCTGGTGAACCCCTTTTTGGCGTCCTCGCGCGGACCGCCCTTCGCACCCCAGCTGTTGGGCTCGTAGTTGATCCGCCCCTTGGGGTTGTGCATTGCCATATGCCCGTCCTGCTGCAGGTGGCGCACCGGGCATTTCGGTGCATTGATGGGAAGGTGCGTGAAGTTGGGGCTGCCCAGGCGCTTGAGCTGCGTGTCCAGATAAGAAAAGTTGCGCCCTTGCAGCAGCGGGTCTTCGGAATGCTCGATGCCCGGCACGATGTTCTGGGTGCAGAACGCGACCTGTTCGGTTTCTGCGAAGAAGTTATCGACCACGCGGTCGAGCACCATCCGGCCGATGATGCGCACCGGCACCTCCTCCTCGGGGATCAGCTTGGTGGCATCCAGCACGTCGAAGTCGAATTTTTCGGCAAAGCCCTCGTCAAACAGCTGCACCCCGAGTTCCCACTCGGGAAAGGCCCCCGAGGTAATAGCCTCCCACAAATCCCGCCGGTGAAAATCGGGATCGGCCCCGTTTATTTTCACGGCTTCATTCCACATGACCGACTGCAGGCCCTGCTTGGGCTTCCAGTGAAACTTCACGAAGGTCGCCTTGCCTTGGGAGTTGACGAACCGGAAGGAATGAACCCCGAAGCCTTCCATAAACCGGAACGAGCGCGGAATGGCGCGGTCGGACATGATCCACATGACCATGTGCATGCTTTCCGGCGTGAGCGATATGAAGTCCCAGAAATTATCGTGGGCGGTCTGGGCCTGGGGAAAACCGCGGTCGGGAGCGACCTTGGCGGCGTGAATCAGATCCGGAAATTTGATGGCGTCCTGGATGAAAAAGACCGGCATATTGTTGCCGATAAGGTCCCAATTGCCTTCCTGGGTGTAAAATTTCACGGCAAATCCCCGCACGTCGCGCGCCAGGTCGGAGGAGCCCTTGTTCCCGGCCACGGTTGAAAACCGCACGAAAACCGGCGTTTTTTCGCCTTTGCGTTGAAAAATATCGGCGCGGGTCACATCCGGAATCGGGTCGGTGGTCTCGAAGTAGCCGTGGACGCCGAAGCCGCGGGCGTGAACGACGCGCTCCGGAATGCGTTCATGGTCGAAGTGAAAGATTTTTTCGCGCATGATGTGATCTTCCAGCAAGGTCGGCCCGCGCGCGCCTGCCCGCAATGAATTCTGATCGTCGGCGATCGGAACCCCCTGCTGCGTCGTCATGGTCTCCACTTTGCCACCGGCCTGCTGATGCAGTTCTCCGCCCTTTCCAATCCTGCCGTCTTTGTCGGAATAGTTTTTCGTCATGTCATATCCTCCTGTGGTGTTGATTGTCGCTTGCCGTACACACTGACTTTTCTACCTGCCATGGATCAAAGTGACGCGTGAAACACCGCCTCCGAAGCGGATGACCATCTTCAGCGGTAAAAACTGCTTTTCCGGCAATTGGGACAAGGTGCGTGTCTGCCGCCGTTAATTCCTTTTTGAACATTCTCGACTAAAAATGTCACGGCCGTGTCACCGATGCCGTTCCTGGTCTCGTTCAATCGTCTTTGTAACGGTTCCACCGCGCGTGAACCATACGGCGGATCCTGCCTTTGCGGCCTTGTTGCGCCCCAGAGTAGATCTGAAATTAGGGTACGAAGGTGAAATGGACTGCCGAAGTGGCCGGCACGGTGGCATCGACCGACATCATGACGCTGAGGACGAAAATCGTCAGAATGGAAAAGGCAAACATCTTTCCGGCCCACAGCCGGTTGTCGGTGGTGTTATAGCCCGCCAGGGCCATGACCAGCCACAGCAGGCCCGTCACCGCTGCCGCCGCAAGATAGCTGCAGCCGGCATAGCCGCCGAGGGTCGGCATCAGTGCCGCCGCCGTAAAGGCGATGATATAGCCGACGATATGATTTTTCACGACGGTGAGCTTCCGTTTGAGCGGAAATACCGGCAGGTGCGCCCGGGCGTAATCATCGTATCGGAACACGGCGATGGCGTAGGAGTGCGGGATCTGCCACAGGCTGAAGATCGAAAGCAATATCACCGCCCCCAGGTCGAAACGGCCGCTGATGGCACAATACCCCGCCAGCGGCGGAGCAGCGCCCGCCAGGCTGCCGATCAATGTGGCATAAACGGACTGTCGTTTGAGCCACAGGCTGTATAGGCCCACGTAGATGACAAATCCGGCCAGTACGATGCCAGCGGCCAGCCCGTTGGTTGCCGCCGCAAGCAGAGCCATTCCGGCGATGCCCAAAAGTGTTGCGTAGCAAACGGCTGCCACCGGTGTCATCAGCCCCTGGGCGAGAACACGGTGGCGGGTGCGCGCCATTTTGCGGTCCACGTCCCGGTCGATACAGTTGTTGAAGACGCACCCCGAGGCCACCACCAGGGCGATGCCGGTCATGGTCGGTACCAGAACGGCAATATCGGGCCGCCCTTTGGCGGCCAGGAAAAAGCCACCCGCCGCACTGACCAGATTGCCGAAGACGATCCCGGGCTTGGCAACGAGTATGAACCGTTTGACCCCGCCTGGCCGGCTCACATCATGCGCTCCTGGAGATGGAACATGATCCACAGCGTCCCCCCGACGAAGAGGCTCATGATCAGCAACGTCAGTAAAAAGGCCATCACGTTCCAGCGCGCGGCCGAAGACGTGTCCAGGTGCAGAAAGTAATGCAGGTGCACCAGGATCTGCGCCACGGCGGCACCGAAAATGCCGATCATGGCCTCCGAATAGGACAGCGCCCCGCTCATCACCACCCCGAAGGCGATGATGGTCAGCAATACCGAGTAGATGAAACCGTTGAGATAGGCCGAAAAACTTCCCCGGCCGGCCCCGGTTTGGTCGATAGGAGTCTGGTGCATTTAAAGAACCCCCCTCAGGTAGACACCCGTGAAGACGCCCACCCACACAATGTCCAGAAAATGCCAGAACATGCTCAAGCGCAGCAGCCGGGATTGAACGGGTGTGGTCAGGTTCTTGATGAAGACCTGGGCCGCCATCGCTGCCATCCAGACCAGCCCGACGGTCACGTGCAACCCGTGGGTGCCCACCAGCGTGAAATAAGCCGAAATAAAGGCGCTGCGCCCCGGTCCGTTGCCGTCCGTGATCAGGCCGTAAAACTCGTTGATCTCCATAACGATGAAGCCGAGTCCCAGCAGAAATGTGATCATGAGCCACAGCAACAACTTTTTTTTCCTGTTCTCGTGAACAGCCAGAATGACCATGCCGAAAGTGGCACTGCTGAACAGCAGGAGCATGGTCTCCTTGAACGTATCGGTCAGGTGAAACAGGTCCTTGCCGGTGGGGCCGCCGGCATAATTGTGGGCCAGCGTGCCGAAAACCGCGAAGAGGGCCGCGAACAGCACCAGGTCGGTCATAAGGTAAATCCAGAAACCGAAGGCCTGGTTGGCGACGATATCCGGTTCTTCGGCGTCTGCGACAGCGGCCGCATCGATTCTCGTGGCGTCGATCGTCATGGTCTACACCTCCGGAACCAGTTCCGGCGTGGCCGGCTTGTAATAGGGACGGTGGGCGGCGGCGGCAGTCAACTGCCGGTAGCGGTGATTTTCGATCCGCTCGACTTCGGCGGCGGATATGGTGTCGTGCGTGTGGTCATCGAACGAGCGGGCGAGCACCACAAAAAGCATGCCCAGCGCGCTGAGAATGGCCAGCCACCAGATGTACCAGGTCATGGCGAAACCGAAGATAAGGGCCAGAATACCGTTGATGAACCCCTTGGCGGTGTTCTTCGGCAAGTGGATGTCGTGATAGCGATCAGGCGGCCGGTAGGCCGTGCCTTTTTCCTTCATGTCCATGAAGGCATCGATGTCATCCACCACGGGTATTACCGCGAAATTGTAGACCGCCGGGGGGGAAGAAGTTGCCCACTCCAGCGTGCGCCCGTTCCAGTAATCACCGGTAAGATCGCGGGTGGCGTGGCGCTCCTTGATGCTCACATAGAGCTGAATCATCAGAAAGAGGATCCCGACCATGATCAGGCCGACACCCGCGGCGGCGACGATCAGGTGGGGCTGCCAGGCTACGGTGGCATAGTGTTCCATGCGGCGGGGCATGCCCATGAACCCCAGCACATAAAGGGGAAAAAAGCCCATGTAAAAGCCGATCGACCAGCACCAGAAGGCGCGCTTGCCCCACTTTTCGTTCAGGGGAAAGCCGATGGCCTTCGGGAACCAGTAGGAGTAGCCGGCCAGAAAGCCGAACAGGGCGCCGGGAATCAGGACGTTGTGAAAGTGGGCGATCAAAAAAAGGCTGTTGTGCAGCACGAAGTCGGCCGTCGGAACGGAAAGTAGCACCCCGGTCATGCCCCCGATCGTAAAGGTCAGCAGGAATCCCAGGGTGTAGTACATCGGAACCGTGAACCGGATGCGGCCGCGGTACATGGTGAAAAGCCAGTTGTAAATTTTGACGCCGGTGGGAATAGCGATCAGCATGGTCGCAATGCCGAAAGCCATGTTGACATTGGGTCCGGCGCCCATCGTGAAGAAATGGTGCAGCCAGACGGAAAAAGACAGGATCATGATCGCGCCGGTGGCGTACACAAGGGATTTATAGGCGAAAAGCCGTTTTTCGGAAAAGGTCGCAACGACCTCCGAATAGACGCCGAAGGCCGGCAGGATGAGGATATAGACCTCGGGATGACCCCAGATCCAAAACAGGTTGGCGTACATCATCATGTTGCCGCCCAGGGCGTTGGTATAAAAATGCATGCCCAGATAGCGGTCGAGCGTGATCAGGGCCAGGGCGACGGTCAAGACCGGAAAGGCGAAAACCATGAGCACGTTGGTGAAGATCGTTGTCCAGGCAAAAAGTGGCATTCGCATGAGAGTCATTCCCGGGGCGCGCATCTTGAGAATCGTGACCAGAAAATTGATGCCGGTCATGAGCGAGCCGATGCCGGCGATCTGGAAAGACCAGATCCAGTAGTCCACGCCCGTGCCGGGGCTGAACTGTTTTTCGGTCAGGGGGGCATAGCCCGACCAGCCGGCCTTGGAAAATTCGCCCACCCCCAGCGACACCATGACCAGCATGGCGCCGGCCACCGTCAGCCAGAGGCTGACCGAGTTCAGGAAGGGAAAGGCGAGATCCCGGGCGCCGATTTGCTGCGGGACCACGATATTCATCAGGCCGACCAGAAACGGCATGGCCATGAAGACGATCATGATCGTGCCGTGCGAGCTGAAGATCTGATTGAAGTGTTCGGGCGGCAGGTAGCCGTGAGCGGTTCCCGCGGCCAGCGCCTGCTGGGAGCGCATCAAAATGGCATCGGCAAACCCGCGCAGCAGCATGACCAGTGCCAGGACGATGTACATGATGCCGATTTTCTTGTGATCGAGGCTGGTCAGCCACTCTTTCCACAGATAGGTCCACTTGTGGTAGTAAGTGATCAGGGCCAGGATCACCACGGCCAGCAGCAGGGCGCCGCTCACGGCCCCCATGATGATCGGCTTGTCGAAAGGTATCGCCGCAAGGCTCAGCTTACCGAACATATCCGTGTCCCTCCCAGGCGGCCGTGTTAATGTTAAGGGGAACTGAATTCCCACTCGCCGTACCGTCCTTTTTATCGCCGTACCTGTATTTGCCGATTATGAGGTCGAAAAGATCCGGCTTGACCGACGAGAATGTCGTCACCGGGTATCCCTTGCTCGGCTGGGCGAGGCTTTCGTAGCGGGCCAGATCGAGCGTCTCGGATGAGTGTCTGGTTTTCTGCAGCCAGACATCGAAGTCTTCCTGCGTGGTGGCAATCGCCTTGAAATGCATGTCGGCGTATCCACTGCCGCTGAATTGCTGATTGTGGCCGGAAAAGGTGCCGGGCTGATCGGCCATCAGGTGCAGTCGCGTGCGCCGGCCGGCCATAGCGTAAATCTGGCTGCCCAGCTGCGGGATGAAAAAAGAAGACATCACCGAGTCCGAGGTGATCTCAAAGCTCAGGGGTACCTTGGCGGGAAAAACGAGTTGGTTGACGATCGCGACATTGTGGTCCGGATAAATAAACAGCCATTTCCAATCCAGGGCCACGGCCTCGATGGTCAGGGGCTTGACGCCGGACTCTATGGGCTTGTAAGGATCTATGCGGTGCGTGGTGATCCACGACAGGGAGCCGAGAACGATGACGATGGCCACCGGAACGAGCCAGACGGTAAGATCGATCTTCTTGGAATAACTCCATTTCGGCATATAGACCGATGTTGTGTTGGTGGCCCTGTACTTGCGGGCGAACCAGATGCCCAAAATAAAAACGGGAATGACGACGATCTGCATGAGCGCGAATGCCGCCAGGATGGTGAAGCGGTTGACCTCACCGATGGGCCCTTTGGGGAAGAGCAGCGGCAGATGGCTGCAGCCGGTGAGTAGGATTGCTGAACACAGGGAAACCGAGCCCAAAAAAAGAAACCGTTTACCGTTCTTCATTCGGCCCTCCCGGCCTCGCCGATTTTTCGAGTGAATTTGGGTGCCTTGATAAAAATGGGTGCCTTGATAAAAAAGCGATGGTGTGTTTGACGAGTATGCCGATTGCAAAAGAAAAAAAATAGGGTGTTTCAGGTATTAAATACGTTAAACGGGTGTATTGCAAACTTTTAAAAGGGTTTTTGGAATGCGGCCGCAACGTGCGGTAAGGAAGACTCTTCGTCGCCTCCGGGCGCCGGCGCGGGGAAAAAGGCGCGCGACCGGGGTCGCCGGACGCTTTGATGCATCGGCACTTGATTTGTCGCCACCTGCTGGAGTATATTTTCGGATGGGCCGGTTGCCCGGCGGAGCGACCTTTAAGAGGTTATATCGATCACCGCCGGCTGCCCCGAGGTTGCCTGGTGGGGGATTTTCATAGGGGGTCTTTCCTAAAATACGCTGCGAATCTTCTGTTTTTAGGGGTTTAGACCTATTGGGCCGGCGGCTGTTCATTGAAACAATAAAAGATCGTAAGCGGCATCATCTCTCTTAAGCGCTACCGGCACGGCGTCATCACGATAAAAGGAGGTCCGCAATGGGTTTTGTAAAGCGCCGCAATGTCATCATCGGGACGATTTTAACCTTGCTGGCTGCTGCAGTCGTTCTGCTGATCCTCTACACATTGTCCAAATTGGTGGACATCTGGTGGTATCGTTCTCTGGGATACGAATTTTACTTCTGGCAGCGGACGCTTTACAGCACCACCGTTTTCATCGTGGTCACCCTGATTTTTACGGGGTTCTTTTTCATCAACCTGCGCCTGGCTTCCCGGCTGCTGTCAGTCGAGGCCACCGACCGGGACCCCGGCGATATGTCGCGGACCGCACGTGCATATCACCGTTTTCGCGCCGGCTCTCTTTATTTTTCCCTGCCGCTGGCCCTGTGCCTTGCGATCGTGATCGCCCTGCCCCTCTACCGCAACTGGGAGATGTTTCTTTTTTACATCTTCGGACCCGCCGCCGGTATTCAGGAACCGGTTTTCGGCCGGGATGTCTCTTATTACCTTTTCTCTTTTCCCATCTACCAGTTGATTCAGAGCCGCCTTTTGCTTTGTTTTATCATTTTATTTTTAGGCCTGGCCCTGCTCTACTTGATCGAGGGCCGGCTGCTCGCCCGGCAGAACCGGTCCTTGCCGGCAGCGGCCAAATGGCACCTGAGCATCATCCTGCTGGTGACCTTTTTAATCGAGTCGTGGGACCTGATTCTTCAACGAAACGCCCTGGTCTACAAAACCAGCTACGCGCCGCTTTTCTACGGACCGGGCTTCGTGGACATGAAGATCATCGTGCCGCTGATCTGGATGCAGGTGCTTTTCTGGACCGGATCGATTTTTTGCCTGGTCCTGGTGATCCATAAAAACAGGGGGCGCAAGGTCTTTGCCGCGTTGCTTCTGGGATTTTTGATCGTGTTGGGCGCCAGGTCCTTCGATTTTCTGCCGCGACTGTTGAAAAAATATGTCGTGGAGCCCAATGAGTTCGCTTTAGAGGAACCTTACATCGCCAATAACATCGAATCGACGCTGCAGGCTTACCGGCTGAAGACGGTCGAGTTCCGTAACTTCAATCCCCAAGAAGTGCCGGTCGCCGACATCGATCCGCGCCTCGACGATATCCTGCGCAATATCCCGCTTTGGGAAGAGCCGATCATGACTCCGGTGCTCGAGCAGCTTCAGCAATTGCGGCGCTATTACAGATTTCCAACCGTAACCGTCGACCGATATACCGTCCAGGATAAATACGCGCAGGTTTTCGTGGCCCCGCGGGAACTCGATTACCGTAATCTTCCCGGCGATGTTCAAAGCTGGACGAATCTACATCTGACCTACACGCACGGCTACGGCGCCACCATGACCCCTGCCAACCAGAGCGGGGGCAGTCCCATGGTGTGGTACATGCAGGACATCCCCATCCGCTCGGATTACGGGCTGAGCGTGGGGCAGCCGCGTATTTACTTCGGTCTTCACTCCACGCCCTATGCCATCGCGCCCAATGATACCGGCGAGCTGGACTACCCCAAGGGAAAGGACAACGTGACGGTCGACTACCAGGGCAAGGGCGGCGTGCCGGTTTCTTCGATCTTTAAAAAGGTTGTCTTTGCCTGGTATTTCAGGGACCGCAACCTCTTTTTGACCACCCGCTTGACCGACGAGAGTAAAATCCTGTTTCGACGCAACATCCTCGACCGGATTCGGACCATCACACCCTTCCTGGCTCTGGACCAAACCCCCTACGTGGTGGCCAATTCCCGCGGCATCTTCTGGATTCAGGACGCCTACACCACCTCGTACTGGTATCCGGCCGCCACCCCGATGGAAATGAACGGCACGCATCTGAACTACGTTCGCAATTCTATCAAGATCGTCGTGGATGCTTACAACGGCAGCGTGGATTACTACCTTTACGATCCGGAGGACCCGATCGCCAAGGCCTACAGTCGCATCTACCCGGGCCTCTTTAAGGACAAAGCCGAAATGCCGGCGGACATTCGCGCGCACGTCCGCTACCCCCGCGATATTTTCGATATCCAGATGCGCATCTTCAATAAATACCATCAGACCGACCCCAAGACCTTCTACATGCAGGAAGACCTGTGGGCGTATGCAGAAGTAAGCCATCAGAACTCGATCGAGCCGATGAGGCCCTATTACATGACCCTCAACCTGTTCCAGAACGATCGACTCGACTTCCTCCAACTGGTGCCCACCATCCCCAATGGCCGCAGCAACCTGCGGGCTTTAGCGGCCGCTGGTTGCGACGAGCCCAATTACGGTAAAATCCTCGTCTACGAGTTTCCCAAGGCCGAACTGGTGCGCGGCCCGGCCCAGATCGTCGCCACCATAAATGAAGAGCCGCAAATCGCCCAGCAGATCACCCTCTGGGACCAAGCCGGCTCGGAGGTCGTTCGCGGCCGGATTATCATTTTGCCCGTTATGGGAACCATATTTTACATCCAGCCGGTCTATCTCATCTCCACCTACCAGGTAAAGACCCCCGAACTGCAGCGGGTCATCGTCAGCGGCGGCCAGCTCGCCGTCATGGAAAAATCTTTGGATGAAGCCTTTAGAAAACTCGTGCAGCTGATGCAGTCGGAAATGAAACAGGTCGAGAAACACTTTCCTACGACCCCTCCGGAAACGCAACAACAGCCCGCCGGCAGCCCCTGACCTTCACCGTCCCTACATAGCGTCCACGCGATTTAGCGGAAACGAGCACAATCGGCACTGTTTCTGGCAGAGGCGGCCCAGTGGGCCTGTTATATCTGGTCACCTATGCCAATTTGACCGGACAGGGGTAAATGGTCGGCACCATGATGTTCAATCAGCTCAGCGCCGCATTTGCAAACCTGCCGGTGCCATGGTATGCGGGAACAATGTTTTCAGCCGTGCCGGCGAAGGGACATCCGGGGGGAGGGGGAATGGAAAAATTCATAGATTTCGAAAACGTTCATGCGATGTTGCGGCAAACCGTAGACCGGCGGGGCAAAGATCCGGCTTATCGGTGGATAAAAGGCGATAGTCAAACCGAAGAAGTGACTTGGGAAGAGTTCCGGGTCCAGGTGCGCCAGGTGGCCAAAAGCTTGATAGCCCATGGGGTGCAGAAAGACGACAAGGTGGCTATCGTCAGTTACAGCTGTTACCGCTGGGTGCTGGCAGACCTGGCCGCCGTCAGCATCGGGGCTGCAACCGTAGGCATTTATCAGACACTGCCGACCAAAGACTGTCGCTATATTATTCAACATTCCGATGCGGTGCTCGTTTTTGTGCAAGACCGCCAACAGCTCGATAAGCTGTTGGAAATTCGCAAGGAGATCTCCGGGGTTCGCCACGTAGTGCCGTTCAGCGGTGACTCTTCAGATGATGACTGGAGTGTGGGCTTCGGAGAGTTCATCGATAAGGGCCGCAACGTTTCCGACAGCACATTTGCGGAAATGGCGGCGGCGGTGAGGGCTCAGGATGTGGCCGCGATAGTCTATACCTCGGGCACTACCGGCGTGCCCAAGGGGGCCATGCTCACTCACGACAACCTGACCTTTACGGCCCAGTCGGTCGAAAAAAGCGTGCTTTGGCATCCAGACGACCAGGTATTTCTTTTTCTTCCACTGGCGCATGTTTTCGCGCGCACCTGCGTTTATACCGCCCTTTTGACAGGCTGCACGCTGACGTTCAACCGCAGCATGGACACCCTGGCCGAGGATTTGAAAACCACGCGGCCCCACTGGTTCCCGAGTGTTCCCCGGATTTATGAAAAGGTCCAGGCCAAAATCATTAACGCGGCCGAAGCCAAGGGCGGTTTGGCGCTGAAGATCTTCCGCTGGGCCTTGGCGGTCGGATACGAGTTTAGTGGCCTGCGGTTGAAACACCGGCCGGTCCCACCGTTGGTTGCGCTGCGCTATAAAATAGCGCACCGCCTGGTATTTGCAAAAATACAGGCCGCACTGGGAGGCCGGGTGCGATGGTGCATCAGCGGCGCGGCACCGCTGAATCCCGAGGTCGGAAGGTTCTTTCATGCCGCCGGTATCCTTATCGTGGAAGGAATCGGCATGACGGAAAACACGAGCTTTTCCAATCTGAACCGCTACGATAACTATCGCTTCGGCTGGGTGGGCCCGCCCGGACCGGGTATCGAGCAGAAAACCGCTCCCGATGGTGAAATCCTGTTTCGCGGCCGTAATGTCATGAAAGGCTATTACAAGATGCCCGAGGACACGGCGGCGACCATGACGGCGGACGGTTGGCTGAAGACCGGCGACCTGGGGGAAATCGACGCTGAAGGCTTTCTGCGGATCACCGGACGCAAAAAAGAGATCCTCGTCACCTCCGGCGGTAAAAATATCGGCCCGGCGGCTATCGAAGCACACCTCGCCACCTCACGGTTCATCCACCAGGTCTGTGTGGTCGGTGATCGACGCAACTACCTGACGGCTCTGATAACCCTGGAACCCGAGGCGATCAGCGCCTATGCCGCTCAACAGGGACTCGTCTTCAATTCCAGTGACGACCCCGGCCGCCACCCCGCCATCCATGACCTGATTGAAACCGAAATTGCCGCACAGAACCAGTTCCTGGCGCCTTTCGAGACCATCAAGAAATTTACGATCGTGCCGGAGTTTACTATGGATAACGGGATGTTGACACCGACACTCAAGCTAAGGAAGAACGTTATTCTGAACCGGTTCTCGGACAGCATCAATTCGATGTACGGGTGATACCGACCTGAATTTTGAAATGCGTCAACCCTCGGAAGCTGCAAACTTGACCCAACTGTACCGGCGTGAGGACAAGTATTTCTCTTTCGATTTCGCGCCCCATTTAAATGGTGGATAATTTTTCAGCTCGGTTCCGATCATTGTATCGTTTTTGTCTTTAACGGCATGTTTCCAGTATGATTCCCTGCAAATAGGACAAAAATGCGTCGGGTGCGGAGAATGCCAACCCGATATACGTAACTCCGGTTTCGCGTTACATCTATGCGAGCCACATTTCATATGCTTTCCTTTCTCTTCGACTTGTGCCGTAACCCGCTGCGGGAAAAAGACTTGATATAAAACGGCATTATAACAAATATATGCAATTAAATCAAATGGTAGACAGACAAAACTCATGCGTGTGCGGGTTGCAACGGTGACTGTAAAGTTGAACGCGGAGAAGTCAGGCCGGATATTTTCTCTTGCGGCAATCCGACTTCATCCGGCGGGCGCAGTGCTGTTGAGTTTAGTCCCTTGACGTCTTGATGAAACGCCTTTGGTTTGCAAATATAGGCTTACGCCAAAACATTCAGCCCCTGTTACCCAGATCAAGGACACCTCATGGTGACGCCGGACCGCATTTTTTTGTCCCGCAAAGAGGCCTTGGCGGCCATTCGGGCTGATTTTCGACAGTACGCCCCGCAAACCAGCCTTTTCCTCGAACTCTTTCCGTTGGTTTTCGGTGATCGAGCGGTTATATCCGGTACTTTTCGCGAAGAACGTTTGTGGATGGCCAAGCGCGGAGGAAAAATGTTCCCAATCTGTGCCCGGGACCTGGGCCTTGCCCTCATTGGCGAACTGGAGCAAACCCGACCGCCGATCAAGGAGCTGGCCGCGATATGCCGGCGTGTTTTCAGAACCGCCGTCACACCGGGTAACCTTGATCGGTCAAATGAGCACGGCCTGTGGCTGTCGACCGGTATGGAAGATTTTACCTGCCGTCAATGCGGACACTGCTGTCGTTTTCTCGACTACTATGATCAGCTCACGGAAGCGGATTATACTCTCTGGCGCACGCTGAATCGTAAGGACATCCTTGAAAAAGTACGGCGTATCAAACGGGAGGACAACACGTTTGCCTACCGGGTGTGGAAAAGAACCGGCACGGCACCGTCGGCGAATTCCTGTCCCTGGCTCCACAAAATACCTACCCAAAACCGCTGGGAGTGCCGGATCCATGACGTCCGCCCGCAAATCTGCCGCCAGTATCCCGGCAGCCGCAAGCATGCGGAGATGACCGGCTGCCCGGGGTTCATGGCATCATAATCGGTGACCGCTTTCAATTGGCAGAGACCCGTTTCGTTTCACCGACATTCACATCCTCGCAAAAGCATCGGTAAAATAAACCTTCGTTATGTAAATAGGTTATTGTTTTAAATTAAATAGTTAACCATAAATTCAAAGATTGACAACCCACCCCGCGCTTGATATTTCACCGCTGCTAAGCACTGTTTCACCTTTTCCAGGCAACTGTGGACTCAAACCCAAACTGAAAGAAAAGGAGAAGAAAAATGAACCTCACGAAACTGACTTTGGTCTTCATCATGGTGGCTGCCTTGCTGGGGTTGTCGGGCTGTTCCGATCAAGGAACCACCGGCGGGCAGGGGCAAAAGCCGGCCGCCAAGGGGACGGGCATGCCCTCGGCCGATGACACGCCGCAGGAAAAGACGGCCGCCTCGGAAATCACCGGCGTCCTGGAAAAGGGCGATGCCGGCATTGTTCTGGCGTCAGACAGTGGAAAATATCAGGTCATCGGCCAGGACCTGACCGGGATGGTCGGTAAAAGGGTAACGATCACGGGAGTGGTTGAAGAGAGCGGCAGCCACAAGAAAATCGAAGTGGAAAAGGTCACCGAGGCCGAATAGTGGGTGCGTGAGGATATCCTATTCTTGCAGCGCTCACGTGAGATCCAGGTGAGATATGGAATTCATGAACGCAGAGGCAGTCGTCCGCAGATGATACAATGCCCGCACTTCGGACACATGGATTCCGTTCCGTTGAGCCGGTACTCGCAAAGCGCACAGACATCCGGCGCATTAACTACCGTCTCACGATTCATCCGGCCAACTCGTGCGGCCATATATCGATGAGGCTGAAGAACACCGAAGAACCAGGGGGTGGTCCACCCGGTGCGGACCACCCCGTGTAAAAGGAAGTCAGATGACAGAGGTTTGCGGTGGGTGCAACCCGGTCTTCAGTATCGAGCCGGATTGAGCCTTTAGGTTTCAAATTGTACTATATTCCACCAGTTTCGTAAGGAGGGGGCCGGCAATTCTCATTCTATCCGCCTGTGCCTTCCTTTTTTGATTCCCACCAACCCGCGACAATCCTTTTCATCCCGCATCCGGATGGGGAATACCAGCCATGCAGGGCACTCCGGTCTGGCAAATCCCGCAAGCGGACACAGCGAAACCGTAAGTATCCAAAGAATATTTTTTCATTTTCTGCAGTGTATAGCGCATGCAGACCTGCTTGTCGTGGCCGGTTTCGCTGATCGCATTGACCGGGCACCGCGGGATGCAGTTGCCGCAGGTGCCATGGGAATAAAATAGGCAATAGGCGTACTGATCAGTGTAGCTGCGCGGAGTGGGGTGAATCGTTGCGCGTGCCACCACCGATCCTGTCCGCATAGCTTTTCCCACGGGCGTTATGAGCCCGTCGCACAGGCCGAAGGTTCCAAGCCCCGCGGCATAGGCCGCATGTCGTTCCGACCAATTGGAGCACGGCGCATACGGCCCTGCATCGACGTGGCTCCAGAAAGCCGCGAGCACCGGCGCCACGGCCTGAATCCCGGCGGCGGACAAACGGTTTACCAGTGAGCGCCGCAACGACTCGTTGAACAGTTCGCCGTAATGCCGCAGCATGATCCAGCGTTCGCTCGGCCGCGTGACGGCCGCGGCCTGTTCCTCGCGAACGCGGGCCGTGGACGGCAGCACCCAGCTGATGACCGTCAGCTCGGCAGGGTCTATGTTAGTTTCATGCGGAAAAGCCTTTTTAAAAATGGCGAGCGGTGTCAGATAGAAATCGCCTATGTGGTCCACATATTGGTCAAAAATCGGGTCGGCGCCATTGGAAAAACCAACCAGGGGCGCATCGAAGGCCTTCTCGCCAGTCGGCAAATGCAAGGTATTTTCCGGAGATGTGGCGACAATCTCTTCGACGGCGGCCGTGATCCATGCGCCGGCGGCGGGTTTATTCATCTCATGCTCCTGGCCTGTTAATCACATTCCTCATTTCCGACCTTGTCAGATATTGTAAGATAGAGGGTTTCAGCTCGCTGCGTTAAAGCGCTCTATTGTATTACCCCCGACCAACCTCCCCCGTCAAGGGTACGGAGCTTAGACCTCCTTCCCAAGCGGGAGGGATCGAGGGCGGGGACAAAATGAATTATGCTCTGTGCGTGACCAGACGAAACGATACTCTATGGGACCCAGATTAAAGCCCCTGGAAATAAAACTTTGTTGACACCCATTTGATATGTATTGTATCAGATATCAATTAGGCCATAAATGTAATTCTTGTCGCGGCCTTCTGCGTGTCGCCGATTACTTTTATAATGACAAATAGTTACATGTTGTTGCCCATTTTCCGCCGCATAAACGCAATCTTTTCTGAACTGAACGATTCGATATTCACTTCCGCACGATAGTGCCGATAACGCTGGGAAACGAAGCCACCACCGCATGTTGAATTTACAGTCACTTCGCGAACAGGTTTATGAATATCTTCGCAATGAGATGCACGAGGGGCACATCCTGCCGGACTCGATTCTCGACCTGAACATGCTAAGTCAGAGACTGCGCATCAGCAAGACACCCTTAAGAGATGCACTTATAAAACTTGAAGCCGAGGGGTTTGTGACCATCATGCCCAGAAGGGGGGTGGTTGTCAATTCACTCTCCCTCGGTGATGTTAAAGACTTTTACCAAATCATCGGTGCCATTGAAGGAGAGGTCGTCAAAGAGGTCTTTCCTCGCTTCGAGACCGATCATATATCCGCTATGCGGCAATTGAACGCCGATATGAGAGACGCGCTTCACACGGATGCTTTTGACTTATATTACAAGTTGAACCTTGCATTTCATGACACCTTCTTGAATTTATCCGACAATAAACATTTGCGTAAATTTATCATGCCTATGAAACAGCGCTTATACGACTTCCAGCAGCGCCCCTACGTCAAAAAGTGGGAGGTAAATAACTGTAACGAACATGATATGTTTATTGATATGATTGAGCGGGGAAATTGCGAGGGTTCGGTACATTGCATACGAGGCATTCACTGGTCGTTCGGCATTCAGGAAGGCTATATCCGCGAATTTTACAAACACAATGCAGATTTGAAAGTTGTGATGCCTCACACTTAAGGTGAAGTCCTAATCTCTCTAAAGCTACGCTACTGTTGAGAAAACAATTTGGCTTGACAATATCATCAGATATATCATACATCACGTATTAGACGTTGGATCAGCATGTATGGCTTACTCATGCCACTGATCAGAGTCGCCGTCCCCGGCAAAACTCATGTCCTTGCATCGATTCAGTGCCACCAAACAGGTTTTGGCCGGCCCCGATATCCGCAATTACCGGTTCACCCGAAAGGCGAAAAATGCATGAAACCATAGGGATACGGAATTTTATTGATGGTGAATGGATAGAGGCGTCAGACGCCGAATCCGTTCCGCTTTTTAATCCATCTACCGGCGAACGGCTCGGCGAAGTGCCTCTATCCGGGCCGAAGATATCTGCAGCGGCAGTCGACTCCTGTTTCAAGGCCTATGAAACGTGGAAAAATATAGCTTTGGGAAAAAGGATGGGTTATCTGTTCGATATTCGCCGGGCCATGGTCGAAAAAGAAGAGGACTTGGCCTATTCCATTGCCATCGACCAGGGCAAACATATCAGTGAAGCCCGCGGAGAAGTTCAGCGTGTCGTCCAGATTCTGGAAGCCGCCTGCAGCATCCCTTCTCTCATACAAGGCGAAACCCTGGATCACATTGCCGGAAACATCAACGGGCGGGTCGTCAAATCTCCGTTGGGTGTCTTTTGTGGTGTGGCGCCGTTCAATTTTCCAGCCCTGGTTTTCGGCTGGTTTATCCCCTTTGCCATCGGCGTCGGAAATACCTTCTTATTCAAGCCCTCCACCCAGTCGCCGTACTTCATGCAAAAAATGGGAGAGATTTTCAGGGATGTGGGATTACCCAAAGGCGTTATCAATATCGTTCATGGCAATCGCAATGTGGTCCAGCCATGGTATGCGGACAGGCGGGTCAGTGGTATCTGTCTGGTGGGATCCACCCCAACGGCCAAGCAGATGGCCGAAGGCTGCGGCCGCGGCGGCAAGCGTTCTATGCTACTGGGCGGCGCGAAGAACTTTCTGGTGGTCATGGAAGATGTCCAGTGGGATGTATTCCTGGAAAACTTCATACATTCTTGCTTCGGATCTGCAGGGCAACGTTGTCTGGCGGGTTCCGTCATCGCCGCTGTTCCCAAAATCTATGACGAGTTGCTCGAACGCGTTCTGTCGGTTTCGAAAACCGTCAAAGTCGGCAGTGCCCTGGACCCGGATGCTTACATGGGGCCGGTCGTCAGCCTGGCTGCAAAGAAAAAGATCGAAGACTACATCGCCATCGGTATCGAAGAGGGTTCCAAACTGATCCTGGACGGTCGCAACCCGCAGGTTTCGGATGGCTGTAAAAACGGTTATTACGTAGGGCCTACAATTTTTGCCGATGTCACTCCTTGCCGCACCATCGCCAAGGAAGAGATCTTTGGTCCGGTTGTTTCGGTGATGAAAATAAGCGGCTTGGATGATGCGCTGCAATTGATTCGCAACCAGGAATTCGGCAACGGTGCCTGCCTGTTTACGCAGAACCTTTATTACACCGAAAAGTTCATCCGGGAGGCCGATGTGGGCATGGTCGGCATCAATGTCGGCGTGCCGGCTCCCCATCCCTACTTGCCTTTCGGCGGTATCAAAGACTCTCACTTGGGCACTGACAAGGTCCAGGGCAAGGGCGGCATCGATTTTTTTACCCAAAACAAGGTTGCTACGATCCGTTTCGCCCCGCCTTCAGCTGATGGCGAAGGTAAAGTCAAATCGGCAAAAAGCGATTCATCGGTTAGAAGTTGCGTCGCTTCATAACTTCAGGCAGGACGGTGTGGACGAGAATATTGTCGAAAGCAGGCAAATGGTTTACAACAACATAATGGTGGCTATCAATCCTGTTCGCGATGGTGCATTATCGGTTTTCGGTCACGCACTGAAGCTATCCCAAATCGAGAACGCTCATTTAATGATCTTGACCTGTATGCATCCCCACACCCAGGCTGAAATCGAAGATCGGATCGGAACCGTTTCGGAATTGGACTCATCCGCTCATTTTGATTCACTTCAGCATAAAGAGGAATTAGAGCGATCACATCACCGCGCCTGGCTTGAAGGACTTGCAAAGCAAGCGGCACAGGTGAATGTTTCGGCCATCACCTTGGTGGATGTTGGCAACCCGAATCACCTGATTCCTAAACTTGCCCGCCGCTGGAAAGCAGACCTGATCGTTATGGGATTGACCCAAAGAGGTCCTTTCATAGATCGGTTGCTGGGAAGTGTCACCAGTGACGTGGTGCGTCACGCGCCGTGTTCGGTTTTATTGGTTCACCCGTAATCACGCTCTATTGAGTTGCAGACGCAGCGTTGAAACAGATGACCAGGGGGAAATGATGTGGGAAGTGATTCAGGTAGAAAAACCAAAATCGAAGTCAAAGACCTGACGAAGCGATTTGGTGATCTTCTGGTCTTGGACAAGATCAATTTTCAGGTGGCCGAAGGTGAGTTTTTGGCTATCGTGGGGCCGACCGGATGCGGCAAGACAACATTTTTAAACTGCCTTTCCAAGCTCACGCCAACCAGTGAGGGCGATATCTTCATCGACGGAGACGTCGCCAATCCCCGGAAACACAACATCTCTTTCGTTTTCCAGGAACCAACCTGCATGCCTTGGCGCACAGTCCGACAAAATGTGGCGTATGGCATGGAAGTTAAAAAATTTCCCAAAGAAAAACTCAACCAAAAGCTTGAAAGTATCCTTCAGTTGGTGGGCCTAACGGATACCGCCGACCTTTATCCAAACCAGGTGTCGGCCAGCATGATGCAGCGCATTGCCGTGGCCAGGGCCTTTGCGGTAAATCCCGATCTTTTGCTGATGGACGAGCCCTACGGTCAATTGGATGTCAAGTTGCGGTTTTACCTCGAGGACGAACTGGTTAAACTCTGGAAAACGTTAAAGAGCACCGTTATTTTTGTGACCCACAACATTGAAGAGGCCGTATATGTGTCGGAGCGAATCTTGGTGCTCAGCAATAAACCGACTGGCATAAAAGCCGAAGTGCCGGTTGATCTGCCCCACCCGCGCAGCATGATCGACCCTGTGTTCGTCAGCATTCGGAAACAGGTTACCGAACTCATTCGATGGTGGTAGGCTACTGCGAAGTAGCAGCCATTCAGGCGAAAACGATACCATGCAGAGCGAAAGGAGGTCAGCAAAAAGCAACGATCACATACCTCAAAGGATGGTGCGTGGTTTTCTATACCCCCCAACAATGTAAAGGAGAAAATCGATGAAACGAAAGATACTATTGACCGGGATGCTATTGATGATGGCAACTATGTTCATGATTACCGGTCCGGCACTGGCCAAAGATCTGGTCAAACTACCCACTTGCTGGATGCCGGAGCACGAACTTTTCTTCGCATGGTATGCCAAGGAAAAAGGCTGGGACAAGGAAGAGGGCCTGGATTTCGAATTGCTCTATTTTGAAAGCGGGATGTCCCAACTGGAAGCCCTGCCCGCAAAACAGTGGGTCCTGGGTGCCACGGGAGGTGTGCCACATGTTCTGGGCGCCTTGCGCTATGACGCTCAAATGATAGGCCTTGGTAATAATGAGTCATTTTTAAACACCGTCTTTGCGCGTCCTGACAGTGCCGTGATCAAGACCAAGGGATGGAACAAAGATCGTCCTGAAGTTATGGGGTCGCCTGCCGACGTTAAAGGCAAGACATTTCTGGTGACGACGGCATCTTCGGCACACTATGCCATGAGCACCTATCTCCAGGTCTTAGGTCTGAAAGACAGTGACGTGGTGGTCAAACAGATGGATCAATCCTCCATTATGGCTGCGTTCGATTCCGGTATCGGAGATTTTGCCTGTCTGTGGGCGCCCTATAGCTACAAAGCCGAGGCCAACGGCTGGGTAGAAGTTTCCAATGTCGATAAGGCCGGTGCTGCTCTGCCGATTACTTTTGTGGGTGACAAATCGTTCTGTGAGAAAAATCCGGAAGTCGTAGCCAAGTTTTTGCGAGTGATGTTCAGAGGAATCAATAAACTCGCTGATGAAGGCGCCACTGATGAAAATATAAAGCTTTTCCAGCGGATGTATCAGGAATGGGCCGGCATGGAATACAGCTATGAAGACGCCAAGAAAGATATCGAAATGCATCCTGTGTGGAAGCTGGATGAGCAACTCAAGCTCTTCGATACATCCAAAGGGGAAAGCCAGGCCCAGAAATACGAGCGTTCAATTGCCGAATTGCTTCTGCACGCCAACGGCCGTATCACCGATGAAGAGCTCAAAAAGGTCTCCAAGGGTGACTGGGTCACCGACAAGTATATCAAAATGGTGAAGACACCGATTCCAGCTTACAAATAAGCATCTTTTACGGAACTTACAACAATTGGGTACACCAGACCGAGGTCGGGACGCCGCGCCCGATCCTCGGTTCGGTAACACGACTGCTTAACGGTTGTTTCTTGCCTCGATGTGCCATGCATTAAACATCCTGAAAAGGCAGGTTTTCGATGGCTTATGAAGAAGTAAAAGTCAGAACACCCCTTTACCTTAAAATTCTGCCCGTGATCAGCATTTTCGTCTTTTTCGGATCCTGGGAATTCATCGTGAAGTCCGGAATCGTCCCCCCAACAATGCTGGCTGCACCTTCCCAGGTGATCAAGCTTTTCATCGTGAAGTTGACCGACCCCAATCCGGATGGTGCCGTATTGGGCCAACATGCCTGGGTCAGCTTAAAGGAGGCGGGTATCGGCTACCTCCTCGCTTTGCTGGTAGGCCTTCCACTGGGGCTTCTGATGGGATGGTTCACAACCGTTCGAGGGCTTTTCAGACCCATCTTCGAGCTGATCAGACCTATACCACCGATTGCCTGGATACCGCTTTGTATCTTCTGGTTCGGAATCGGGCTGTGGGGCAAGGTGTTCATTATCTGGATCGCGGGAATCGTGCCCTGCGTGATCAATGCCTGGGTGGGTGTCGGTATGACCAACCCGACATTGATCCAGATGGCCCGTACATATGGCGCCAGTGACTGGCAGATTTTCACTAAAATTTGCGTTCCATCGGCGCTGCCGATGGTCTTTGGCGCCCTGCAGATCGCGCTGGCTTATTGTTGGACGAATCTGGTGGGAGCCGAGTTGCTGGCGGCTGATCAAGGCCTCGGATTCCTTATCAGCATGGGCCGCCGCCTGGCGCTTCCCGACATGGTGGTTCTCGGCATGGTAACCGTCGGTATCGGCGGCGCCGTGATCGGCATCTTGATCGATGCAGTTGAGAAGCGCCTGTTGGCCGGGATCAGGAGGTAATGCAAATGAACACGCAAGCGGTCGCCAATGAAGTCATCAAAATCACCCGGGAAAAAAAAGAATTTTCAATCGTCGCCCTGATCCGCAATGAGTATTTTCTTTATCTGGTGTCCAGCGTGTCCTTCGTCCTACTCTGGCACTGGACGGCCAAAGAGCAAATCCTCGGCAAGTCTCTGGCCACACCCTACGAGGTAATCAGGGAGCTCGGCCGTCTGATGACAATCAAGCTGGCGGGCAAAAATCTGCTGGGGCATGCTTGGGCCAGTACCCAGCGCATTTTGATCGGTTTTTCTCTAGCCGCAGTTGTGGCGATTCCCTTGGGCCTTTTCATGGCGTTGAATAGAACGGTCAATGCCATTGTCAAGCCGGTGTTCGACCTTTTTAAACCCATGCCCCCGATTGCTTGGATTTCGATTGCCATTCTCTGGTTTGGCATTGGAGAACCATCCAAAATATTCATTATCGTCATCGGCACCTTCGTTCCCTGCCTGTTGAACGCCTACAATGGTATACGGTTGATCGAACCGGAACTTTATGACGTCATTCGATCGCTCGGAGGCCAGCGTCGGCACGAAATTTTACTGGTCAGTTTTCCCGCCGCCTTTCCCGCAATTTTTGCCGGCTTGCAGATTTCACTGAGCATTGCCTGGACTTGTGTGCTCGCAGCTGAACTGGTCAGCGCGCGGTCTGGTTTAGGGTGGATCATCGTTCAAGGAATGAAGCTCACCAAGCCGGAGTTGGTCATCGGCGGAATGCTGATCATTGCGCTGGTGGCTTGGCTGACGACATTGCTGGTTTCAGGTCTGGAACGGGTGCTGTGCCCCTGGAAACGTCATATCGAAGGGTTGTAGCTATCCGCAAGCATGTTTTTTTTATACGCAGCCCGATACCGGGCGAAGTCGGCATCGAACATCAACGGCCAGAAAGAGAAATATCTTCATGGCTCAAAATAATGACCTTGACCGAAAGATCATTTGCAAAGATATCTGCAAGACCTTTATTCAAAAGGGCACCCAGCAGGTTCACGTTTTGGATAAAGTTACCCTCGAGGTTTATGACAACGAGTTTCTGGTCATTCTTGGGCCCGGTCAGTGTGGCAAAAGCACCTTACTGCGGATAATTGCCGGTCTGGAAACACCAACGGAGGGCCAGGCGTTATTAGACGGCCAGCCGATTACCGGCCCCGGGCCGGATCGGGGTCTCGTTTTCCAGAGTTACATGCTTTTCGCATGGCGTACGGTTATGGGAAATGTCGAAATGGGTCCCAAACTCAATGGGCTGCCTAAGAAAGAGTGCCGAGAAATAGCCGACCATTACATCGATCTCGTGGGGCTCAAAGGGTTTGAAAAGCACTATCCCCACCAGCTTTCGGGGGGAATGAAGCAACGGGTCGGCATTGCGCGGGCCTATGCGAATAAACCCAAAGTGATGTTATTGGATGAACCCTTCGGCCAGTTAGATGCCCAAACACGCCTGTTCATGGAAAAGGAAACCGAGCGAATCTGGCAGACCGAAAAACGTACCGTCGTGTTTGTCACCAACAACATTGATGAAGCCCTGATCCTTGGCGACCGCATCGTTACCATGGCCGGCAAGCTGCCGGGGATTATGGGGCCCGCGTACACAGTCGATTTTGAGCGTCCCCGGGAACCGACGGACATGGAATTTTTAAAGCTTCGACACGACATCACCGAAGCGTCGGAATTGGTGCTATGATATTACGTGAGTCCTTGTTTAATTTTTAATAGAGATATTCTTGTATGTCATCTGATACATCAAACATCAATCCAGGCGTAATTAAACCGGCAGAGTTCATGCCACTAATCAGTTCCGATCCAGAAATGGTTGAGTTTAGTTCAGGCCCGAGGCCGCCGCGAGTTTGAAACCGCTGAACCAGCGCTACGTTGAGGATTTCAACGGAACGAGAACGCCGCCCTGAACCAAAAGATACCCTTTCTGAAGGGACACTCATGGAGGATTTTAACATGGGAAAAATTAAAATGACCACCGAAGAGGCTTTCGTAAAAGTTCTTCAGCTGCACGGAATTGAACATGCGTTTGGCATTATCGGTTCGGCGATGATGCCGGTCTCCGACCTCTTTCCCAAAGCCGGCATCACTTTCTGGGACTGCGGGCATGAGGGTAACGCCGGAATGATGGCCGACGGGTTCACCCGCGCCTCCGGCAAGATGTGCATGATGGTGGCCCAGAACGGCCCCGGCATCACCAACTTCGTTACACCAGTCAAAACCGCCTACTGGAACCATACCCCACTGCTGCTGGTAACCCCCCAGGCTGCCAATCTGTCCATGGGTCAGGGTGGTTTCCAGGAAGTTCCACAGATGGCCGTTTTTAAGGACATGGTTGCCTATCAGGAAGAAGTTCTGCATCCGGCTCGCGTGGCCGAGGTGCTCAACCGGGTGATCATGCAGGCGAAACGTTTCTCCGCCCCGGCCCAGATCAATATCCCGCGTGACTTCTGGACCCAGGTGATCGAAATCCAGCTGCCGGCCAGTGTTGATTTCGAGCGTCCGGCCGGTGGCGAGGAAGCCATTGCCCGCGCAGCAGCGCTTATCTCCAATGCCAAATTCCCTGTGATCCTCAACGGCGGCGGTGTCGTGATCGGAGGTGCTATTAAGAACTCGATGGCGCTGGCCGAGCGTCTGGACGCCCCGGTCTGCTGCGGCTATCAGCACAATGACGCATTCCCCGGCAGCCACCGGCTGTTCGCCGGACCTCTGGGCTACAATGGTTCAAAAGCCGGCATGAAGCTGATTTCCAAAGCCGACGTTGTCCTTGCATTGGGTACCCGCTTGAACCCCTTTTCCACTCTGCCAGCCTACGGCATCGAATATTGGCCAACCGAAGCGGCTCTGATTCAAGTGGACATCAATCCCGACCGCATCGGTCTCACCAAACCAGTTACCGTGGGCATCGTGGGTGACGTTAAGAAAGTCGCCAACGGTATTCTGGCCAAGCTTTCCGCCACCGCCGGTGATGTAGGCCGTTCAGCACGTAAAGAAACCGTTGAAAAAACCAAAGCAGCCTGGGACAAGGAACTGGCCGCCATGGATCACGAAGTAGACGATCCCGGAACGACCTGGAACGAGCGGGCGCGTAACCGTGAACCGCAGAAAATGACGGCCCGCATGGCCTGGCGCGCCATCAAGGCCGCCTTGCCCAAGGACGTGATCATCTCCTCGGACATCGGCAACAACTGCGCCATCGGCAATGCCTATCCGAACTTTGAGCAAGGTCGCAAATATTTGGCGCCTGGGATGTTCGGACCCTGTGGGTACGGTTTCCCGGCTATCCTGGGCGCAAAAATCGCCCAGCCCGATGTTCCGGTGGTCGGATTCGCCGGTGATGGTGCCTTCGGCATTTCGATGAACGAAATGTCGGCCTGCGGCCGCGAAAACTGGCCCGCCATCACCATGGTTATCTTCCGCAACTATCAGTGGGGTGCGGAAAAACGCAATTCCACGCTTTGGTTCAACGACAATTTTGTGGGAACCGAACTGGATCTCGATGTGTCCTACGCGGGCATCGCACGGGCCTGCGGGCAAGAGGGCGTGCAGGCAACCTCCATGGATGATCTGACCAGCAAGCTGAACGCCGCGATCAAGGCACAGATGGAACAAGGCAAGACCACTTTCATCGAGGTGCTGACGAACCAGGAGCTGGGCGAACCGTTCCGGCGCGATGCAATGAAAAAGCCGGTTGCCGTAGCAGGGATCGATGCTGCCGATATGCGCCCGCAAAAAGGCGCCCGGGACTAAAAACACGCTAGTGTTCGCGCGAAGAGAGAAATGAGTTCGCCATCATCAGTACTGAAGAAGCGCCTGTCCGGCAAGGCGTGAAAGCGCTGACATCGCGGGCTTATGCCGCACTATCGCACCGCAGCTGGGCGGGATGCATCGGCTGCTTATCCCGTGAAGTGATTTTTTGCGCGGGTTTTTAACTAAAGCTATCAACCATTGCTATGGATGCAATAAGGAGGCAAACCATGGAAACGACGGTCAATTGGCAGGATTACGATACGGAAGAGATGATCCGCGGCGATCGTGATTACCTGTGGCATCACATCAAGCCGCACAAAGTGTTTAAGACTGCCGAGCAGATGATCATAGTCGAAGGCAAGGGGCTGCGGGTCAAGGACATTCGCGGGCGTGAATACCTGGATGCGACATCCGGCGGAGTTTGGAGTGTCATGGTGGGCCATGGCAGGGAAAGCATCGCCAAGGCCATCTACGATCAGCTCAAGACCTTGGGCTATTACGCCGGCTCCGTCGGGAATGTCCCCACGATCAAATTCGCCGCCAAATTGATCGAGCTGCTGCCGAATCTCGGCAAGGTCTTTTTTTCAAACAGCGGGTCCGAGGCCAATGAAAAAGCCTTTAAGATAATTCGTCAGTTATCGCATATCGATCCCGCGCGCAAAGGCAAATATAAAATTCTCTTTCGCGATCGGGATTACCATGGAACAACCATCGGCGCATTGAGTGCAACCGGCCAGCTCCAACGCAAACAGGATTTTGGCCCGTTTGCCGAGGGTTTTGCCGAGTTCCCGCATGCGCTTTGCTACCGCTGTCCCTTCGACAAGACCTACCCCGGCTGCAACATCGATTGCGCCCGCAGTGTCGAAGATGCCATCCTCACGCAGGGACCGGACAGCGTCGGCGGCTGCATCGTGGAGCCGATCACCGCCGGCGGCGGTATAATAGTGCCAGTACAGGAATACTACTCCGTCCTGCAGGAAATCTGCAGAAAATATGGTGTTTATCTGATTATGGACGAAGTGGTCTGCGGTTTTGGTCGTACCGGCAAATTCTGGGGCTTTGAGCAGTATGACGTGGACCCTGATATGGTCACAATGGCCAAGGGCCTGGCCAGCTCGTATATGCCTCTCTCAGCCACGGTTACTCGCCAGGAGATCTTTGACAAGTTTCTCTGCGACCCTGCCGACCCGATAACCGCTATTAACTACTTCCGCGACATTAGTACCTATGGGGGCTGCGCTGGAGCCACCGTCGCAGCTTTGGAAAGCACGCGCATAATCGAGAGCGAAAATCTGGTGGAAAACAGCCGCATTGTAGGGGCCTATCTACTGGAAAAGCTGCAAGCATTGTCGGATATGCCGGGAGTCGGTCATGTGCGCGGCAAGGGACTCTTCTGTGGACTCGAACTCGTCAAGAACAAGGCCACCAAAGAGCCTATCACCGAAGCGGAAATGGGGCGAATCATGGGCCTGGTGGCTGCCGAAGGCGTGCTGGTGGGCAGAACCAACAGTTCGCTGCCGGGCAATAATACGATCATGAACTTTGCACCCGCGCTGGTCGCCACCCGGGGTGACATCGATGAGATTGTCGTCGCGGTTAAAAAAGCGATCGAACGTTTTTAACTGACTATGACGTCACTTGAATATAACTTCACAACGGAAATAGGGAGGGTGTAATGAAAGTCGGTATTCTTAAGGAAATCAAAACAGAAGAGAACCGCGTGTGCATGACGCCGGCGGGCGTGGAGGTGATGATCCACAACGGCCACAGCGTTCTTGTGGAAAAAAATGCCGGGGCCGGCAGCGGTTTTGCCGATGAAGCCTATGCCAAGGCCGGAGCGAAGATGATTGACACCCCCAAAGAGATATTCGCAATCGCCGATATGGTCATGCATGTCAAAGAGCCCCTGCCCCCCGAGTACGACCTCATCCGAGAAGGGCAAATCATCTTCACCTACCTGCACCTGGCCGCCGACGAGAACCAGACCCGGGCGCTGATCAAAAGTAAGTCCGTCAGTATCGCTTACGAAACCATCCAGAAGACTGACGGCAGCCTGCCCCTTCTCACGCCCATGAGCGAAGTCGCCGGTCGAATGGCTATCCAGCAAGGAGCCAAGTACCTGGAGATGGCCCAGGGAGGTCATGGAATTTTGCTTGGCGGTGTCCCCGGGGTGGATCCCGGAACGGTCTTGGTAATCGGCGGCGGTGTGGTGGGTATCAACGCGGCCAAGATGGCCTGTGGCCTGGGGGCCAAAGTATACCTGCTGGACATGAACTTGGACCGGTTACGCTACCTGAGCGATGTGATGCCGGCCAATTGTTTTACGCTGATGTCCAGCCCGGCGACCATCCGCAAATTGGTCAAGGAGGCTGACGTGGTGGTGGGCGCCGTGCTGATTCCCGGCGCCAAAGCTCCTCACCTGGTGACCCGCGACATGCTGAGCACCATGAAGAGGGGTTCGGTACTGGTGGACGTTGCCATCGATCAGGGAGGTTGTTTTGAAACCTCCAAGGCCACAACCCATGGCAAGCCCATCTATGTCGTGGACGGGGTAATCCATTACTGCGTGGCCAACATGCCCGGGGCTGTGGCCAAGACCTCGACCCTGGCGTTGACAAATGCCACCCTGCCTTACGCGGTGCAGATCGCCAACAAGGGTTGGAAGCAGGCCTGCAAGGACAATATCGAGATCCGACATGGCCTTAATGTCGTGGATGCCAAGGTAACGTTTAAAGGTGTGGCTGAGGCCTTCGATATGGCCTATGTCAGTGCCGACACACTGCTGTGAGGCATTTTCAAGCCATGCGGTTTAGATCTATCCAGAGCTTAAAAACGGCTCTATGCATGGTAAATTCACAGACCGGATGGAGCCGTTTGAGGTCCCGTGGTCCGGCGCCGTTTCGCGTCAGTTTTTTTTCACCATCCCAACAAAATATGGTCCACTCAAATGAATCGTCCATGTCGCCAATAGTGATATTGCTCGTCACCCTTGCCGCGGCCGTGCATGTCTTGTGGAACACATTGGTCAAGACGTGCACGGACAAGCCCTCTTTTGCAGTGTTGACCAGCCTCTTCGGTGCTCTTGTTACCGGCCTCGCCTATCTGCTGGCTCGTTGTTGCGGAATCACACCGATGGGGATTAATATGTGGGGCTATGCTGCAATTTCCGGTCTGTTTGAGGCTCTTTACACGATATTGCTGTTTCAAGCTTACGGGTTTGGTGACCTTTCGGTAGTTTATCCGTTAAGTCGGGGGGTGGCGCCTGCCTTTACCCTCCTTCTGGGTGGAATGTTGCTCGGCGATCGTCTTAGTGCTGCGCATGCCACAGCTGTCATGGTAATCATCATAGGTGTCGGGGCGGTCAGTATTTCAGTATTCCTCCGCAACCGCACCGGCCAACAGGACGAAGGCATTCTGCCGGCCGTCGCTACTGGACTGATGATTGCGGGCTATCACTTGGTAGACCGTGGTGCCATGTTGCATCTCGATCCGCCCCATCCCATTGAATACCTGTTTGCCATACACCTGTTCCTGATGGTTTTTGTTGCTATCTGGGTGATTTTTTTGGGTGGTCGCAGTCGCCGGATCATCAACGAGTGGCATACTAACCGCAGGGGAATCATTATTGTAGGCGTATGTGTTCCCCTGTCTTATTTCCTTATCATTATTGCGCTCAAGTATGGCAACGTGACCTTAATCACAGCTACCAGAAATGTCGGAATCCTTTTCAGCACGGTGGTCGGGTGGCTATTTCTCAAAGAACCCATTTCGCGATTGAGAATAACCGGTTCGATCATCATCGCCATAGGTGTCGCCGGACTTGCCATGATCAGTCATATTTCGGGGTGATACAGACGGCTGGCACATTCTTACAGAGAGAAAGCAATATGATTATTTTAATCATCAATGCCGGTAGTTCCTCGGTAAAGTTCTCGTTATTCGATATGCAGAACCAGGAACGGTTGCTGGCCCGAGGAATGGTCGAGCGGATTGGATCGGACGATTCTCGTTTTGTGTGGATGAATACGACCGGAAAAGAATTCTGCATCCCGGCCTTCGCTGCCGACACTCGCACTGCTTTGCATCTCATTACGGAATGCATTGTCCGGGAGAAATTATTGGGCGCAAATTCGTTCATCGAACAAATAGCCGCTATTGGACACCGGGTTGTGCACGGTGGGGAACGGATCAGGGATGCCGTTGTCATCGACGCCACCACTAAAGTAACCATTCAAACGTGTTATCCCTTGGCCCCCCTGCACAATCCTCCGAATCTGAAAGGCATCGAAGCCTGTGAGGAATTTTTCCCGGGCGTGCCACAAGTGGCAGTATTCGATACAGCCTTCCACGCTACTATTCCTCCCCGCGCCTTTTTATATGGTCTGCCATACCGTATCTACCAGTCAGACAAGGTGCGGCGATATGGTTTCCATGGGACCAGCCACAACTATGTTTGCCAACGCGCTGCGGATCTACTCGCTCGTCCATTGGATCAGCTGAAGATAGTTTCGTGCCATTTGGGCAACGGCTGCAGCATCACCGCCGTCGATGGCGGCAAGAGCGTCGACACCAGCATGGGAATGACACCTTTGGAAGGATTGATCATGGGCACCCGGAGCGGCGATCTGGATCCAGCCATCATCTTTTATCTGATTAAAAATAAAAGATTAAAGATTGAAGAAGTTGATGATTTGCTCAATAAAAAGAGTGGTCTTCTGGGTCTGGCGGAGATCGAAAGTGGTGATGTGAGAGATATTGAAGCGGCCGCTAAAAATGGCAATGGAAAGGCTCTTACGGCGCTCGATGTATTTTCATATCGCGCGAAAAAGTATATAGGTGCTTATGCGTTTGCGATGGGAGGGATTGATGCCATCGTTTTCACGGCCGGCATCGGTGAAAATTCTCCATTGATTCGCCAAATGATATGCGATGGACTCCACGCATTCGGTATTGAGTTGGATTCTGAAAAAAACAGCGTCGCAAGCACTAAGGCCCGTGAGGTGCAAAGTGATCGAAGCCGGGTCAAGGTGATCGTTGCCCCAACCAAGGAAGAAAGAGCCATCGCACGTGAAACGTTTAATCTTCTGGCCACTTCGACATGATGGCGCCGAAAACGCTATCCGGGAGCATCCCAACCAGGTTAAAATTAACGTATTAAATCAATTATATAGAGCCTATTTTTGTGAGCTTTGACAGCATATTCTCTTTTCATGGCACTGGATCGATCAGAATGGTTTTCAGAATAAACAAATCGCCAGGGACCTTTTGCTTTTGTCGATTTTACCCGCCCTTCATTATGACGTCTGATTCAGTTCTCTAAATTATTGGTTGTTCCAATATAAAAAGATCCATCCCTCTGGCTTTCGAGAATATAAAGAAAAAACTCCATAAACAACAAAAGCCTGTCACGCGTATCAATCAACGCAACAAGCTCCGATATTGAAGATGGCGGGAGCGACGAGACTCGAACTCGCGACCTCCGGCGTGACAGGCCGGCGTTCTAACCAACTGAACTACGCCCCCGAACTTCTTTTGAATCGCGATCTTCCCGCTTGAAATGCGGGACGTTCTAACCAACTGAACGTTGATGCCGTATCTTTGTTGGCCCCGCTTCCACCTGAGCCTATTAAATTGAGTGGTAGGCGGAACAGGGCTTGAACCTGTGACCCTCGGCTTGTAAGGCCGATGCTCTCCCAACTGAGCTATCCGCCCGTGTTCTGTCTTTGGGTTCACAAAAGAGACGTATAGCTACCAGTAACGATATTCGTTGTCAAGCGTAAAATCTGGTTGCCGGCTCCGAATGGTTTGGACCGGATCCGTTTACAGTTCGCAGTCTTATATCAGATTGGCCGGTTGGTTGTCGACCACGGTATCCGTTGCAATCTCGAAGCTTATATCGTTTTTTGTAAACAGGGCCGTGCCATCCTGAACTATGATCGCATGCGTGAGCACTTCATCCATGTGGTCGGCCGTGACGATTTCAATTTGTTTCTTTATCGGCTTGGGAATGTCGCGGATGTCTTTCTCGTTTTCGCGCGGAATGATCACCTTCGTGATCCCGCCCCGATGGGCTGCCAGGATCTTTTCCTTCAAGCCGCCTATCGGCAGGACGCGCCCGCGCAGGGTAATTTCACCGGTCATGGCCAGGTCGCGGTGAACGGACCGTTTGGTCAGCGCCGACACGATCGAGGTGCACATGGTAATTCCGGCCGAAGGACCGTCCTTGGGAATCGCCCCCTCGGGAATATGGATGTGGATGTCATATTTTTTGTGAAACTTTTCGTCGATCTGCAGATACGCCGCCCGTGAGCGCACGTAGCTGACGGCGGCCTGGGCCGATTCCTGCATCACATCACCGAGTTTTCCGGTCACGGTCAACTGGCCCTTCCCGGGCATGATGACCGTTTCCACATTCAGCAGCTCTCCGCCGACCTGGGTCCAGGCCAGTCCGGTCACCAGGCCGATCTGATCCTTTTCCTCGATCTGACCTTCCCGGAAACGGGCCGGCCCCAGATACTTGGCCACCGACTTACTGGAAACCGTGTAGGCACTCTTTTCCTTGCCCTTGCTCTTGTTCTTGAGCACTTCCTTGGCGATTTTGCGACATATAGAGGCAATTTCCCTTTCCAGGTTTCGAACGCCGGCCTCGCGGGTGTATTTTCGGATAATGGTATAAACGGCGTTTGGCGAAAAGAGGATGTTCTTGCCTTCGAGACCGTTTATTTTGATCTGCTTGGGAACCAGAAACCCCTCGGCGATATGGAATTTCTCATATTCCGTGTAGCCGGGCAGTCGGATGATCTCCATGCGGTCCTGCAGCGGCAGGGGGATGTCGGGCAGCGTGTTGGCGGTCGTGATGAACAGGATGTCCGACAGATCATAATCGACATCCAGGTAATGATCGTTGAAAGCGTAGTTCTGCTCGGGATCGAGGACCTCCAGCAGCGCCGCCGACGGGTCACCTCTGAAGTCCATGCTCATTTTGTCCACTTCGTCCAGGCAAAAGACCGGATTGTTGACACCGATTTTTTTAAGCGACTGGATGATCTTGCCCGGCAGGGCACCGATATAGGTGCGCCGGTGACCGCGGATCTCGGCTTCGTCGCGAACGCCACCCAGCGACATGCGGACAAATTTGCGTTCCGTCGCCCGCGAGACCGATTTGGCCAGAGACGTTTTGCCGACGCCTGGCGGTCCCACGAAGCACAAGATCGGACCCCTTATCTTTTGCACCAGCGTTTGTACCGCGAGGTATTCCAGTATGCGTTCCTTCGGTTTCTCCAGCCCATAATGGTCTTCGTCAAGAATTTTTTCGGCATTTTCGATGTCGGTATTGATGTCGGTTTTTTCAAACCAGGGCAGGCTGACCAGCCAGTCGATGTAGTTGCGCACCACGGTGGCCTCGGCCGACATGGGGGTCATCAGCTTCAACTTCTTGAGTTCATTTTTTACCTTCTCGGTGGCCTCCTTGGACATCTTCTTCTTGGCTATTTTCTCTTCGACCTCGTTCAGGTCATCGAGCGTGTCCTCGTCGGAGCCCATCTCTTTCTTGATCGCGCGCATCTGCTCGTTCAGGTAATAATTTTTCTGGGTCTTCTCCATCTGTTCCTTGACCCGGCCCTTGATGCGCTGATCCATCTTGTATATGTCGATCTCCATCTGGATCAGGCTCAGCAGGAGCGCGAGCCGCTCGGATGGATCGATGGCCTCGAGCAGGCGCTGTTTGTCATCTATTTTGAAAGCGAAGTGAGCGGCCAGGGTGTCGGCCAACTTTGACGGATCCTCGATAGCGGCCACATTGGTGATCAGGTCCTTGGAAAGGTTCTTGTTGATAGAAGCATATTCCTCGAAGCCCTTCTGAACCGAGCGGCAGAGCGCGGTCCCCTCGGCAGGCGCCAACCGCGGCTCGAAGACTTTTTCCATTTCGACCTGAAAGTAATCCTTCTCCGTCACAAACCGCAGGATGCGCCCCCGGGCGTCGCCTTCCACCAAGGCTTTGACGGTTCCATCAGGCAACCGCAGCAACTGCAACACCTTGCCGATGGTTCCCAGACGGCTGATGTCGGCTTCGTTGGGGTTGTCTATCCCGGCCTTTTTCTGGGTGGCGAGAAATACGCGCTTGTCCCGGTTCATTGCCTCGGAAAGCGCGCTGACGGATTTAGGCCGCCCCACAAACAGGGGCGCCACCATATGCGGAAAAACTACGATATCTCGCAGCGGCAGCAGCGGCAGGATCATGCGGGTCGGGTGGGCGTCATCGTCCTTGAAAATCTTCGGCAAACTGACCATGGCAACAACTTATTCTCTCGGGTTTTCGATTCGTGGTGAACCGCAGTAAATGGTGATGGTGCTGTGAACTCGGCCCTGCAGTTAAAGGGCTGGCTCGAAAATGACCTGACTCTTGCTTCCTCAGGCCTGCTTCTTTGTCTGTTCGTAAAGCAGAATCGGGTCCTCTTTCTTGATGACGACATCTTCGCTGATCACGCACTCCTTCACGTTTTCGATGGAGGGTATCTCGTACATGATGTCGAGCATGCAGCTCTCCAAAATCGCCCGCAGCCCCCTGGCACCGGATTTGCGCTTGATCGCCTCGTTGGCGATGGCCTTGAGAGCGCTGTCGGTCAGCCGCAGGTTGACGCCTTCAAGTTCGAAAAGCTTCTGGAACTGACGCAGCAGGGCGTTCTTGGGTTCCTGGAGAATCCGAATCAAGGCAATTTCGTTGAGTTCCTCCAGCGTGGCGATCACCGGCAGGCGGCCCAGAAACTCGGGGATCATGCCGTATTTGATCAAGTCTTCCGGCTGAACGTCTTTCAAGACCTCGCCGATGCTGCGCTCGTCGTCTTTCTTGATCTTGGCACCGAAGCCCATCAACTTGGACCCTAAGCGCCGCTGGATTATTTTTTCCAGGCCGTTGAAGGTCCCCCCGCAGATGAACAGGATGTTGGACGTGTCGACCTTTACGAAATCCTGCTGGGGATGCTTGCGCCCGCCTTTGGGGGGCACGCTGGCGGTGGTGCCCTCGATGATTTTCAAAAGGGCCTGCTGGACGCCTTCGCCGGAAACATCGCGCGTGATCGACGGGTTGTCGGACTTGCTGGCAATCTTGTCGATCTCGTCGATATA
>JBAPSB010000098.1:0-8690 GCA_049281435.1 Desulfobacterales bacterium
GGCCGTGGTCGGATCGCGGATCGCCACCAGTTACGGGCTCTCGATGGCCGCGCGCCTCGGGGCCGAACTGGCGGCCTGCGGGGTGACGGTGGTCAGCGGCATGGCGCGCGGGATCGACACCGCCGCCCACGAGGGCGCCCTGCAAGCCGGCGGGCCCACGGTGGCCGTGCTCGGCAGCGGTTTGGCGCGAGTTTACCCGGTCGAGAACCGCCGGCTCTTTCAGGCGATCGTCGGCAACGGGGCGGTGGTGTCCGAATTTCCGATGCTCACCGAGCCCGAACCGTATAATTTCCCGATCCGCAACCGGATCATCAGCGGCATGTCCTGTGGAACGGTGGTGGTCGAGGCCGCCAGAAAAAGCGGTTCGCTGATCACGGCCCGGCTGGCCGCCGAGCAGAACCGGGATGTTTTTGCCGTGCCGGGCAGTGTGCAGTCCTTCAAAAGCATCGGCACCCATACCCTGATCAAACAAGGTGCCAAACTGGTCGAAAATGCCCAGGATATCCTGGAGGAAATTGCCAGCTCGTTTTTCACCGACCTCCGGCCGGCCGAACGCCACCCGCCCGTCGAAAAAGAACCCCCGCCCCTCTCGCCGGATGAGACCGCCGTGTTTACCGCCCTGGAGCCCTATCCGGTCCACATAGACGATCTGGGCCGAAAATTATCCATGGCCCCCGGCAAATTGGCCAGCATCCTGCTTCAACTGGAACTCGGCGGCCTGGTCGACCAGTCACCCGGCAATTTTTTTGCCAGAGTTGACGCCGCCGGGTTCCGGTCTCATAGTCCGGACAAATAATCATTAACCTTTAATCGTTATGAGGTACGGCAGTGACCAAACCCCTGCTCGTCGTCGAATCACCGACCAAAGTCAAAACCCTTAAAAAATACCTCGGCCAGAACTTCAACATTGCCGCCACCGTAGGCCATCTCAAAGACCTGCCGGCCAAGGAAATGGGCATCGACGTCGAAAATGGCTTCAAGCCCGACTATCACAGTATTCCCGGCAAGCAGCGCGTCATCAAGGGGCTGAGGCAATCGGCCGGGGACGCCGGCGACATCTACCTGGCACCGGACCCCGACCGCGAGGGCGAGGCTATCGCCTGGCACGCCGCCGAAATCCTGAAGAAAAAGGGGCGCCGGTTCTATCGGGTCCTTTTCCACGAGCTGACCGAAAACGCCATCCGGGAAGCGATTGCTGCGCCGCTGGATCTCGACCACCACAAATACGAAGCCCAGCAGGCCCGCCGGATCCTCGACCGTCTGGTCGGGTATCACATTTCGCCGCTGCTGTGGCGCAAGGTCAAGGGCGGCCTCAGCGCCGGCCGGGTGCAGTCCGTGGCCGTGAGAATCATCTGTGAAAGAGAGCGCGCCATCCAGGCCTTCGAGCCCGAGGAATACTGGTCGATCACGGCCCATTTGCAGGCCAATGCGCCGCCGCCTTTCACCGCCAAGCTGGTGAAGAAAAAGGGCAAGAAAATCACCATCGCCGATAAAACCGCGACCGACAAAATTCTCGAGGGGCTGGAGAACCAACCGTATGTCGTGGATACGGTGCAGAAGAAAGTCACCAAGCGCAATCCGGCACCGCCCTTTACAACCAGTAAGCTGCAACAGGACGCCATCCGCAAGCTGCGCTTTTCAGCCAAGAAAACCATGCTCATCGCCCAGCAGCTCTACGAAGGGATCGAGCTGGGCCCCGGCGAGCCGGTCGGCCTGATCACCTACATGCGCTCGGATTCGACCCGCATTGCGGCGGAAGCCGCGGTCGAGGCCCGCCGCCTCATCCACGAGCAGTTCGGCCCGGAGTATGCGCTCGACAAACCGCGTTTTTTCAAGAACAAGAAAAAAGTGCAAGATGCGCACGAAGCCATCCGCCCGACATCGGTGTTCAATACGCCTGAAAAAATAGCCGCTTTCCTCTCGACCGATCAACTGGCCCTGTATCGCCTGATCTGGCAGCGCTTCATCGCCTCGCAGATGCAACCGGCCCTGATCAACAACGTCACGGCCTCGATTCTGGCCGGCGAGTACGGGTTCAACGCCAGCGGATCGACGATTAAATTCGCAGGGTTCATGAAACTCTACCTTTCCGCCGACGACGAGCAGGGCGGCGTCCGGCAGGAGCTGACCCTGCCCGAACTGGCGCGCGGCATGGTGCTGGAGCTGTTGAAACTGGATCCCAAGCAGCACTTCACCCAGCCGCCGCCGCGCTTCTCCGAGGCCTCCCTGGTCAAGGAACTCGAAGAAAACGGTATCGGCCGCCCCAGCACCTATGCCACCATCCTGTCCACCATCCGTGAAAAAGGCTACGTCGACTGGACCAAGGGCTACTTCCATCCCAGCGAACTGGGCTTCATCGTCAACGATCTTCTGGTGGCGAGCTTCCCGGAAATCTTCGATGTCGACTTCACGGCCCGGATGGAGGATGACCTGGACCGGGTCGAGTCGTCCGAAATCGGTTCGCTCGAGGTCCTCTCCCGCTTTTACGAGCCGTTCAAATCGAAGCTGACCGTGGCCGGAGAAAAGATGCTCAGCGTCAAGGGGGTCGGCATTCCCACCGGACTCGCCTGCCCGCAGTGTGAAAAGCCCCTGCACATCAAGGTCGGTAAAAACGGCCACTTTCTGGCCTGCAGCGGCTATCCCGACTGCAACTATTCGCGTGACTACACCCGCGATGAAAAAGGCCGGATCCAGGCCGTCGAATCGGCCGCCGAGGAAGTTACCGACAAGACTTGCGAAAAATGCGGCCGACCGATGGTGATCAAGCGCGGCCGCTATGGCGAGTTCATGGCCTGCAGCGGCTATCCCGAGTGCAAGCAAACGCTCTCGCTGCATCCCAACGGGCCCGGCAACCCCACCGGCGTGAGCTGCCCGGTGAAGGACTGCGAGGGCGAACTGGTCGAAAAGAAATCCCGGCGCGGCAAAGTTTTTTACGGCTGCAACCGTTTTCCCGCCTGTGATTTCGCCACCTGGGACAAACCGGTGAACCAGGCCTGCCCGGCCTGCGGCGCCGAGTTCATGGTCGTCAAAACGACCAAAAAACAGGGGACCTTCCTGGTCTGCCTGAATCAGGCGTGCGGTCATCGGGAAAGCGCGGCCGTGGCGGAAGAGACAGAGGTTTGAATTGAAACTTTAAATTTGAACCTCGCAAGTAGGAATTCAAAACCAGAAATTATAATTGAACTTAGAACCTGAGCCTTGAACCCTTAACCTTTGAACCTTAAACCGTGAACCTTTGAACCCTAAACCTTGAACCTACCAGTCTATTTTCGTTTTAAATCTGTTGACAAGGCCGTCAGCTCCTGTTAGGGTTTCAAAAATATCGAGACTGAGAGCGTCATGAAGCACATTTCTGCCATTAACAACCTTGCCGGCCTTATTATTCTCATCGCAGGAGAGATTATTCTCTGCTGCGGGGAAAGGGGTTGATAATGGCGTCGTAAATAGTCCGATCGAAAAGAATCCGTTATCAGCCCCGCGCTGGTAACGGATTTTTTTTTGATGCCGCATTTAATTAACGATGAAAATCCCCTTTTCCCACAGTGGGGCTTTTAAAGGCTATTTTGGATGGCCGACATTAACCGTAAAAAATCAGGCCGGGCCAATTTACCGAAAGGAAGGACCGCCATGGAAATGACAGGCGCCCAGATACTGATGCGGGTTTTGAAAGAAGAAGGGGTCGACACCATTTTCGGTTTCCCGGGCGGCGCGGTGATCGATATCTACGACGAATTGGTCAAAACCGACATCCGCCACATCCTGGTCAGGCACGAACAGGGCGCCGTTCACGCCGCGGACGGGTATGCCCGCGCGGGCGGCCGCGTGGGGGTGTGCCTGGTGACCTCGGGTCCCGGCGCCACCAACACGGTCACCGGCATCGCCTCGGCCTTCATGGATTCCATTCCGATTGTCGTGATCTGCGGCCAGGTGCCCACCCACCTGATCGGCAACGACGCGTTTCAGGAAGTCGACATCGTCGGGATCACACGCCCGTGCACCAAACACAACTACCTGGTCAAGCGGGTCGAAGACCTGGGCCGCACGGTCCAGGAAGCCTTTCACATCGCCCGCTCCGGCCGCCCCGGTCCCGTGCTGATCGACCTTCCCAAGGATATCGTCAAAAACAGCTGCGATTACAACTCCCAGGGGCAGGTCAACCTGAAATCCTACCACCCGACCTATGCCCCCAACATGAAGCAATTGCAGAAAGTCGCCGGGTTGATCGAGACCGCCCAGCGCCCGGTGATATTCGCCGGCGGCGGCATTATCCTTTCGAAAGCCGCCGCCGAGCTCACAGAGTTCGCCCGCAAAACCAGGACCCCGGTGACCGCTTCCCTGATGGGCCTCGGCGCCTTTCCGGCCACGGACCCCTTGTGGTTGGGCATGATCGGCATGCACGGCACGTATCGCGCCAACCTGAGCACCGGCAACTGCGATCTGTTGATCGCCATCGGCGTGCGGTTCGACGACCGCGTCACCGGCCGGACCGACGCCTTCGCCTCCCAGGCCAAAATTGTTCACATCGACATCGACCCGACCTCGATCCGCAAAAACATACCGGTAGCCATACCGGTGGTGGGCGACTGCAAGGCCAGCCTGCGCCGGCTCAACGGCCTGCTCGAAAAGATCGACCTGCACGATATCGACCGTCGGCGACGGCCCTGGCTGGACCAGATCGAAGAGTGGAAGAGCACCGCGCCCCTGGCCTACGAGCAAAAAGAGATCATCAAGCCGCAGTACGTGGTCGAAAAACTCTATGAACTGACCCGCGGCCAGGCCATTATCACCACCGAAGTCGGGCAGAACCAGATGTGGGCCGCCCAGTATTATCATTTCGACCAGCCCGGCCACTTCATCACCTCCGGCGGCCTGGGCTGCATGGGGTTCGGACTGCCGGCCGCTGTGGGGGCGCAGATGGCCTGTCCCGACAAACTCGTGGTCGATGTGGCCGGCGACGGCAGCATTCAGATGAACATTCAGGAAATGGCCACGGCCGTCCAGTACTGCCTGCCGGTGAAAATCGTTATCCTGAACAACGGCTACCTCGGCATGGTCCGCCAGTGGCAGGAACTCTTCTACGAAAAGCGCTACGCCTGCACTGGCATGGAGCACGCGCCCGATTTCGTCAAGCTGGCGGAAGCCTACGGCGCCGTCGGGTTGCGGGCCACCCGGGTGGCGGAGGTCGAAGCGGTCCTGAAAGAGGGCCTGGCCATTCCCAGGCCGGTCATCATGGATTTTGCGGTGGAAAAGGAAGAAAGTGTCTATCCGATGGTACCGGCCGGCGCGCCCATAACGGAAATGCTTCTGGTTTAATCCCGCCTGCGGCGGGATTAAACCGGTTGAGCCCGTTAGCCCGTTTAGCCCGTCAAGGATATGAACGCCTAAAACCGAAAAAATGGCCGTAGTACTTTCTCAGCGGTTAAAAGTTAACCGGCTCAACGGGCCAAACCGGCTAACGGGCCCAACCGACCAAACGGAGTACCCATGACAGAAGAAAAACATATTTTCACCATGCTGGTCGACAACGAACCGGGAGTCCTCTCGCGGGTGGTCGGCCTGTTCAGCGGCCGCGGGTTTAACATCGACAGCCTCGTGGTGGCCGAAACCATGGACCCGAAAGTCTCGCGCATCACGATTGCAACCAAAGCCGACAAGCCGGTCCTGGAACAGATTGAAAAACAGCTCAACAAGCTGATCAACGTGATCAAGATTCGCGACCTCACCGGCCCGGAGGCCGTCAAACGGGAAATGGCCCTGATCTGCGTCAATGCCGCGGCCGCACACCGCGCCGAGATCCTGCGGATCGTCGATATCTTCCGCTGCAAGGTCGTCGACGTCGGTCTGGAACATTACATCCTGGAGGTCACGGGCGACGCGGGCAAGATCGCCGCCCTGATTAAACTGCTCAAGCCGATCGGGATAAAAAAAATCGCCCGCACGGGCCCGCTGGCCCTCAAACGTGAACCGAATTGACCCGATCTCGCCGCCGAGAGCCCCTGGCACTCAGGCACGAACGTCGGGAAGTAAATAGTCGAAGCTCGATAGTACCCATCCGCTGCTTCGTTAGGGCACTGATAAGTTTCCGATCCAGAAATGAGCAATTTTTTGCAAGTTCAAGGAAATCAAGGAATTGCGCGGAGGCATACTCTTTTGTATGCCGCACAAGCGATTTCGCCGATTGACGCCGAAATTGTGGAAAAGGGCCATTTATGGACGGAAACTCGCTAGTTTACCGCATTTCACAGCCAAGGAAAGGATCGGCACAAGATGGCACAAATTGATTTTGGCGGCACAACCGAAGAAGTGACGACATCCGATGAGTTTTCCCTGCAGAAAGCCCGGCAGGTCCTGGAGAGCGAGACCGTGGCCGTGCTCGGCTACGGGGTGCAGGGGCCGGGCCAGGCGCTGAACCTGCGCGACAACGGCATCCGGGTCATCGTCGGCCAGCGCGAGAACAGCCCGTCGTGGGACCGCGCCGTGGCCGACGGATTCGTGCCCGGGGAAACGCTCTTTGCCCTGGAGGAGGCCGCCCGCAAGGGCACGATCGTGCAGTACCTTCTTTCCGATGCCGGGCAGGCGGCGTTGTGGCCGAAAATCGCGCCCTGCCTGGGCAAGGGCGACGCCCTGTGTTTCTCGCACGGTTTTTCGATCGTTTACAAGGACCAGACCGGCATCGTGGCCCCGGCGGAGGTCGACGTGATCCTGGTGGCGCCCAAGGGCTCAGGGCGCACGGTGCGCACCAACTTCCTCGACGGCAGCGGCATCAATTCCAGCTACGCGGTCCACCAGGATGTCACCGGCCGCGCTCGGGAAAGAGCCCTGGCGCTCGGGATCGGCATCGGCTCGGGCTATCTTTTCCCGACGACGTTCGCAAAAGAGGTTTACAGCGACCTGACCGGCGAACGCGGAGTCCTGATGGGTTGCCTGGCCGGGGTGATGGAGGCCCAGTACACCCTGCTGCGCAAACACGGCCACAGTCCCAGCGAAGCCTTCAACGAAACCGTGGAGGAATTGACCCAGAGCCTGATTCGGCTGGTGGCCGAAAACGGCATGGACTGGATGTTCGGCAACTGCAGCACCACGGCCCAGCGCGGCGCCCTGGATTGGTCGCCACGCTTCCGGGATGCCGTTGCGCCCGTCTTCGACAAGCTCTACGAAAACGTCGTTTCCGGCGAGGAAACCCGGCGCGTAATGGCGGCGAACAGCACCCCGGATTACCGCGAAAAACTTCAGCGCGAATTGGACGGGATCCACAATTCCGAAATGTGGCGCACCGGTGCCGCCGTGCGATCCCTGCGGCCCGAAAACAGGCGCAAATAGCGTTCATTGCTGAAAGCCCGAACCTTAACCCCTGAACCCCAACCCTTAACCCTCAACCCGAACGGCCACGCCAACGGAGGCTTCGTTATGGAACCGGTATTGCTCTACGACACCACCTTGAGAGACGGCACCCAGGGGGAAGACATCAACTTTTCCGCCGAAGACAAACTCAAGATCGCCAGAAGGTTGGACGATATCGGCATCCACTACATCGAAGGCGGCTGGCCCGGTTCCAATCCCCGTGACAAGCGGTTCTTCGAACTCGCCAAATCGACCGCATTCAAGACCGCCCGGCTGACGGCCTTCGGCGCCACGCGCCGGCCCGGCACATCCGCCCGGCGCGATGGCAACCTGGCGGCCTTGCTCGCCAGCGACACGGCGGCGGTCACCATTTTCGGCAAGAGCTGGAACCTGCATGTGGAGCAGGTACTGAACATCAGCCGGGACGAAAACCTGGCCATGATTGCCGATAGCGTTTCTTTTTTGAAGGCCGCCGGCCGCGAGGTCATTTACGATGCCGAGCATTTTTTCGACGGGTTCACCCACGACCCGGAGTATGCGCTCGAGACCATTTTTGCGGCCTTGGAAAATGGCGCCGACGCCATCGTCCTGTGCGATACCAACGGCGGCACCCTGCCCTTTGTCATCGCAACCGTGACCCGCACGGTGCGCGAGCGCTTGAGAGAGCGCCTGAGCGCCGCCGATGCCGCGGGGCTTAAGATCGGCATCCACACCCACAACGACAGCGGCCTGGCCGTGGCCAACACCATCACCGCCGTAGACGCCGGCGCGGTCCTCGTGCAGGGCACCATTAACGGCTACGGCGAACGCTGCGGCAATGCCGATCTCAACTCGATCATTCCGATCCTCTGCCTGAAAATGAACCGGCCCTGCCTGTCTTCGGAAAACCTTTTGAAATTAAAATCCCTGTCGCGGTTCGTCAGTGAAACCGCCAACCTGGTCCCGACCAACACGCGCCCCTTCGTGGGCCGCAGCGCCTTCGCCCACAAGGGTGGCATTCACGTCAGTGCGATCATGAAGGTGCCCGAGGCCTACGAGCACATCGACCCGGCACGGGTCGGCAACCGGCGGCGGGTGCTGGTTTCAGATCTTTCCGGCAAGAGCAACGTCGAGTACAAGGCCCGTGAGTTCGGCCTCGATTTAGGGGCCAACGGCTGCGACAGCCGTGAAATCGTTACCCGCATAAAGGACCTCGAAGAACAGGGGTATCAGTTCGATGTGGCCGACGGATCGTTCAAAATTCTGGTTCAAAAATTCACTGAACAATTCAAGCCCCATTTCGAGCTGGAATCCTTCAGGGTCACGATCGAAAAAGACAAGGACCTGCCCTGCAGCGCCCACGCCACAAT
>JBAPSB010000099.1:0-2311 GCA_049281435.1 Desulfobacterales bacterium
TCTTTGGTCCCCGCGGGATGGTCGGCGGCCTGGGCCCAGGCGGCGGGGTAGTCGATCGCGATCAGGTTTTCAAGGGTCTTGTCGACCGCCTGGTGGTTCATCTTGACGATCTTCTCGCTCTTGCGGCTGAACAATTTTTCGATTTCCTTCTTGAGCAGCCTGATGGCCTCTTCGACCGGCAGCACGTTGGCCAGTTTGAAAAAGGCCGTCTGCATGATCATGTTGATCCGGCCGCCCAACCCCACTTCCTGCGCGATCTTGACCGCGTCGATGTTGTAGAATTTGAGCTTTTTGGCGGCGATGGCCCGGCGCACGCGGGCCGGCAGCTTTTCTTCCATGTCGGCCAGCGACCAGCTGGAGTTGAGCACGAAGGTCCCGCCCTCCTTGACCCCTTCCAGGACGTCGTAAATCTCGACGTAGTTGTCCTTGTGGCAGGCGATGTAGTCGGCCGAATCTATCAGGTAGGTCGACTGGATCGGGGTCTTGCCAAAGCGCAGGTGCGAAATGGTGATGCCGCCCGATTTCTTGGAGTCGTAGGCGAAATAGGCCTGGGCATACATGTCGGTGTTGTCGCCGATGATCTTGATGGCGCTCTTGTTGGCCCCGACCGTCCCGTCGGCCCCCAGGCCCCAGAACTTGCACTGCACGGTGCCGGCCGGTGCCACGTCGAAGCCGGGCTCGACCTCGAGCGAGGTGTGGGTCACATCGTCGATGATCCCGACCGTGAAGTGGTTCTGCGGTTCGGCGGCCGCCATGTTATCGAAAATCGCCTTGACCATGCTGGGGTTGAACTCCTTCGAGCCGAGCCCGTAGCGGCCGCCCAGGATCTTCGGCGTTTGGCTGCGCTCCATGTAGGCCGTGCAGATATCGGTGTAGAGCGGATCGCCCAGCGCGCCCGGCTCCTTGGTGCGGTCCAGCACCGATATTCTCTTGACCCCGGCGGGCATCACGGCAAACAGGTTCTCGACCGAAAAAGGCCGGTAGAGGCGCACTTTCACCAGCCCTATTTTTTGGCCCTTGCCGACCAGATAGTTGACGACCTCCTCGATCGTCTCACACGAGGACCCCATCGACACGACGACCTGTTCGGCGGCGGGATCGCCGACGTAGTCGAAGAGCTGATACCGCCGGCCGGTCAGGTCACCGATTTTTTTCATGTAATCGGCGACGATGCCGGCGACCTTGAGGTAATAAGGATTGGCGGCTTCCCGGCCCTGGAAGTAGATGTCCGGATTCTGGGCGGTTCCTCTCAGCTCCGGTCGTTCGGGATTGGTCCCGCGCGCCCGAAACCGCGCCAACGCCTCACGGTTGACCAGCCGCGCCATGTCCTCGTAGTCGATCAGCTCGATCTTCTGGATCTCGTGCGAGGTGCGGAATCCGTCGAAGAAGTGCAGAAAGGGGACGCTGGCCTCGATAGCCGCCAGGTGGGCCACCAGCCCCAGATCCATGGCCTCCTGCACCGATGCCGACGCCAGCAGGGCGAAGCCGGTCTGGCGGACCGCCATGACGTCCTGGTGATCGCCGAAGATCGACAGGGCGTGGGCGGCGATGGCCCGCGCGGTCACATGCAGGACGCCCGGCAAAAGTTCGCCGGACATCTTGTACATGTTGGGGATCATCAGCAGCAGTCCCTGCGAGGCCGTGAAGGTGCTCGTCAACGCGCCGGCGGCCAGGCTGCCGTGGACGGCCGCCGCGGCACCGGCCTCGGACTGCATCTGCCGCACGGTCATGCTCTGACCAAAAATATTTTTGCGGCCGGCGGCGGCCCACTCGTCGGCGATCTCTCCGATCGGCGAGGAGGGGGTTATCGGATAGATCGCTGCCACATCGCTCATGGCGTAGGCCACATGCGCCGCGGCGGTGTTGCCGTCGATCGTCTTCATTTGCTTTGCCATTCGGGTGCTCCTTTGTGCTTGAGGGTTGATAGGCTTCAAGATAAAGGTTTTGGCTCTGTTATCGGTCGGCGGCGTATGACTTATACAGCTGCCTCCCTCTGGCCTTGCCAAAACCTCTATCTTGAAGCCTATCCGTGGGTTTAGAGATAAAGGTTTTGGCTCTGTTATCGGTCGGCGGCGTACCCCATGACCCCTTGAGCCAAAATTTTCCTTTTAGATCAATGCCTCCGGCTTTGTAAAGTGATACTTAATGAAATTGAATCAATAAATGAATTCACATTCATAACAACAGGTTTTCGAAGAAGTCGTTGCCCTTGTCGTCCACGATGACAAAGGCCGGAAAATCCTTGACCGTGATCTGGTAAATGGCCTCCATGCCCAGCTCGGGATAGGCGAGGACCTCGACGGCGGTGATG
>JBAPSB010000100.1:0-11875 GCA_049281435.1 Desulfobacterales bacterium
TGAAATTCCCTGCTGATCGAAAAGGCCACCTCGGCCAGGTTCTTGGCCGGGTCGAACAGGTACTCGCCGATTCCGATGACCTCGCGAAATCCGGGTTCCCCCAGCAGCGCCAGAAGCGTCAGGTCGTGAACGTAATCGATCTGGGAAACGCCTTCGATCTCCTCGGTATCGAAACGTTTTTTATCGTAAAAAAAGCGCGCGACCACGTCCTTTTCATCGAGGCTGTAGAAATGCTCCTGAATTCGGCGGGTATCCACCGGCGTGGCCGGCCGGATGACGACGTTCTGCCCCTTGATCGTGACGGTTTCCTCCAGCTGCACCGGGTAGACGCCCTGGATCGATTCCGTCAGGGACCGGTCGTGGCTCAGCAGTCCCAGGCTTTTGGCCTCGTGAAACAGGTGGTCGCGGAAATCCGGATGCGCGATGCTGATCAACGCCACGGCGCGCTCCTGCAGGCTCTTTCCGAACAGGTTGACCGCCCCGTACTCGGTCACGACATGCGAGACATCGCTGCGCGGGATGACGACGGCCGTGTCGGCCAGCAAAGGCACGATGCGGCTTTTGCGACCGTTGCGGTTGGTCGACGGCAGCATCAGGATCGATTTGCCGTCTTCAGCCTGGGCAGCGCCCCGGACAAAGTCGAGCATGCCGGTCACGCCGGAAAAAAGGTTGGACGGCAGGGCGTCGGCCGCCGCCTGTCCGCTCAGATCAATGGTCATCGCCACATTCATCGACACCATCTTATGGTGTCGGGCGATAACCCCCGGATTGTTGACATAATCCGAAGGATGCAGTTCGATCCCCGGATTGTCGTGCATGAATTCGTACAGGCTCTCGCTGCCGATGGCCGCGCTGGCAATGACCTTGCCCTCGTTGACTCCTTTTTTGCGGTTCGTGATGACACCGCGCGCCACCAGGTGCATGATCTCATCGGTGAGGTACTGGGTGTGAATACCCAGGTCGTTTTTTTCCGAAAGGGCCAGCATCACGGCCTGGGGGGCGGTGCCGAGACCGATCTGGATGGTGGAGCCGTCGTCCACCAGCCGGGCGATGTGCTTGGCGATGGTATTGGCCTGCGGAGAGTCCGCCGCTGCGCCGATGGTCAGGAGCGCCTCGTCGTGCTCGACGATCACGTCCACATCGTTGACATGCACGAAACTGCGTCCGAGGGTCCGCGGAACGCGGGTATTGACCTGGGCGATGACGATGTCGGCCGATTGGGCGGCTGCCAGGGTAATGTCGACCGCAACCCCGAGGCTCAGCCACCCGAAATCGTCCGGCGGGCCAACCTGGATCAATGCCACGTGAATCGGCAGCCGGCGGCTCTCGAACAATCGCGGCACCGCGGACAGGTGCAGCGGGGTGATAAACCGTTTGTTCCGCGCCAGCCCGCGCGGTTTGGCTGAACCGGAATAAAAAAAGCGGATATTCAGGGCCTCGTCCCGCGATTTGTTGGCCATCAGGGAAAGGGGCGTGCTTTCATACGCCAGCAGGCGCACAATCTCCAGATCGGTCAGACGCTCCAGATCCTCCGACAGCGCCCGCACCAGATGCTGCGGTTCACCCGAGGAGGCGCCGATAAAAACCCGCTGGCCCGGTCGTATCAGACGCATGGCCTCTCGGGCCGTGCGTTTGCGCTGGATATAATCGTCCGCCCAATATCCCGGTCTTCGCCCCATGCGATCGCGATTCCTTCCGCCGGCCGACCCCGGCCGCATTATGAGATTTATCTCAATTGCCAATTCCTACCGCATTCACCTTCGCGAATCAAGAAAAACCTGAATTCCGGTGCCACCCTTTTTTATCCCTTAGCCGGAGACCCTGTCCCCGTCCATTCTAATGATAATATAGATGATCTAAAGGATTAATTCTTGACTCCTTCTTCCCTTTTTCCTATAGTGCCGTGCCCAATAAATGATTTTCAGTTTTTGAACGCTTTCAATTCGTTTCAAAGGTGCGCCTCGCGATGAAAATACTCACGGCGCTGGCCCGCGGTATCGACACCATCAACGAGTGGATCGGGCGCGGGGTGGCATGGGTCAGCCTGGGACTGGTTGTGGTGGTGTTCGGCGATGTCGTGATGCGCTACCTCTTCAACATCAGTTTCGTTTTCACCCAGGAACTCGAGTGGCACCTCTTCGCCTTTGTCTTTCTGATCGGCGCCGGCTACACGCTGTTAAAAGACGGCCATGTGCGCGTTGACATCATCTATCAGCGCCTGAGCGGCAAGGGCCGGGCCTGGATCAACCTGGTCGGCGTTTTGATTTTCCTGATTCCCGGCTGCCTCCTGGTCATCCTGACCTCCTGGCACTTCGCTCAGAACTCCTACGCCATGATGGAAGGCTCGCCGGATCCCGGCGGCATCCCCTACCGCTATGTCGTCAAGGGCCTGATTCCGGTCGGCTTCGGCCTCCTCCTCCTCCAGGGACTGTCGCTGGGCATCCACAGCCTGCTGCAGATCCTGGGGGTCGAATCGGTCAATCAGGAGGGCGCCTGATGGAATACCTTCCGGCCTGGATGTTTCTGGCGCTGACGATCGTGCTGATGGCCGGCTTTCCGGTCACCTTCACCCTGATGGGCACCGCCCTGGTGTTCGGCCTGATCGGCTTCGGCTGGTCGTTCTTCGATCTGCTGCCCCTGCGGATCTGGGGCGTGATGACCAACATCACGCTGATCGCGGTTCCGCTGTTCGTCTTCATGGGCGTCATGCTGGAGCGCTCCGGCCTGGCCGAGGAACTCCTTGACACCATGGGCCTGTTGTTCGGCCGCATGCGCGGCGGCCTTGCCATCTCGGTGGTGGTGGTCGGCGCCCTGCTCGGCGCCTCGACCGGAATCGTCGGTGCCACGGTCGTCACCATGGGCCTGCTGGCGGTGCCGACCATGCTGCGGCGCGGCTACCAGAAGGAACTGGCCACCGGCACGGTGGCGGCTTCCGGGACCCTGGGCCAGATCATTCCGCCCAGTATCGTTTTGGTGCTCATCGGCGATATCGTCGGGGTGCCCGTCGGCAACCTATTCATGGGTGCCGTGCTGCCCGGCTTGGTATTGGTCGGCCTGTTCATTCTCTACATTCTGATCATCTCGTTTCTCAAGCCCCAATACGCCCCGGCCATCCCGCGCGCGGAACTGGCCGCCATTTCTCCGCGACAGATGATCGTCAGGGTCATGAAGGCCCTGGTGCCGCCCCTGTCGTTGATGCTTTTTGTTTTGGGGTCGATTTTCGCCGGTATCGCCTCGCCGACCGAGGCCGCCGCCGTGGGCGCCGTGGGCGCCACCGGGTTGACCGTCGCCAACCGTAAGTTCAACATGTCCATCCTGCGCGAAGTGATGCTGACCACCGTCAGACTGACCTGCATGGTCTTCATCATCCTGTGCGGCGCAGCCGCCTTCGGGCTGGTGTTTCGCGGCCTGGGGGGCGACAGCCTCGTGCGCGGATTCCTGGGCGGCCTGGCCGCCAAGTATTCCCACAACGCGGTCCTGGCGATCGTCATGGGGCTGATTTTCTGCATCGGCTTTTTTCTGGACTTCATCGAGATCACGTTCATCCACGTTCCGGTGCTGGCCCCGATCATGATCGACTTCGGCTACGATCCACTCTGGTTCTGCATTTTGATCGCGGTCAACCTGCAGACCTCTTTTTTGACGCCGCCTTTCGGCTTTTCGCTGTTCTACCTGAAAGCGGTGACACCGCCCGAAATAAGCACCGGTCATATTTACCGCGGCATCATTCCGTTTGTCATATTTCAGATCATCGGCCTGCTGATCATCGTTTTCTTCCCCAAGCTGGCCACCTGGCTGCCGAATGTCATCTTTGGATCTTGACCTCGCAGGCACCGGGCTATAAGTAAGGACGATGATTGCGAGAGCTTGCAGCGTAACCGAATCGTGCTTCGCTTTCAGAATTTAATTTTCAGCACGATGTAACCTTCGTTAAACTTAGCCGGTAAAGGCGGCGGAGGGCCCTTCTCACGGATTCCGTCGTACAATTTCACCCATTGAAACAAGGAGGATACAGATGAAACGACGTGATTTTCTGAGAAATGCCGGTATCGGCGCTGCAGCAGCCGTGGCGGCCACCGCCGGCATCGTGGGCTGTGGGAAGAAAGAAGAAGAAAAAAAAGAGGCGGCAGCCCCGGCTGTCATCACGGAAAAGAAATATCAGTGGAAAATGGTGACCACCTGGCCGCCCAAGCTGCCGGTGCTGCAGGAAGGGTGCGAACGCCTGGCCAAACGGGTCGAAGAAGTCAGCGACGGGCGGCTCAAAATTCAGGTGTTCGCCGCCGGCGAACTGGTTCCGGCGCTCGAGAGCTTTCAGGCCGTTTCGGACGGCACGGTCGAGGCCGGCAGTGGTGCGGCCTACTACTGGGCCGGCAAGGAGCCGGCGGTGCAATGGTTTTCGGCGGTCCCCTTCGGCATGAATGCCCAGGGCATGGCGGCCTGGTTCCACGGCGGCGACGGGCTCAAACTCTGGGAGGAATGCTATGCGGCCTTCAATCTGATACCGCGGCCGGGCGGCTCGACCGGGGTGCAGATGGGCGGCTGGTTCAACAAGAAGATCAACACCATCGACGACTTCAAGGGGCTCAAGATGCGCATCCCGGGCCTGGGCGGCAAGGTGGTGGCCAAAGCCGGCGGGACGGTGGTCCTGACGGCCGGCGGCGAGATCTTCACCAACCTGGAGCGCGGCGTGATCGACGCCACCGAATGGGTTGGCCCCCTGCACGATTTGCGGATGGGATTCTACGAGGCGGCCAAGTACTATTATTACCCCGGCTGGCACGAGCCGGGAACCTACCTGGAGTACTTTTTCAACAAGAAGGCCTTTGAATCGCTGCCCAAGGACCTTCAGCACATAATCGACTCCGTCTGCATGGAAAACGAACTGTGGGTCCTGTCCCAGTTCGAAGCCCGCAACGGTGCCGCCCTGCAGGAACTGATCACCAAGCACAACGTGCAGTTGGTCCAGTTTCCGGAAGAGGTCCTCAACGCCCTGCGCACGATGTCACAGGAGGTCGTCGAGGAAGAGGCCAAAAAATCGCCCATGGCCACCAAGGCCAACGAATCCTTCAAGGCCTTCCAGAAAGTCATCGGCCCCTGGGGGACGGTGTCGGAAAAAGCCTACTACGACATTATCCGGCCCAAGTATCCACTGACCAAGTGATAGCTCCGGCGGCACGGGCGTAGCCGGCCGCAACAGATCTGATGCCAACCGGCTCCACGGAGACGGTTGGCATTTTTTATTCACAATGGGTTGACACCATCGACCCAACCGCTATATCCGTTAAACGGGAAATCGTTGATTCGATAAAATCTACCATATTTCTTACTGACTTACCTGACACAACCGACCCAGCCGACTCAAACCACCATCCTGCACCGCGACGGCCAAATAGCCTGAACGGCTTAAAGAGGAGAAAGAGTATGCTGCCTGAAATACACCACATCCTTTACGCGACGGACCTGTCGGAAAATGCGCGCTATGCTTTCGGGTATGCCGCCAGCCTGGCCAATCGCTACACCGCGAAGATCACGATCCTGCACGTGCTGGAGGAAATTTCCCCCACCACCATGTTGCTCATCGGCGACATCGTCGGTGAGAAACGCTGGTCATCGCTCAGGGATGAAAAACAGCGGGAGGTCATCGCCTCCCTTCAAAAACGCCTGGAAGATTTCACGGCCTCGTTTTGTCGTGAAACCCCGCAATGCCCTCTCGATGTGGACCGGATCCTGGTGGAAACCGGTCATCCGGTGGGCCGCATCATCGCGACGGCCGACAAAATCGATGCCGACCTGATCGTGATGGGGTCCCACGGGCAGGGGATGCTGGAGCAGGTGGTGATCGGCAGCACGTCGCGCCGGGTCCTGCGCCGCTGTAAAAAACCGGTTCTGGTCATCCGCCTGCCAGAAAACGGGCCTGCGGCCGACAGCAAAACACCGCTGCATCCTTAGATCACCGGAAGCTGCCGGCGGAAAAGAGACTCCACCGTTGCAAAAGTCGGAGGGCTTCTGAGTCAAGGCGTCGAGGGTGAAGTTGTAATCTCCTACCGCAAGCCCTCGGCAATTCAGGATCTGAAGCTCTCCGGCTTTCCTGCAGGGTAAACAATGGGGGAGATTACTCGACCGGCTGGTCCAGGGTAATCTCCTGCACTTTCTCCAGTTTGCGGGAAATCACCCGCGTTCGCACCTGGGCGCTGTCGATGGTGTTGCTGGCTTCCTGGAGTTTTTTCTTGGTCTTGGCCAATACGTCGCCGAACCTGCCGAACTCGGTCTTGACCCTTCCCAGGAGCTGCCACACTTCACTGGAACGTTTTTCGACCGCCAGGGTCCTGAATCCCATCTGCAGGCTGTTGAGCAGCGCCGCCAGCGTGGTCGGCCCGGCCACCATCACGCGGTGCTCGCGCTGCAGGAAATCGCAAAGTCCCGGCCGCCGCAGCACTTCGGCGTACAGCCCTTCAACCGGCAGAAACATAATGCCGAAATCGGTCGTGTGCGGCGGGTCGATGTATTTCTCACGGATGAACCTGGCCTCGGCCTTGATGCGCGCCTCCAGGCACTGAATCGATTTTTCAGCCTGCTCCTTCTCGGCCGCCTCCTGGGCGTCCACCAGCCGCTGATAATCCTCCTGGGGAAACTTGGCATCGATCGGCAGCCACACCACCTCGGACCGGTCCTCGCCCATCCCCGGCAGGCGCACCGCATATTCGACCCGCTCGGTGGCGTTTTTGCGGGTCGCCACGTTGACACCGTACTGGTCCGGTGTCAGGATCTGCTCGAGGATGGCGCCCAACCTGATTTCACCCCAAGTACCGCGGGTCTTGACATTTGTGAGCACCTTTTTCAAGTCGCCGACGCCCACGGCCAGACGGCGCATTTCACCCAACCCCCGGTAGACCTGCTCCAGACGGTCGCCGACCTGCCGGAAGGATTCCCCCAGGCGCTTTTCCAGGGTGTCGTGCAGTTTCTCGTCCACCGTGGCGCGCATCTGCTCCAGTTTGAGGCTGTTGTCCTGCTGTAAATCGCGCAGCCGGTTCTCCACCGAACGGCGCAGCGCCTCGAGCTTTTCTTCGTTCAACCGGGTCATGTCCAGCAGGTGCTTCGAAAACGAATCGAGCTGGTTCTTTTGAGTGCCGGCGTTTTCCGCCAGGCGGTTGAGCAGCGACTCGCCGGAATCCCGCATCGCGCCGCGCAGTTCTTCACGCATCAGCCGGGCACTGCCGGCGGCCTCCTGCCGGCCGTGGGCGGCCTCGTCCCTGAAGGCCTCCTCCAGGCGCTGCAGGCGCTGGTCGGATCCGGCCTGGCGCTCCAGCAACACCGAAAACCCACCGGCCGGCAGGCGCCCCGCCAGTCGAATCACCAGCAGCAGGATCGCCACCAGCACCAGTGCCATCACCCCCAGCAGGAGTTCGATCCGCCAAGTGTGCAGCAGGCCGATCACCGTTTGAAGCAAAAGATCCATGGCGGTTCACCTTAGGATTTCAGGTTCCGGATTCCGGATTGGATAACATATACAACATATTGTATTTTTTAAAAATGGATTATACAAAAGGGGGACCGGAGCGTCAAGGATCGACCCGGCCCCGCCGCCCGGCGGCCCATAAAAGACATGCAGTCTGCGCGTCGGCCGCTACTGCTCTCCCCCGTATATTCATCGAAAAATCCGCCCTGCGCGCCAATGCCTTGACAGGGAGCGCGGACGTCGGCACATTACGGTCCGTTTAACCTGAAACATTTTTTTGGAGGAGCTGCACCAAAGTGCCCGAACTGCCTGAAGTCCAGACCCTGGTCAACGACCTGAATGCCGCCGGCCTGGTGGGCGTCTCCTTCACAGGCGCCCGGGTGTCCTGGCCCCGCAGCGTCGCCGCCCCCAGCCTGCGCGACTTCAAGCGCCGCATCCGCTTCAAGACGATCGGCGCCATTCGGCGGCGGGGAAAATTCCTGGTGTTCGACCTGGCCCCCGGGGATCACCTGCTGATTCACCTGCGCATGTCCGGACGGCTGCACCTGGTGCCGCGCGGCACCGCGTCGTCGCCCCACGAACATGTCGTCCTCGAACTCGACAACACCTATGAACTGCGGTTCCACGACACCCGTAAGTTCGGGCGCATGTTTCTGGTGTCGGACCCCGCTTCCGTGCTGGGGCAATTGGGGCCCGAACCGCTGGAATCGTCCTTCGGCGCCGAAACGCTCGGAAAAATCCTGTCCGGCCGCAAACGGTTGCTCAAGCCGCTGCTGCTCGACCAGACCGTCATCGCCGGCCTGGGCAACATCTATGTGGACGAGGCCCTCTGGGAGGCCGAACTCCACCCCTGCCGCCGTTCCGACACCCTCTGCGCGGCCGAGGTGAAGGCCCTCAGCCGTGCGATTCCGCGCGTCCTCAAACGCGGCTTGAAAAACCTGGGCACCAGCCTGGGCACCGGCAAGGCCAACTTCTATTCCATCGCCCGCCACCGGGGCCGTAACCAGGACCGGCTCAAGGTCTTCCGCCGCACCGGAACGCCCTGCCCCCGCTGCCACCAAACGATCCAGCGCCTCCTGGTCGGCCAACGATCGACCCACATCTGTCCGCAGTGCCAGTCGGTTGGCCGGTCAGCCCGTTGAGCCCGTTTGCCCGTCGGGTCAGTGGGTGAAAGCCAAACCGACCTATCCGGCTTACCAGTGGATCGTATAATACGCGCTGTTGGCCTTGCCATATCCGATTGAATTCCATCCTCACACCTTGGGTACATCGAGAAAATCTTCGCCCCCGTCATGGCTCACTCCCACCGCGGCAGCCTCAACCGGCTCAATCGGCTCAACCGGTTCAAGCGGCTCAACGGGCCACGGGCCAACGGGCTAACCGATATTCACATTACATTTACATTGACATTTACATTTTCTGGCGCTAAATTGCAATCATCATTATTTCGGAAGGGAGGTCTTCGTGGTGCCGCCGGATGTCACCGCCAAGCAGCAGCGATTTCTCGTCTACCTGGAAGAGTCGATCCGCCGGGACGGAAAAATTCCCAGCCTGCGCCAGGCCGCCCGCGAGCTGGGCATCAGCCACGCCGCGGTTTCACAAATGCTCAAGGTTCTGGAAGCCAAAGGGCTCGTGCGGCGCGACGGCCGCTACAGCCGGGCGGTCCATCTGCTCAACCGTGCGCATCAGACCGCGGCGGCCATGCGCTGGCGGGAGGTTCCGATCATCGGCCGGATCGCCGCCGGTCTGCCGCTGTATGCCCAACCCGAATGGGACGGCAGCCTGGTGGTCGATGCCGGCCTCTACCGCGCAGCCCCGTTGTTCGCCCTGCGCGTCAAGGGCGATTCGATGACGGCGGCCGCCATCCTGGACGGCGATCTGGTGATCTGTGAACCGCGTCAGTACGCCGAAGACGGTGAAATCGTCGTGGCGTTAATCCGACAGGAGGAAGCCACGGTCAAGCGGTTTTTCCATCGCCGCGATCACATCGAACTGCGCCCGGAAAACCCGGCCTACCCGACGCTGCGCTACGGCTTCGAAGATGTCTTGATCCAGGGCAAGGTCATCGGGGTATACCGGGGCCCGGAGGGGATAAGGTGAGAGGTGAAAGGCGAAAGGCTAAAGGCTGAAGGCTAAAGGTGAAAGGCTAAAGGCGGAAGAAGTCGAAGCCTGTGACACACATCGTCAGGCCTCCGCAACTATCTTAAAACTTGACACTCGGAACCCGTAACTCGCAACCCGTAACGTTTCAATCGCCGAATGACGCATGACAACCGCCCCCTCCGCCGTCTCTTCGCCCCCCTGCCGCCTGTACGTCGGCACCAGCGGCTATTCCTACACCGAATGGGTCGCTGCCGGGTTCTACCCGCCCGGCACTTCGGCCGGACGGATGCTGGCGCTGTATGCCCGCCACTTTCCCATAACCGAGATCAATGCCACGGCCTACCAACTGCCCCGGGCCGAGACGCTCGAACGCCGCCGCCGCCAGGTGCCGCCGACGTTTCTGTTTGCCGTGCGGCTGACGCGCACCCTGACGCACGAAATCGACGCTCAGCGGTGGCCGGATCTGGCCCGTGACTACCGGGACGGCCTCGCACCGCTGCTCCAGAGCCGGCAGCTGGCGGCCGTCCTGATCCAGCTGCCGCCGACGTTCGACCGCACGGCGGCTCATCGCCGCTACCTGGCGGACCTGCTGGACGTGCTTCAGGGGCTACCCCTGGCGGTTGAATTTCGCCACCGTTCCTGGGCCAACGACCGGGTCCTGAACGAACTGGAATGTCGCCGGGTGGCGCTCGTGGCCGTCGACGGCCCGTCCCCGGCGACCGTTTTTCCAGTCCGGGACGCCGTCACCAACCCGGACCTCTTCTGCATCCGCTTCCACGGCCGCAACGAAAGCGGCTGGCGTTCGGGCAAGGCATCGCGGCAGTTCGACTACTGCTACAGCGACGACGAGCTGGGCGAATGGGCCGGGGAGCGGATCGAACGCCTGAGCCGCCGCGCCCGCCGGGGCATCCTGCTGTTCGGCAACCACGTCCAGGCCCAGGCGCCCCGGAATGCCCGCCGGATGACCCGCCTGCTGCGGAGGGCCGGTTGGCCGGTTGAGCCCGTTGAGCCCGTTGGCCGGTTAGGCCCGCTAAAGCGGGATTGAGTCGGCTCATAGCCTTCGCCTCGCCATATCGCGGTCTTTTTCTTCGCCTGAATTCGTAAGATTTTTAAATTATTCGAGGCGTTCATGCTCTGAAGTGCAAAATTGTCTGTACGTGGCTTTAGCCCAAAAACATATCGCCGGAGACGAATTTCAAAGCGCCTACAATCATTGTGGAAAAGTACATAAAATTATCGACGGCCTGATTCGATACTTGAAACGCCACCGGAAAGGATCTCACAAATGACAGCGAATCCCGACCAAACGCCAGCCCAGCCCAACAGGCCAACCGGCTAAACGGGCCTAACGGGCTAAACCGAATTGAACCGCTCGATCATTCACTTGAACGTGGCCGACTTTGCCGTGGCGGTGGAGCGCGTGGTGGACCGCCGGCTGCGGGACCGGCCGGTGATCATCGCGCCCGCCGGCGCCGCCCGCGCCGTCGTTTACGACATGAGCGACGAGGCGTACCGCAGCGGGGTCCGCAAGGCCATGGCCCTGCGCCGGGCCCTGCGCTGCTGCCCGGATGCGACCGTGCTGCCGCCGCACGTCGACCGCTACGAGCGGGCCATGACCGGTTTTCTCAAGCACGCCCTGCCCTATTCGCCGCTGATCGAAATGACCGATCACCGGGGTCACCTGTTCATCGACGCCACCGGCACCGGGCGTCTCTTCGGTCCGTCCCCGGATCTGGCCGAACGCATCCGCCGGGCCGTGCGCCGCGACCTGGGATTCGATCCGATCTGGTCCGTCGCCACCAGCAAGCTGGTCGCCAAGGTGGCCTCGCGCACGGTCAAGCCGCATGGCGAATCGATTGTCCCGGCGGGCTCGGAGCCCGGTTTCCTGGCGCCGCTGCCCCTTTACCTGATTCCCGGAATCGAACCGGAGGACCTCGGCCGGCTGCGGGATTTCAACCTGGCCCGCGCCGGTCAACTGGCCCGCCTCTCCCCGGCCCAGCTCGCGCTGGCGTTCGGCAGCCGCGGGCAGGTGCTGTACGAAACGGTCCACGGCATCGACCCCTCGCCGGTGTTGCCGGTGGGCCAGAACCCGCCGGCGGCCCGAGCCGAGCACACCTTCGAAACCGACACCAACGACACGGCCGTGGTGGAGGGCATCCTTTACCACCTCGTGGAGCGGATCGGTGCCGACCTGCGCGGCCGGCGCCTGGCCGCCCGCCGCATCGGCATCGTTCTGGATTATGCCGACGGCGGCCGGATCACCCGCCAGGCGGCCGTCCGGCCACCCGCGGCCGGCGATTTGCGGCTGTTCGCCAC
>JBAPSB010000101.1:0-1892 GCA_049281435.1 Desulfobacterales bacterium
GGTCAGTTGGCTGAGTTTATTGCGTTCATGGAGTTGATTGGGTTGATTGAGTTTGTTGAGTTTGTAGAGTTTATTGGGTTTAAGGATATCTTCCATTTTAGCATTTCCATACTGACGGTCATTATGATGCTTAGAAACGACGCGCTGGAGACCGATGAACGGTCGCGAAAAGCGGCTGTCTGTTTGAGCCGTTTACGGGCTATTTGGTTTGGATAAATCGCCGCTCTGTAGGGGCACGGCATGCCGTGCCCCTACGATCATTTTTTTTCGGCCGCACTGTGGCGGCCTGTTGTCAACATATTCATAAAATCGCCTTGCAAAAGGGGGGGGCATCGGTAATCTTTTTAAAACTCCTTCAGCAGCTGGTTGGCGGCCGTCAGGCACGGGTCCCAGGTCGGGCCGAAAGGCGGTGCGTAGGACAGGTCGGTCTGGCTGAACTCCGCCACGTTCATGCGGGCGTGCAGGGCGACGGCCGGGGCATTGATCCGGTGGGCGACGCCTTCCCGGCCGACCATCTGGACGCCCAGGAAGAGGCCGGTGTTTTTATCGCCGACCATGTTCACGTAAATCGTGCGGCTGCCCGGATGACCATGGGCGCGCGAACGGGTCTTGATCATCTTTTCCACCGGCGTGAACCCCTCCTTTTCGGCCTCGTGTAAATCCAGACCCGTCCGGGCCACTTCCAGCTCGAAGACCCGAAAGACGGCGGTGCCGACGATGCCCGGAAGTTCCGCGGGGCGCCCGCAGACCGTGTCGGCGACGGCCCACCCGGACCGGTTGGCCCGCAGCGCCAGGGGGACCCAGGTCTTGCGTCCCGTCACGACATGGAAGGCATCGGCGCAGTCGCCGGCCGCATAAATGTCTGGATCCGAGGTCTGCAGCCGGCGGTCCACGGCGATCGATTTCCGCACGCTCAGTTCCAGGCCGGCGGCTTCGGCCAATGAGCTGTTGGGGGTGACACCGGTTGCGGCCAGCACCATGTCGCCTTCCAGGGCCAGGCGGTCACAGACGACCCGCAACCGGCCGCCGGCAGATTCGATGCGCTCGATTTGGTGTCCGGCATGCACGGCCACTCCATGATCGGCAACTTCCTTTGCGACCCGTGCGGCCAGCTCCGCTTGGAGCCAGGGCAGGAACCGGGCGCCGGGCTTGACCATGGCCACTTCGATATCGAGCGCGCGCAGGGCTTCGCACATTTCCAGCGCGATGTAGCCCATGCCGAGAATGACCACCTGCCTGACCCTCTGGGTAGCGATGAGGCGCTCGATGCGACGACCGTCCGCCAGGTTTCTCAACGTCACCACCCCGGGCAGATCGATGCCCTCGATGTCGGGCAGGTCCCCGCCGGCGCCGGTGGCGATCAGAAGCTTGTCATACGACGCTTCGAACGCTTCACTCTCCAGGGTTGTCCCGCCGACGACTTTTGCGGCCCGGTCGATCCGGTCTACCGGATGACCGGTGAACAGGTTGATGCCTTGTTTTTCACGAAAAACCTCGGCCCGCCTGACAATCAACTCGTCGATGCCCCGCCGGGGATCGCCAATCACGTAAGGCATCCCTCAGGCGCTGTAGGAAACGTCGTGGGTTTTTTCGAATACGGTCACCTCGAGGTCGGGGGTGGTGCGTTTGGCCCTGCTGGCGGCACTCATGCCGGCGGCATCGGCGCCGATGATGACAAATTTCATGGCGGCTCTCCGTAGTGATGGGTGGATGACACTCCGGGCAATCACCGGCGATCGTCCGGTCGGTTTGGCGCTTTTCTTGCCGCAATCGGTTTGTTAAGATATGCGACGCTTATTTTTTAACCATCAATAGTGTCATTAATCAATGACTAACGATATTCACCGCATCGAGTCGCTTCTGCCCGCAGCCATGGCCGCCGACCGCTATGC
>JBAPSB010000102.1:0-14593 GCA_049281435.1 Desulfobacterales bacterium
CCCTGCCATGCCCTCGATCTCAGGGCCAAGGTCAACCGTTGCAAGTAACTTCACCGTAACACCTTTCGTCTCAGGTGCCACCTGTTCGTTGCTCATCGTGCTCTCCTCTCTGTACTTCCAGGGCCTATCCATTGATTATCAGGTCAATTTGCCCTGATAATTGGACATGAAGGCAAATTTACCTTGATATTCGATTTTCCTTGATCGATTAAAAGCACTCTGCGGCAGTTGGTGTTTATCCGTATCGTAGAAAAACATCCATGAAAAACCGCGCACTAAAACGCCGTTTGCTCCGTTTTGCTGATTTGCTCACAGTCACGGCTGAAATATTTGATCGGCACGGACAGGTTCCCGGTAAGACGCCTAACAGCTTTTCCGGTCAGGGTTCATCCGGTGGTTGATTTTTTGAGCGTTTCCCAGAATTTTCTTGGAGGTATGATTCGCATGGATTGGATCTTTCTCAATGCAAGCAGTTCTTTGTCACCGGTCATAAATAATTCTGCATTTTATCATCGTGTTTCGGGCGCGCGGCAGCCGGATTCTGACCTATTTAAAAAAGTGTCATGTTCTCATCTTTCAGGTCGGAGACGAACATGTGCCCCGGGGCGTGGGTGATCACCAGCGGCAGGGGAGTGGAGGTGGCGGCCAGGGACGATGTCACCCCGCAGGCCCAGAAAACGGGCACTTCGCCCGGTTGAATGGTCACCGGGTCGCCGAATTCCGGATGCTGAAGATCCTTGATGCCGATCTGATACGGATCGCCGATGTGGATAGGCGCGCCGTGGGTCAGGTGGAAGCGGGTGGTGATCTGGACCGCACGCACGGCCTGTTCGGGCGTCATCGGCCGCATGCTGACCACCAGGGGGGCGGAAAAGGGGCCGGCCGGCGAGCAGGTGCGGCTGGTGATGTACATGGACACATTTTTGCCTTCGTCGATATTCCTGATCGGCAGGCCGGCGGCCTGCAGGGCGTTTTCGAAGGAGAAACTGCAGCCTAAAAGAAAGCTGACCATGTCTTCGTTGAACTCGTCGGTGACGGTGTCGGCTTCTTTTGCCAACTTGCCGTTGCGGTAGATCCGGTAACGGGGCAGATCCTGACGCAGGTCGGCTCCGGGGGCTATTTTAGGCTCGAACACCCCGGCCTCGAGCACATCGAGGATCGGACAGGGTTTGGGATTGCGGACGCAGAACAGCAGAAAGTTGAAGGCCTCGCTTTCAGGCAGCATCACCAGGTTGGCCTGGACGAAGCCGCGCGCCGCTCCCGAAGTCGGTTGCCGCCATTTCGCGGTGTGGATTTGATTGCGCAGTTGGGCTGCGGTGAGGTTTTCTGTAGTCATGGGGTAATCCTCCAAATCAGGGGTTGAGCCCGTTAGTCCGTTGGCCCGATATGCCCGTTGAGCCAGTCAAAACTCATTTACCCGTGGGCTTCACCCACAAAACCGGCTCAACCGACTCAACTCACAATAGTGACCTCTTCGTTGAATTTTCCCAATTGCCGCAGGCCGTCGGCCGTGACGACGTGGGTGTTTTCGATGCCGACGACGCCGACTCCCGGAAAGATCAGCTTTGGTTCGAGGGCCACGATCATGTTCTGCTGAAACTCGAGTCGCTGCCCCTTGGCCAGGAAGGGATACTCGTCCAGCTCGATGCCGATGCCGTGGCCGATAAAGCGGATGCGGCGCTCGCCCACGCCCATGAAGTTGTCGGCGTAGCCCAGATCGGCGGCCATCGTCACGGCCTTGTCGTACACCGCGCCGGTCCGAACGCCGGGTTTGGCCTCGTTTTTAACCATGGCCTGTACGGCCAGCATGGCTTGATGAGCCTGAAGCAGGTCATCGGACAAGCCGTCGATGGCGAAGATGCGCGTGTGGTCGGACAGGTAGCCTTGGTGGGCGAAGACGTAGTCGACCAGGACCGGTTCGCGGCGCCCGATCGGTCGGAAACTCGGCCCCTGGGCCACGGCCGGGCTCATGGCCGCGCCGCCGGTGGGGGAGGCCAGGTAGCTCGGCACGGCGGCCGCCGCCCCGGCCATCAGGTGGCCGTAGAACAGCTCGCTGCCCCACAGCCGCATGCGGATGATGCCTTGGTGGCCCAGGGCGCGGGCGCGGGCTTCGATCAGGCCGGCCAGTTCGATTTCGGTTATCCCTTCGTGCAGGAACTCCTTGACGCTCTCGGCGACCCGATCCGAAAAAGCGGCCGCGGCGGTGATCAAGGCGATTTCGTGGTCGGATTTTACCGAGCGGATGCGACGGACCGCGGTCGAAATGTCCGCAAGCTCGACCCCGGGAAAGATATCACGGTAGCCCAGGTAGAGATTGGCGGGCAGGACATCGAGTTCGAGGCCAAGACGGCGCGGAACCTTGAGGCCGTTGTCGCGCAGCAGGTCCGGCAGTTCCTGCGGCCGGGAGAGGGGGATTATGTTGCGCAGCGGTGATTCGTCCGCGGCGCGCTCGATGTCCTTGCGGACCATGAGCAACGGTTCGCCATCGACCGGCACGAAGAGATGGGCCTGCTGGATGGTGCCGGCGAAATAAAAAAGGTCCGAGTTCTGAAGGATCAGCGCCGCTTCGATTCCGGCCTTTTCCAGCCGCTGTTTGAGATAATGGATCCGGGTGTCGATTTCGCCGGGTGGTGTCGAAGGTGTCATCGGGCGCCTCGTTGGGATTCAATACCGTTAGCTTAAAACCCAAACTGATCGGTTCAAGGTTCCGAGTTCCAAGGTTCAAAGGTTAAAAATGTTGATTTCCCAAACTTTATACTCCTTTACTGACTCAACTGACCAAATCAACTCAATCCCGCCGGCGGCGGGACTATACCAATCTTGATGCATTGTGGCGGAGTAGGGCCACGCGCTTTTAACCGTGAACCGTGAATACTGCCGGCGCGGGAAACCTCTCAACCTCTAACTAGTGCCTATCCGGGATTTCATTTTTGACACGGCTCAGTTTCCGATTCAGAAATGTGCAATTTTCCGCAAGTTCAAGGAAATCGGCGGCATTGCGCGGAGGCATACTGTTGTATGCCGCACAGGGGATTCCGCCGATTGACGCCGAAATTGCGGAAAAGGGCCATTTCTGGACGGAAACTAACTGTCAATCCTCGGGAACCATGCGTACAGCATCGTCTTCGTCGATTCTCCAGCAGCGGACGAAATGATCCGGTGCGACCGGCCGTAACGCGAGATACGGCTGCCGGCAGGCGGCGTCGCTTTGCGGGCAGGAATCCTGAAAAACGCAGCCTGACGGCGGCGGGCCCGGCCGCGGGCCCGGGTCTTTGAGTTGGATATCTTTCTTTTGGCCGCGGTCGACATCCGGTATGGCCGCCAGCAGCGTTTGGGTGTACGGGTGCCGCGGATGGGCATAGAGGTCTTCGGCCGCGGCATATTCCATGATGTAGCCCTTGTTCATGACGGCGACCTGGTTGCACAGATAGCCCACCACGTTCAGGTCGTGCGAAATGAAGAGGTAGCTCAACCCCAGGCGGTCCTGCAAGTCTTTCAACAAGTTAATCACCTGGGCCTGAATGGAAACATCCAGGGCCGAAATCGGTTCGTCGCAGATGATCAGGGCCGGATCGACGCTCAGGGCGCGGGCGATTCCGATCCGCTGCCGCTGGCCGCCGCTGAACTCGTGCGGGTAGCGTCCGGCGCTCTCGGGCGACATGCCGACCATCTCCAGCAGCTCGGCCAGGCGATCTCTGCGCCGCCGCCCGCGGGCAATGCCGACAATCCGCAGCCCTTCTTCGATCGACTGCCCGACGGTCATGCGGGGGTTGAGGGATCCGTAAGGGTCCTGAAAGACGATCTGCATCTGCTTGCGATACGGCTTCAATTCTTTTTCCGACAGGCGGCTGATATCGTCCTGCCGGAAAAAAATCAGGCCGGCGTCCGGCTGCAAGAGTCGCATGACCATGCGGGCGACCGTGGATTTACCGCAGCCGCTTTCTCCCACCAGGCCCAGCGTCTGGCCCTGGCGGATCTTGAAATCGACGCCGTTGACGGCCTTTATCCAGCCGGTGACCCGCAGGAAAAAACCGGAACGCACCGGAAAATGCTTTTTCAGGTCGCGGACCTCGAGGATGATGTCGTCTGCGGGGACAGGGTTCATCTGTTTTTCATCGGCCTCGGTCATTTCCGGCTGTTGGCGTAAAGGACCGGGCAGCGGGCCAGGTGGCCGCCGCCGTAGTCGCACAGTTGTGGAAAGCGCTCCCGGCACGATGGTTCGATGTGCGGGCAGCGCGGGTGAAAAGGACACCCCGGCGGCTTGTGGGCCGGGTCGGGGACGGCGCCCGGGATGCTGTGGAGCCGCCGGCCCCTTTTGGCACGCGTGGGCAGGGATGCCAGCAATCCCTGCGTGTAAGGATGGCGCGCATCCCCGAAGATGTGACCGGTTTCGCCCTGTTCGGCAATGATGCCCGCATACATGACATAGACCCGATCGGCCACGGCCGATACGACCCCCAGGTCGTGGGTGATGTAGAGCACCGACATCCGGTGCTTCTGCTGCAGGCTGCCGAAGAGCTTCAGGATCTGGGCCTGAACGGTGACATCCAGCGCCGTCGTCGGCTCGTCGGCGATCACCAGTTCAGGATTGCAGGCCAGGGCCATGGCGATCATGACCCGTTGCCGCTGCCCGCCGCTGAGTTCGTGCGGATAGGCATCGAGACGCTCGGCCGCGGACGGGATGCCGACATCGCTCAGGAGCCTTACGCAGCGCGCGAGCAGGGCCCCCTCGTCAATTTTCTTGTGAATGCGAATGGCTTCGGCGATCTGGTCGCCGATTTTGAAAACGGGATTCAGGGACGTGAGCGGCTCCTGGAAGACCATCGCGATGCGGTTGCCGCGAATGTGCTGCAGGTCCTCCTCGGCCAGCTTCAGCAGGTCTTGTCCGCCAAACAGGATGCGGCCGGACGTGATGTCACCCGGCGGCTGGCGGATCAAGCCCAGAATGCTGAGGGCCGAGACGGTCTTGCCGCAGCCGGATTCGCCGACCAGGCAGACGGTTTCCTCACGCCCCACGGTAAATCCAACGCCCTCGACGGCTTTCGCCACGCGGTTTTCGGCGCCGTGAAAGTGGACCGTGAGGTCCTCGACCGTTAGCAGAGGTTCTGGCATGGGTTGGTTGAGTCCGTTAGCCCGTTGGCCGGTTAAGCCCGTTGGCCGGTTAAGCCCGTTAGCCGGTTAGGCCGTTGAGCCCGTTAGCCCGTTAGCCGGTTAGGCCCATTGGCCGGTTTAGCATCTGTGCTGGATGACCACATATTGTGAAACTCTTACTTTAACTTTAGATGAGCCAATGAGAGAATATTGATTTTCCTTTGGTTCCATTCTTCTACGGTAGCCCATCATCGTTCACGGCTCAAGCAAGTTAACTCCTGCCGCGGAACTTAACGGGTCTGATCCCGCTGCGGCGGGGCCAAACGGGCCAAACCGGCAAAACCGGCTTAACGGGCTCAGCGGGCAAACGGGCTAACCGGTTAACCGGGCAAACCGGCCAACCGACCTCACCGCTCCCGCAGGCGCGGGTTCAGCGCATCGCGCAGGCCTTCCCCGAAGAGGTTGAACGCCAGGACGACCACCAGGATGGCGATGCCCGGTATGAACGTCAGCCAGGGCGCATCGAAAATAAAGTTCTGGCCATCGGACAAAATGTTGCCCCAGGTGGCATGCGGGGGCGGCACGCCGAAACCCAGAAAGCTCAGGCCGGCTTCGGTCAAAATGGCCGAGGCGATGCCCAGGGTGGCCGACACCAGGACCGGTGCAATGGCGTTGGGCATCATGTGCCGAAATATAATCCGCAGGTTGCCGACGCCCAGGGCCCGCACGGCGGCCACGAAGTCCTGTTCGCGCAGGGCCAGGAATTCGGCCCGCACGAACCTTGTGGTTCCCATCCAGCTGGTCAGGCCGATCACGATCATGATGTTGTAAATGCTGGCCGGCAGAAGCGCCACCACCGTCAGAATCAGAAAAAATGTCGGAAAGCAGAGCATGATGTCCACCAGCCGCATGATCAGCGTGTCGATGGTCAGGGTCTTTGAGCCCAGCAGCCGCGAAAGGACGGTTGGTTGGCGCCCCGGCGGCGTGCGCCCCGCGCCGGAATGCAGCCCGTAGGCCGCGATGCCGCCAAAAAGCAGCAGCACCGCACCCCAGACAGGGCTTAGGGCCAACAGGACGACGCCGGCCGCCACTAACACCGTCACCAGGGCATGATCCAGCCGCACCGGGTTCTGGCCGAAATACCCGGCAATGCCGCCGAGAAAGATTCCGATGACAACCGAAATGCCCACGGCGACGAAGCCGACGGTCAGCGATACCCAGGCCCCCTGGAGCATGCGCGCGAACACGTCCCGCCCCAGCTCATCGGTGCCGAGCAGATAGACGCCCAGGGCCGGAACTTCGACGGGCCGCAGCGAGGCCAGGTTGGGGGCGGAGAAGGGCGGGCGCAGCTTCTCCTGGAGCCGGATGATCGACGGGTTCAGAACGGGTCGGGTGCCGGAGGTCAGCAGCAGGCCCACCACGGCGGTCGAAAAAAAAAGCAGAAAACATACCAGGCCGACCACCGCCAGGCGGTTTTGCTTGAAAATCGTCCAGAACTGCTGCCAGAGCGTGCGCTGCGGCGCCATGGGGCGCTCGAGCATGGTTTCCTGCGCCGGCGGTACCGGATTTTGGCTGGGCATCACAGTCGGATCCTCGGATCGACCACCATGTACAGCAGGTCGGATATGAAGGTCCCGATCAGCACCAGGACCGCGGAGATGAAATTGACCGTCAGTATGACCGGGTAGTCTCTGGCCAGGATGGCCTCGTAGGCCATTCGGCCCATGCCCGGCCAGGAGAAGATCGACTCGATGATGACCGAGCCGCCGATCAGACCCGGCAGGATCAGGCCGAACATCGTCACGAACGGCAGCAGCGCGTTGCGCAGGGCGTGGCGGTAGTGAACGTCGTCGGCCGGCAACCCCTTGGCCCGGGCCGTGCGGATGTAGTCCTGGCCTTCGACTTCCAGCATCTGGCTGCGCACGTAGCGCGACAGCACGGCGATCCCCCCGGTGGCGCCCAGAATCGAGGGCAGCAGCAGGTGCCAGATCCGGTTCATGACCAGGTGTACCGGCGATGTGTCGCCCATGCCGAAGGTCTGCATGCCGATCACGGGTACCTGAAAATGCGTCACCACCAGGATGATGAGAAGGTAGGCGAAGAAAAAACCCGGAATCGAGATCAGGAAATAGGCCACGAAGGTGGAGCCCCGGTCGAACAGGCTGCCGCGGCGGATGGCGGCGTGGATGCCGACCGGAAAGGAAAGGGTCCAGGTCAGGATGGTGCCGACCACAAACAGCGGCAGGCTGTTGAGGAAGCGGTCCCAGATCTTTTTCAGGACCGCCTGGTTGTCCTTCCACGAAACGGTCCGGCCGGTTAAGAGATCCTTGTAGAACAGAAGGTATTGAATGGTCAGCGGTTTGTCCAGGTGGAACTGCTGGCGAAACCGCTCCACCATTTCGGGTGTGAACTTGGGGTTCATCGGGTCGACCTGGCTGGGCTCGCCGGGCGCCAGGTGGATAATCAGAAACGATACCACCGACACGAAAAACAAGGTGACGATTTTCTGGATGGCGCTGCGGCCGATGAACGAGATCATGGCGACCTGTTATCCTTCCGCTTTAAATACGGGGAAGTCCGGCAATTTTATCCATTTATTAAAGTAAAACATGAAGTTTCCGGTCTTGGTCGGCGTGATTTTTTCAAAGGCTGCCTCGCCGTCGGCATTTACGGTCTTGATCACGATGCGCTTGTCCAGCACGGCGGTCCATTTGCCGACGTAAAGAAAGGTGTAGGGCTGTTCGGCGGCGATAATCTCATGCAGCCGATGGCAATAGTCCACCAGCTTTTGATGGGTGTATTCCTGGCGGATCTTGATGATCAAATCGTCGGCGGCCTGGTTTTTGAAAGCGACGAAGTTGAGCTGGTTCGGTCCGGTCTGGCTGGAATGCCAGATCTGGTAGAGGTCCGGATCGATCCCCATCGACCAGCCCAACACGAGCGCGTCGAAGTCGAGCTTGTTGACCCGCTCCTGGATGAAGACCGACCACTCCAGAAGATCGGTGCTGACGTCGATGCCGATCTGTTTCCAGGCGTCCTGGGCGATGGCCAAAATGGACTTGCGCAGGTCGTTGCCGCTGTTGGTGATCAGAGTGAAGGAGAGGCGTTTGCCATTTTTTTCCAGCCACCCTTCGGCATTGCGCTGCCAGCCCGCCTCCTGCAGCAGCCGCAGTGCTCCTTGCGGGTCGTAGGGGACCGGTGCGATGGCGGTGTCGTAAAAATCGGTCTGTTTGGGAAAGGGGCCGGTGATGCGCTCGCCTTGGCCGTAAAGCGCGTAGCGGATGATCTTGTCGACGTCGATGGCCATGCCGAGGGCCCGGCGCACCCGCCGGTCGTTGAAAGGCTCGCGGCGCATGTTGTAGCCAATGTAGGTGTAGCCGAAGGAAAGCCCGGAAAAGTTTTGAAAGCGCGGATCGGCGCTCAGGCGCGCCACCTGGAAGGGCTGGACCGCATAGCTATCGACGGTGCCGGCGTAAAACTCCATTTCCTGGGTCAGAACGTTGGGAATGATGCGATAGGCGAAGGTCTTGTAATTGGGGGCACCCTCCCAGTAGTCCTCGAAACGGTCCAGGGTGATGTATTGATCCGAGAGCCACTCCGCGAACCTGAAGGGCCCGCAGCCGATCGGGTGGCGATTGAAGCGGCTGTCACGCAGGTTGAAGTTCTGCGGGTCCAGACCGCGGGCCCGGGCTTCGTTTCGCAAGGCCTCGGCGTTGAGGAGATGTTCGGGCAAAATGCCCATTTGCCAGGTGCCGATCGCCGGTGAATACAGCCTTTTGTAAACGATGCGGACCGTCAGCGGATCGATGACCTCCACGGTTTTCACCGGTTCGTAATCACTGGTGCGCGGTGACAGGTTGCGGGGGTTCATGATGGCTTCATAGGTGAAGCGCACATCGTCGGCTTCCAGCAGGTGGCCGTCGTGAAAGCGGACACCCGGCCGGACGTGGAAAACGATCACCGGATTCTGTTCTGTTGACGGCAGGATGTCGCGGGCCGCCGCGGCCAGCCGTTCGACAGTCAGCGGCTGGTCGGGCTGCAGGAAACGGGCACTGTCAAAGGACTCGAAGTACGTGTCGCCGAGCAACTGCTGCAGGTGGCCGAAGAGGTTCTGGTCGACTTCGCTCAGACTGAGCTTAATGCGCGCCGGCGCATCGACCGTGAAGGAGATGTCCGGGGACTTCGATTGCGCCCCGGCCGCCGTGGCAGTGTGGGTCGCGGTAAACCGGCGGGGCGGCAGGACGCTGATGTCGGTGATCCGCTCGAGCGTGGTTCTGAGTTTCGGGTCCATCGGCCCCGGCGCGGCCTTGGCACCGCGGATCAGGTCGGCGACGGCCTGCGGGTCGGTCGTGTCGATACCGGCGGGCGGCAGATGCGGGTTGACGTTGAAGTAGGCCTCTTCGTAGATCTCCCAGGAGTGAGCCACCCGCCCACGAAATTGCAGGTCCTGGTCACGGTCGATCAAGCCCTCGAACACCTGCGTCTCGACCTGGCTGCTGGCCGAATCGGCCGAAAGAATGGGGTTGAGCAGGCTGGCATCCCCGGTCGAAGCGGTCACATAGGTGCCGAGCCGGTTAGGGTTGCCGCGTGTCTGCTGTTCGTAGGTGGGGACCCAGAAATAGGACTGAAGTAAAATGATGATCAGGATCAGTGGCGCGAATATCAGAAGCCGTTTTATGGTCATGGGCGGTTACCAGTTAAAGTGCCGGTTGCTGAAACGGCTTTTTCGATCACCCTATCGGCGGAAGTCGTCCCGTCTCAACAAAAAATCCCCCCATTCCCCTTGTGAAAGGGGAAAACTCGCCTTCCTCTTGGCAGAGAAAGGTCGGGAGGGGATTTTAGAAGGTGACCGACGCTTGCAAGCAGAGGTGAGTCGCCCTATTCATAAATTCGGTGGCATTAAATGACCGCTGCATCCCGACGCGCTGTGTGGCTCGGCGCCCCTATACGCTTGGCATGCGCGCTTCTCACGCCTAAAGCTTCGGGCACTGCGGTCATCTCGGTGCGTCACCGTATTGACGAGCAGGACCACTAAGTCGTGCCACGCGCGGCCGGAGCTTTATTGTCCGGTGCGGTGTCGGTTTCCGGGGCCTTTTCCTCATCGCTCTTGGGTTCCGGGGGGGCCGTTTCCGCCGGTGGTTCTTCCAACTTCTGCTCCGGTGCCGGCCCCGCCTTCAGAAAGGCGATCTGATCCTTGATTGAGGCCATTTTTTGTTGAATGAAGTTCTCCTGAACGGCGTCCGGCTGAAGGGTCGCGGCGCGCAGCAGATGGGCCTGGGCCGCCTGCAGATCTCCGATCGTGCCTCTCTCGACCGCCAGATCAGCCTTGAAGATCAATATCGTCCGATCGATCATTTGCAAACGGTCGGTGATTTTGGCGCGATCGTCCGCGCCGGTCACATACGCGCCGGCGTGGGTCAGGATGGTCCTGGTTTTGGCGAAGTCAGGCACTCCGGGGGCCTCCATGCTCGTGTCGGCTTCCTGAATGAAGTGCGCGAACAGCATCGGATAGACCTCCTGGCGGGTGTACACCTCTTTTTCCTCGACCGGCGGTTCCACGCCGGGCAAAACGGCCAGTTTTTCACGCGCCATCGGAGAAAACCGCCCTTTCCAGACCTCGACGGCGTCTCTTTTTTCAACCACATAGTACTTTCTCATGTTCTGCAAGCTGGCGACGAAAATCAAAAAAACGATCAGGGCCAACCCTGCACCGGCGTAAACAATCATTTTCTTCATGGGATCTGGTTCCTCCTCTGGCGGTTGTGATCTGTCAACGACGGCGTGGTTTTCAGACGGCACCGGAATCCACTTGGGCGCCGGGGTCGCCGGGGAAACGCTGTCGTTAGTTGCGGTCTTGTCCGATTTGCTCTCCGCGGCGTCTGCACTGTCGCTTACGGTGCCGGGCCGGGAAAATGATTCGTTTTCGGCTGCGCTGTTCAGGATTTCGAATTGAGGGCTTTTGTCGCCGGCAACGGGCTGATCAGCATCCGATAAATTGCCGTCTGGCGCCGTTTTCTCTCTTATTGTCCCGGCAATCTTTGCGGGTCCCTTGGCGGTGGCGGGGTGTGGCGTGGGTGCGGCCTGGTTTGCGGCGTCCTTGCCCGGCGCTGCTTTCGATCGGGTAGAACGGGGTTTCTTTTTTGCAGATGATGCAGATTTCGTTTTCGACTTCCGGCTGGTCTTACTGGATTTTACCGTTGGTGCTTTGCCGCCCGGAGCTGGTTTTTCCGGAATGTCATTGGCCATAAATCCCCCTTCGCTGTCCGGTTTCCGGTATATATCACCCGACCACTTATCATGGCTCTTTTGATTTTGTAAATAGTATTTTACCACCAACTGCATGGTTGACCATTGTGGCCGATTGTGTTCATTTAGCTCTTCGAGCGTTGATATCTGCCGGCGATCTTATTCGATGGCGGGGGGCCAACCGGCCCGGCCACCTCGATCCTTTGCCGGGGCCTTCCATTGACAAAGGCGAGGGCGGAAGAACTCCTATCCCGGGCAAAGGAGAATCACAGGATTTTTGCAGGATGCCCTGAATGAAATCACGGTTGACGTTATGGGACTTCCAGAAAAAACAGACGGCCTGAAACGCATTCTGAGAGGATACCCGGCGCTGATCGTCGCCTATTCGGGCGGGGTCGACAGCACCTTGCTTCTCTTTCTGGCGCACGCCGAATTGGGGCAAAATGTTCTGGCGGTAACGGCCCGTTCGCCCATTCATCCCGCAAGAGAACTCCGGTTGGCCACGGAATTTACCGCCGCGCGGGGCATCCGCCACAAAATCATTGACTCGCGGGAAATTCAGCAGGCGGATTTTCTGGCCAACCCGTCCGAGCGCTGCTATGTCTGCAAGAAATACCTGTTGGGCGACCTGATCGAACTCGGCCGGCGGCTCGGCATTCAACATGTCGCCCACGGCGCAAATGTGGACGATTCCCATGATTTTCGACCCGGCTCCCGGGCCGCCCGCGAAATGGGCATCGCGGCGCCGCTCGTTGAGGCCGGCCTGACCAAGGCCGACATTCGCCGGCTGTCACGCGACATGGGCCTGCCCACCTGGAACAAACCGTCCATGGCCTGTCTGGCCTCCCGCATCCCCTATGGAACGCCGATTACGGAAAAAGCGCTTAAGATGATCGATGCGGCCGAAGAGTTCATCCTGGCCCTGGGGTTTGCCACGGTGCGGGTGCGGCAGCACGGCGATATCGCCCGCATCGAGTTGAAGCCCGGGGAATGTGATCGGATGTTGGCGGCGCAGACCCGGCTGATGGTCGTCAAGCGCTTGAAAGAATTGGGGTTCAGGTACGTGGCGCTTGACCTTGAAGGGTACACGACCGGCAGCCTGAACCGGGCGCTGCCCCGGCAGAAGTATGTGCCCGGCGCGAAGGGCAAGCCGGGAAATGACGGTTGACGCATGATGAATGACGAGAAACCGAACAGCGATCACGAAAAAGCGCCTTACTGGCGGACGCGACTCGAAAACTGCCGCAAGGCTTTGGTGGCCCGTGATTTTGAGGTACTGTTGGCCGACTCCCTTGAACAGGCGCTGGGCATTGTGCTGATAAACGACGATCTGGGATTTTAACGCGTGTCCGTCCGGAAAAGCACAGGAGGAATAAATGACTACCGTAGCGGTTGAAGCTCAGGGAAGGGTTGCGCTGCTGCGCCTGACAAACGGGGTGACCAATGCGATCGGTCCGTCGCTGGTGGCGGAGCTTTCGGGCGCCCTCGCGCATGTCGCAGCGGAGTTCGACGGCTGCGTTCTGGCCGGCGGGAACAAGTTTTTCTGCATCGGGCTCGATCTCCCCGCACTGATCCGGTTCGACCGTGAAAAAATGAGCCGTTTCTGGGATGCTTTCGACCAGGTCGTCCTGGACCTCTATTGCCTTCCGGTGCCGACCGCTGCGGCTATCGCCGGTCACGCCACGGCCGGCGGGACGATCCTGGCGCTGGGCGCGGACTACCGCTTCATCGCGGCCGGCCGCAAACTGATGGGGTTAAACGAGATCACTATCGGTGTTCCGGTGCCGTACCTGGCGGCGTTGATGCTCGTGCGGACCGTGGGGGAGCACGCGGCCAGAGACCTTCAATACAAGGGCGAGCTGATCGATCCCGAAACGGCCCGCAGCATCGGGCTGGTGGACGAGATCGGTGCCGAAGAAAAGATCGAAGCGCTGGCGATAGAGGCCATCGGGGCCCTGGCCGACAAACCGCGCGGCGCATTCGAACTGATCAAGCAGAATCGTACCGAAGCCGTGCGTCGCGAATTTGAAAGCCGGCGGTCTGAAAAAAAAGAGGAAATGCTCGCCTGCTGGTTTCAACCGTCGGTGCAAAACCTGCTGGGAAAAGCAGCCGAGAAATTTTAGCGTGACCGCAAAATCCATTATATAAAGTATCTCAAGGAATTATTTGATGGAAAGCATTACCTTTTTCGAAGGTATCCCTCCGGTGAGCCAGGCACTCATCGCAACGCTGTTCACCTGGTTTTTAACGGCGCTGGGGGCCGGGCTGGTTTTCTTTTTCAAAACAATCAACCGCAAGCTGCTCGATTCGATGCTCGGATTCGCCGCCGGGGTCATGATCGCGGCCAGCTACTGGTCACTGCTGGCACCGGCCATCGAAATGGCCGCGGAGTCCGGCGGACCGGCATGGGTGCCGGCCACCATCGGATTTCTGGCCGGCGGGGTTTTTCTGTGGCTGATCGATAAAATCCTGCCCCACCTGCATATCGGCTTTCCGATGGAAGAAGCCGAAGGGCTCAGCACCAGCTGGCGGCGCAGCGTTCTGCTGGTGTTGGCGATAACCATTCACAACATCCCCGAGGGTCTGGCGGTCGGCGTTGCTTTCGGGGCCCTGGCCGCCGATATTCCGTCGGCCTCCCTGGCTGGCGCGGTTGCACTGGCCATCGGTATCGGCATCCAGAATTTTCCGGAAGGCGCCGCGGTTTCGGTTCCGCTGCGTCGAGAAGGTTTCACGCGGCGCAGGGCCTTCTGGTACGGCCAGCTCTCCGGGGCCGTGGAACCGGTGGCCGGCGTCCTGGGCGCGGTGGCCGTGATCGTCATGCGCCCGTTGCTGCCGTATGCGCTGGCGTTCGCGGCCGGAGCGATGATTTATGTCGTCGTCGAGGAATTGATTCCGGAGTCACAGCTCAATAAAAACACGGATGCCGCCACGATGGGCGCCATGCTCGGATTTGCGGTGATGATGACGCTGGATGTGGCCCTCGGGTAATTGTGACTGCGGGGCCGCTTCGTTGCAACGGATCGGCCGGGAAGTGAATGGTAAACGGCACCTATCTGGTTACAGGGATTATTCTTGGGTTGAGCGGCGGTTTGACGCCCGGGCCGCTGCTGACGCTCGTTATCACGGAAACGCTGAAGCACGGCTTCAGGGAAGGGGCCAAGGTCAGCCTGGCGCCATTGCTCACGGACCTGCCGATTGTTGCGGCGGCGGTGGTCCTGCTCCATTGCCTGGCCGATATCCGCCCGCTGCTGGGGGT
>JBAPSB010000103.1:0-29242 GCA_049281435.1 Desulfobacterales bacterium
CGTGCCTTCGATCTCTTCCCATTGGCCGGATTTCTCGTTGTAGCCGCGGTTGACGACCCCGATGCCGCCGCCGTCCTTCCGGTAATAACGGGCCGACACATTGCTGAGGTTGTCTTCGAACCGGTGATCGAGCCGGGCGATTTCGTACCACTTGCCAAGATAGCGTTCCGGTTCAAAATTGGTGACGGGCCGCAGCCCGGCGGGCACCCCCGTACAGCCGACCATCATCAGTCCGGCCGCGATAACCCGCATCAGAGTCGTTGCCTTCATAGTCTGGAAATGACCTCTTTTAATTTGGTTTGAATCTGACCCGCGATCTCGGTTAACGCCGGGTTATTTACGGCCGGCATCGATGCGACCGGATCGATGGCCGCCACTTCGATGCGGCCCTCTTCGGTTTCGCGGACGATGACGTTGCACGGGAGCATGGTGCCGATCTTGGGTTCGATTTTAAGCGCCTGGTAGGCGTACTCCGGGTTGCAGGCGCCGAGAATCCGGTAGCGTTTGACAGTCACATTGAGTTTTTTCCGCAGCGTCTCCTTGACATCGATGTCGTTCAGGATGCCCGAATCCCGCTTTTTTCAACTCTTCGGTCACGCGCGTCACGGCCGATTGAAAGGGTATGTTCAAAAACTTGCTGAAATAATAGGTCATGGTTTGTTCCTCCGTCGGGCTCGGGGCTTATGGCGCACAAAGACAAAATGGGCATGATCGGGTCCCATTTCAAGCCGGTTGGCGGCGTCGCATTTGGAAACGGCCTGGTATGCCGCTCATGGGGCCGCGTGTCGTTGCCGGGTAGCGACTCCGCCCGCAGTCTCCGGTTCATACCTTGCGGGGCCTCGGGCCGGTATTGAACCTAATTGACGATCAGGCGCCAATTTATAGTTTGATTTTATGGGCGACTTCAATATAAATCTCAAAAAAAAGTCGGTTAAACTGGGGTAACGGCCCCGGTCCGGCCCGCGCGAAAAATTGAAGGAGAAATAATGCCCTACGTCAATATCCGGATCACCCAAGAGGGGGCCACCGCAGACCAGAAGGCCCGTCTGATCAGCGGTGCCACCCGTTTGCTGCAGGAGGTCCTGGGGAAAAACCCGGCGACAACCGTTGTCGTTATCGACGAGGTGGAGTCCGACAACTGGGGCATCGCCGGTGAAACCGTTACGCAGAGACGGAAAAAGGGTCAATAGCCATCGCAGGTGATGGGGAATAAGGTAGTGGGTCATGGGGTGAGGATGATGATCTTATTTTGAGGAGCGGGTTGAGGAGGAGCAAGGTTGATCGATAACGGCTCAAATGACATGTTCGGCCGGATCGAGGCCGCCGGCGAACGGCTGCGCGGCCAGGCCGCCGTGACGCCCGTGCAGACATCCCGCACGTTGAACCGGATGGCCGGCACCGGCATTTTACTTAAATGCGAAAATTTTCAGCGGGTCGGCGCCTTCAAGTTTCGCGGCGCGTACAATGCCGTGAGCCGCCTGTCGCCTGCAGAAAAGGCGCGCGGGGTGGTCACGTTTTCCTCCGGCAACCATGCCCAGGCCATGGCGCTGGTGGGTCGTCTGCTGGGCGTCGCCACCACGGTGGTCATGCCGGCCGATGCACCGGCCATCAAGCGCACGGCCACCGAAGCCTACGGCGCCACCGTGATCGATTACGATCCTCTGACCGCCAGTCGCGAGGAGCTCGCCCGAGGGCTGGAAGCCGAGCGCGGGTTTACGATGATACCGCCCTTCGATCATGAAGATGTCATCGCCGGACAGGGGACGGCGGCCCTGGAAATGATCCGGCTTCAAAGCCCGCTCGACGCGCTGCTGGTGCCGTGCGGCGGGGGAGGGTTGTTGAGCGGTTCGGCCGTGGCCGTCAAGGGGGTCAACCCGGCCTGCCGCGTGATCGGGGTCGAGCCGGAGCTGGCCGATGACGCCACGCGCTCGTTCAGGACCGGGACCCTTCACAGCGTTCACAACCCGCCGACCATTGCCGACGGCACCCGCACGCCGTGCCTCGGAAATATCACCTTTCCGCTGATCAGAAAATATGTCGACGACATGCAGACCGTCTCGGAGGATGACATCATCGCGGCCGTCCGGTTTCTTTTCTACCGCATGAAACTGGTGGTCGAACCGTCGGGCGCGCTGGGCGTCGCGGCGCTGCTCGCCGGCCGGCTTTCGCTGCGCGGAAACGTCGGGGTGATCCTGAGCGGCGGCAACATCGACGGCCCGACGATGACCCGGATCCTAAAATAAATTTTTCTGGGGAAAAATTTATGAAACGCAGCAAAGCTGCTCGGAATCCAAAAAAACAAGGGCAAATCTAATAACCCAACAACCCCAACAAACTCAATGAACCCAATCAACCCAATGAACCCAATAAACTCAATAAACTCAATAAACTCAATAAACCCAATAAACTCAATAAACTCAATAAACCAATAAACTCAATAAACCAATAAACTCAATAAACTCAATAAACCAATAAACCGGCCCAACGGGCTAAACGGTTTAACGGGCTCAACCGGCTAAACGGGCCCAACCCAATAGTGGCGGGTGCCTGCACTGGGATCACCAACCGAAACCAGTCAATCGATCAAGGAATTAACAATGCTTCGTTATCCTTATATGCTGTATGCTCGGCATGTCGGTCTCGAACCGCTATTCGGGAATCTGCGAGGAGATCCGTTGTTGATCGATCTGTCGACCGGCAATCACCTCCTGGAGCGGATCGACGTGCGGGATCAGAAGAGCTTCCAGTCCATGCTGGAAGGACGGCTGCCGGCAGGCTCCAACTGGGGCCTGGGCGGTTATCTCGAGCGCCGTGACACGCTGCTGCGGGACTGTCCGCAGATGGTTGCCGACGAGCGCTTTTACCATCTGGGTCTCGATATCCTGGTCCCGCTGGGCAGCGTGCTGCATGCGCCGCTGGGTGCGGTGGTCAGCCAATCCGGGTACGAAGAGGGGGAGGGCAATTACGGCGGGTTCATTCTGCTAAAGCACGCCGGCGAAGGTTTCGAGCCCTTTTACAGCTTTTACGGCCACCTGAGCCCGGACTCCCTGCCGTCCGCCGCCACCCACCTCGCAGCCGGGGCGGAATTCGCGCGGATCGGCGACTTTCACGAAAACGGCAACTGGTATCATCACACCCACCTGCAGATCATCACCGTCGGCGGGCTTAAAAAAGGTTACCTGCACAAGGGCTACTGCGCCCGCAAGGACCTGTCCGAGATTACCGAGCTGTGCCCCGATCCGGTGCCGTTCTTCAAACGGTGAGCGCCGCATGTAAAGAAGGTTGGTTGGTCAGTGGCAGGGGCCGGATTCACCCTTGCATTATGATACCCGATCCGTTAAATGGTCATGTGCTGAGGACTTCAAGATAAATATTTTGGCTGCTGGTGTCGGTCGTCGGCATATTACCATACAGCCCTTTCCCTCTGGCCTATCCAAAATTACTATCTTGAAGCCTATATCTCGACCCGGGTCAAAGCGACCGGTAACCTTATTACCGATGCTTTTTTTAACTCATTGGGCGAAGGGGGAAAAAGTGGCTAATTTTCTGTTTGTTCTCAGCAAGGATGACAACGGGGCGGCAACGAGGTGTTTTCAATTCGCCAAGATTGCTCACTCCAAGGGGCACGCCACCAATGTGTTTTTTATCGACGACGGGGTGACCTGGGCCAATTCCAAGAGGGATTTAGCCATTAAAACGCCCACGGGAGATTGTCCCGATGATTATCTTCCGTACCTGGTTGAAAACGAAATTCCAATCGGCGTCTGAATTCCCTGCGCCAAAGCTCGTCAGGTTGACGAGCAGAATTTTTTCTCGAACATGGTGCTCGACGGCGGACCCCATCTGATAGACATGGCGGCCGAAGCCAGGGTGTTTAATTTTTGACGTCCGGGCGGCGGCGGGTGCCGGTTTTTAATAATTTACTGACTTCGTTAACTAAATATCCCGGAAATCTGCTTGACAACCCTGCCGGAGGCCGGTATGATCGCCAAAAATTAACGCTGTTCCTGGTTGTAACTAAAAATCACGTAAGCCCCGGAATATCTCCTGGGCTTTTTTTATTGGAAAAACAGAAAGAAGGCATTTAGTGAACTTTGAAACGTTTAAATTTCATCCCGCCGTTGCCGCCGGTGTGGCCGCCGCGGGATACAAAGATCCGACCCCGATTCAGGTGCAGGCCATACCGCAGGTGCTGGCGGGCGGCGATCTGATCGGACTGGCGCAGACCGGCACCGGCAAGACGGCGGCATTTGTTCTGCCGATCCTTAATCGACTGATGGGGCGTGCTTCCGGTCGGGTGCGGGCGCTGATCATCGCCCCCACGCGCGAGCTGGCCGAACAGATTCACCAGGCTATCGAAACCCTGGGGCGTAAAACGCGCATCAGAAGTGTCACCGTTTACGGCGGCGTGGGAATAAACCCGCAGATCCAGAAATTGAGGCGGGCCGATATTGTCGTGGCCTGCCCCGGCCGGCTGCTGGACCATATCGGGCGGCGCAGCATCGATCTTTCCCAACTGGAAGTGCTGGTCATCGACGAAGCCGACCAGATGTTCGACATGGGATTTATGCCCGACATCCGGCGGATTTTAAGCCAGCTGCCATCGAAACGCCAGACGATGCTCTTTTCGGCCACAATGCCGCCTGAAATCAGGCGCCTGGCTGGGGATATCCTGCAAAATCCGGCCACCGTCAAAGTGGGCATCACCGCGCCCGCCGAAACCGTCAGCCACGCCCTCTATCCGGTCGCCCCGCATTTGAAGACGGCCCTGCTGCTGAAGCTGCTGGGAAACACCACGACCGAGTCGGTGCTGGTCTTTACGCGCACCAAACACCGCGCCAAGAGCCTCGAGAAAAAACTTGTGGCCGCGGGCTTCCGCTCGGCCTCGCTGCAGGGGAACCTTTCCCAGACGCGCCGTCAGGCTGCCCTGGACGGCTTTCGCGACGGGCGGTTTCAGATCCTGGTGGCCACCGATATCGCCGCCCGCGGCATCGACGTCACCCGGATTTCACATGTCATCAACTATGACATCCCCTCCACGCCCGAGGCCTACATCCACCGCATCGGCCGGACGGGCCGCGCGACGCGCAGCGGCGAAGCGTTCACCCTGGTCACCGGCGAAGACAAGATCATGGTGCGGGCGATAAATCGCATGATCGGCGCCGAAATCGAACAGCGCCTCCTGCCGGCTTTCGACTACGGATCACCGGCACCCAAACAAGACGCGCGCCCGCAATGGGTGAAAAGACCGCCTCGAAAACCATTCGGCGTTGCAAAGAGCCGCTCCACCGCAAGCCCTTATGCGAGAAGACTTCACGGGTAGTGCGCGCCTCTAAAAAGCTTTTCCGGTCAGGGTTTGTAAATAAGGGTAAAGCGGTTTCGAATCCGCAATGGCCGCAGCCTGAAATGTGTCGTCGAAGCCAAACCGACTGAAATTTCCGGAGGGGTTTAAGGCAAGAAAATTTGAGAAGCCTCAAAATTCTCGTTGTATTTCTCAAAGAAGGCCACGCCATCGGCTACGATGTCAAGCACCAGGTCCACCCGGTCGTTGACAATCAGCACCGCTTCCGGATACCGGCGGACTTGTTCCAGCATCCCCCGGGCCAGCCGCCGCAAGGACGTATCATCGGCGGTCTTGGCGCGCAACTGGATCAGCCGGGCCCCGGCTGCCAACAGGGTTCCGCACAGATCGAGCGAATCCGCGCAGCAGTAGATTCGCGTGCGGGCGGCTTTGAACCGGTCGACAGGGGTCGCCAAACACCCTCCGCTTTCCATGCGTTTAAAGTGATCAAAGGGCTTTACACACGGCTTTCGCCGGTCGTATCGGCGACGTAGGCCTCGCGCCGGCCCATCGGTTCGGGGCGCCCGACGGTCGAATCCTTGTGGGTCTGGTGCTCCATTTCGGAGTTCAGCTCCGCGCCCAGCAAAATAACATAGGCGGTCAGGTAAAACCACAGCAACAGGATGGCCACCGCGCCCATCGACCCGTAGGTTTTTCCGAAGCTGCCGAAATTGGCGACATAAAGTGAAAACAGGATCGATCCCGCCAGCCACAGCAGGGTTGCCGATACCGAGCCCCAGCTGACCCAGCGCCATTTGGGCGCGTCTCTATCGGGGAGGAACCGGTAGGCCAGCGCCAGCCCGAAAGCGAGAAAGAGGCCCAGCAGCGGCCAGCGCAGGTAGGTGACCAGCGCCTGAAGCGCGCCCGAAAGCCCAAGGAGACCGATAAGGGCCGGGACCGCGATCACCAGGGAAACAGCCACCAGGGCCAGCAAAATGGCGCAGAAGGTAAACAGCAGCGACAGGGCGTTGAGCTTTATGAAGCCGCGGCGGTCCTGCTCGTCATAGACGATGTTAAGGGCCGTTATCAAGGCTTTCAGGCCCTTGTTCGCACTCCAGATGGTCAACAGAATACCGAAGATCATTCCCAGGCCGAGTGTGCCGCCGGAGTGCTGCACCAGTGTCGTCAACTGCGTCTGTATGATCCGATAGGCCTCCGGGGGCAGGACGGTGCCAAGGGTGCCCATTTCCTGCTGAAGCTGGGCCGGGTCCGCCGCCAGGCCATAGAGTGAAACCGCCGCGGCCAGGGCCGGAAACATGGCCAGAAACCAGTAAAAGGCGACGCCGGCGGCAATGATGGAAAGATTGTCATCCGCTTGTTCGTCTTTTACCCGCAGCAGGATGTCACCCCAGCCCTTGCGGGAAATCTCCCTGGGCCGTGAGGCCTTGCGGCCCCGGCCGTTTTCGTCTATTTCAGGCATTTTGATGGTTCTCGATGACGCCATTTCAAGCACCAATTTTTGGAACGAAGCTCTTCGTCAGGTGACAGCGTGGATGCTTTTCGTTTTCCGTCGCCTGCCGCCCCGCGAAGGAGAAGGACCAAAACGGGGAAGGCCGGGTTTTCAGGCAAACCAGAAGTTTATTTTTCTCTGCTCCCGTGTATCCTGAAAAGCTGGATCGCCCGTGCGAAGACTCAGGCCGGGGCCATTGTTTCGGAATTTACCTCCACAACTTTCTTCCGGACCTGCCGTTGAATCTCTTCGGTGCTGGCTTCCTCTGCGAGATTTTCAGAACTCGAAGCAAAATCCGGCCGCCGGTCGTCTATTCGCCCGGCTGAGGGGTTTCTGCGCATTTTGGAAAACGCATAGACCGTCAGGCCGGCCCCGAGCAACACCAATCCGCTGCCGATCGCGGTAAAAAGAGCCGGATTTCTGCTCACGGTTCTTTCCAGGTCGAATTCGGCGCCGTCGCTGTTGAAGAACATGCGGCGCACTCTGGCCCACAGTCCCGCCGGCGATATTTTTTCCTCCAGCTCGTTCAGGGTTTGGTTCATGTTCTCGCGGGTTCGCTCGGTGCACTGCCGGAGTTCCTCGGCGGAACTGGATTCATCGCAGACGGTGTCCGTCGCAAACCGTCGGTCCCGTTCGTATTCGTACGCGTCATCCGTGTCGTTTTTTTCTAACATTTTTCACCCCCCGATATGTTCCTGCGCCAATTGTTTGTCTCTTTTAAGCGATTGAATGGTGCGCCTGGGCGCCAGTTCTTCGGCTCTCAGATCGTGCAGCCCCTTCATCAGCATCACGCCGCCGATGATGGCCACCACAGCGCCGATCAAGAGCGCGGCCAGCCAGGCCGGAACGACAAGCGCCAATCCCAGCACGGCCGCCGACAGCAGCACGAGGAAGCCGGCGAACAGCACCGCTCCACCCGTCGCCAGGCTGGCTCCCGCCAAGCCGAGCTGGTTGATTTTTTCGGAAATTTCCGTTTTGGCCAGCAGCATTTCCTGCCGCATGAGCGCCGTCACCTCGCTGACCAGGTCGGAAAGCAAGGAAGCCGTGGAGCGATTGTCCGTATTCAACATAACCACCTCCCGTATTGGTATCGGTTTGTATACCCAACGATTTTGGTTTAAAGAATAGCGTGCCGGCGGGGGACCGGCAATGGGTTGGAGATTGTATTATGATGAATAAGAACCCGTATGCTTCACTTGTTGCTTAAAGTTCTCCCGCAATTCATCTTTTGCAGGGAATGACCAACACGGGGCATCGGGCCGAATTGATGACGTGTTCGGTAACGGTTCCGGCCACATAATCCAGAATGTTGTCCCTCCCGTCGGTGGCCATGACGATCAAATCCGCCCCGATTTCTGCAGCTATTTCGACGATGGTATTTTCCGGTTTGCCCCCATGCAGCAGATACTCGATGTCAATATCATCCCCTTGCATCTGATGAACGATATCTTTCATCTCTTTTTTGGACTCCACCGCACTCTGCTTGTACTTGTCTTTCATTTTGCTGACGCTGACCCGCAGCATCTCCCGTTCTTCCTTGTCCATGAATTCTTCGTGGATGTTGAGCAGGGTGATTTTAGAGCCGAACTGGTGGGCCATGCGAATGGCCTGGTTGACGGCCAGGTCTGATCGATCTTTCAAGTCGGTGGGGCAGAGAATGTGGGTGAACATAACGCGGCCTCCTTTTTGCTTTAGGGTCACCTGATCGAAGGGAAAATTCCGAGTTTACGCTCCCGATCCCACGGCGGCGGTGATGCACGTTTTTTAGAAAAGCTTTGTTTGGGATGATGACGCCGCACCAGCCGGGAAACGAGAGGTGTTTATTTCTTAACGCTATAAATGCACATTTTCGTCAAGAGGAAAAAGGGGCCTGGCCGAAATCTTTACCTCAAAGACTGTCATGCGAATCCGATTCGCTGGTTGTCTGCCCCTGTTGACAATAAAGACGGGGCGGTGGTACCTCTCACCTGGGTCACCGGAATGGTTTCGATCGATTCAGCGCTTCACCGGGGTAAAATAATGACAAAGATCAAGATTATCACCACCGGCGGGACGATCGACAAAATTTATTTCGATGCCAAGAGCGAATTTCAGGTCGGGGAGCCCGCCATCGGGCAGGTTTTGAAGGAGGCCAATGTCACGTGCGGCTACGACATAACCTCCCTGCTGCGCAAGGACAGCCTCGATCTGACCGATGCGGACCGCAGCCGCATTTGCGAAGCGGTGACATCCTGCCCGCAGGATCGGGTGATCGTCACCCACGGAACCGATACGATGGTGGACACCGCCCTGGTTCTCAAAAAAATCGCCGGAAAGACCATTGTTTTGACCGGCGCCATGCAGCCGGCCCATTTCCGCTTGACCGATGCGGTCTTCAACATCGGCCACGCCTTTGCAGCTGTTCAGCTCCTGCCACCGGGGGTTTACATCGCCATGAACGGCAGGATCTTCGACCCGGAAACCTCCCGCAAGAATCGCGAGTTGAATCGGTTTGAAAATAAATTTTTTTGGTAAAAAATTATGGAACGCAGCGGTGCTGCTTGAAATCCAAAAAAAATAAAAGCGATACTAAAAGCCCAACTAACCAAATAAACTCAATAAACTCAATAAACTCAATAAACTTATTAAACCCAACAGACCCAACAGACCCAATAAACCCAATAAACCCTATCATGGAACCTGTCATCGAGGACGAGATTGTCGCGATTGTGGATGAGCGAAACCGGGTGGTGGGGGAGGCTCCGCGCGGGCGGATGCGGGCCGAGGGGCTGGTGCACCGTGCCACGTACATTCTTGTTTTCAGTAACGGGGGCGAGCTTTTCGTTCAGAAACGGACCCCGACCAAGGACATCTATCCGGGATACTATGACGTGGCGACCGGCGGGGTCGTTTTGGCGGGGGAGTCTTACGAGACCGCGGCCGGACGGGAGCTGGCGGAGGAACTCGGTGTCACTGGCGTGCCCCTGACGGCTCATTTCGATTTTTTCCACGAAGAGACCGGCAACCGGGTCTGGGGCCGCGTTTTTTCCTGCACTTACAGCGGCGCCGTCGTGCTGCAGGCGGAAGAAGTGGAGAGCGGCGGCTTTTACCCGGTGAACGAAATCCTGGAGAACCGGCCGCAGCGCTCGTTCACGCCGGACGGCCTTTACGTGCTGAGGCGGTTTTTAAGTCAAAGCCCGCCGAAGTCGGACGGCGACCGCTGACAACCGGCCGCAAAGCCGCCGGCGTATGCCCGGTTCATCCGGTCGACGCCGCCCGGCGGACTGCCATCTCCGGTTGGCGCGATCATCCCGAACGGGGAACGCTTCCCCTGGATCGTTTCAAGATGATGCAACGACACACGCCGCGGTTAATACCGAGTCCTTTTAAGGCGCACCGACGGCCAAAGGCGTTCCGCCGGCAGTGGTGCGCCGTCGTTGCGGTTGTCGTCCTGGCGAGCGCTTTTTTACACGCCTGCGCCGGACTGGCACCGCGAGGGAAAGCGCCCCCTGCGGGTAGGCCGACCCAATCCGAGAAATACCTGGAGGCGCTCGATGATGCCGTTACCGGCGCCGGCGTCCGGGAGGCGTCGAGTTACAAGGTGCCGGGGTTTCCCTATCTGCGCACCGATCGATTCCTGGCGGCCATCAAAACCCGGCTGGTCGATGAGGAAGACAAGAGACTTTGGGTCGCAGAAATGGCCCGGCTCGATTCTGCGGCCCGCCAAATAGAAATCCGGAATCTTCCCGATGAGGCCGTGCGGGGCCTGAGCCCGGCGGGCGGTCCCCTTTTCGACCGGGATGCGCTGCTGGCCGAAACATCTTCCGCCACCGCGTCGCTGCGTGAACACGACCATAAACAGCCTTTTTTTTTCGAAACCGTGAAGGCCGCTGCCGTCGTTCCGGATGAATATTCTACGGCCATGCGGGTCTTTGGCCTGTATCCCGTCGCCGCCGTGCCGATCACGCTCGCAACCCATGTCGCCTACGACACGTTCAAGAAATGGCACCGGTCGCAGCTGTCGGACCTGACGGTCGAGGGCCAATTGACGGTTTTTTCGGCCGAGGGCGACGACCGCGGCGCGGCCGAATTACCGGTGCAGCTTTTCGCCGCGGCACGGCGCAACGCCTTCGGACTGCCCGAACTGAGCGTTGCGGACACCGCGGCGCTGGTGCGGTTCTTTGCGCCGGTCATTTCCCAGGACACCGTTGCCGGCTACGACCGGTTTGGCGAGGTTTTCTGGCAGGACCAAATTGTTGCGATCAATCAGCGGCAGCCGGCGCTCTACTTCTACATCACCCGCTCTTTCATCGACCGGCTGCCGGTGCTGCAGATCAACTACGCCCTCTGGTACAGCGAGAGGAGCGGCCGCAGGGCGCCGGCCTATGAAAAAGGCCCCCTGGACGGTCTCACGCTACGGGTCAGCCTGGATCGATACGGGCAGCCGGTGATGGTGGACATCATGAACAACTGCGGCTGTTATCATTTCTATGCGCCGCGCCGGGAAAGGGTGGAAAAGATAGTTGAAAGCGTCAATGGGCTCTATCCCTTCGTCCCGGCCTGGCTGCCGCCGGAGTTCCCCGCTAAGCCGCTGACCCTGCGCGTGAACTCCGGCTGGCATCAGGTCGAGCACCTGTACGCGTCGCCGGCGCCGGCCGCTGCGCTGCGCTACCGGCTGATAGCTTATGACAGCCTGGAAGCGCTGCCCCGGTCCGACGGGTCACACGAAAGCGTCTTTACCGCCGCCGGCATCATGAAAAATTCCAGGCGCATCGAACCCTACATCTTCTTCTCCGTGGGCATCCCCGACATTGGCTTCATGCGCCAGCGCGGGCACCATGCCGTTAAAATGATCGGGCGGGCCCATTTTACGGATGCGGACATATTCGATGGCTATTTCGTTTTTAAACCGGCCGTCCAAGACCCGAGCGGCGCGGCCTGGTGAAAGCTGCGGCCGCCGGTGGGCTTCGGGCTGTTGCCCGCCTCGTGATGGATCCGCGGCGGCGATCGGCAGGACCGACCCGCTGCCTGCGGCCGAATGACTCTTACACGATTTCCGGAGATACTTGAGACCATGCAAAAAGACGCCACCTTTGATTTCGATACCCCGATCGACCGCCGGGAGACCGCCTGCATGAAGTGGGACAAGTACTGCGGGCGGGACGTCATCCCCATGTGGTTGGCGGACATGGACTTTCGCTCGCCGCCGGCGGTTATCGAGGCGCTGCACGGATGCGCGGATCACGGCGTATTCGGCTACCCCGCGGTGCCGCGGGACCTGGTGCGGGCAATTCAGTCGCGGCTGGAGGAAAAATACCGCTGGATAATCGAAGAGGACTGGCTCGTCTGGCTGCCGGGTCTCGTCACCGGTCTGAACGTCGTCTGCAGAGCGGTGGGACGGGAAAATGACCGGGTCCTGACCACCGTCCCGGTTTATCCCCCGTTTCTCAAGGCGCCCGGATTTTCAGGCCGCCGGTTGGACACCGTGCCGTTGAGCGGACCGGACGAGGCCGAATCCGGTGCGGCGGGATCAGGCGGCGATCTCGGCGGTCGGCGGTGGCGGATGAATTTCGATGTGATTCAAAAGGCGGTTACACCGCAAACGCGCCTCTTCATCCTCTGCCACCCGTACAATCCGGTGGGGCGGGCCTTCGACCGCACCGAGTTGGAGAAGCTGGCCGCGATTTGTGAAAAAAACGACCTGGTGGTCTGCTCCGACGAGATTCACTGCGACTTGATCCTGGATCCGGCCAAGCGCCACGTCCCCTTCGCCGCGCTCGGCCCCGACATCGCCGATCGCACCATTACCCTGATGGCGCCCAGCAAGACCTACAACATACCGGGCCTGGGGTGCTCTTTTGCGGTGATATCCAACGCACACCTGCGGGCGCAGGTCAAATCCGCCATGGCCGGGATCGTGCCGATGATCAATGCCCTGGGCTTTGCCGCCGCGCTGGCTGCCTACCGCCACGGCGGCGCCTGGCACGCGGCGCTGCTGGAGTATCTGCGCCAAAACCGCGACGTGGTGACCGCGGCGATCGGGGACACGCCGGCGGTAACCATGACGCCCGTGGAAGCGACCTACCTGGCCTGGATCGACATCCGCGCGGCCGGGCTGACGGACCCGGTGGCCTTCTTCGAGTCGGCCGGCGTCGGACTCCAGGACGGGCGCGACTTCGGGGGGCCGGGTTACGTGCGGCTCAACTTCGGCTGCCCGCGGTCGGTTCTCGTCGAGGCCCTGGCGCGGATGCGAAGGGCGTTGGCGGAAAGGCAAACCACTGTATAGATGATTTATGTCACTTGTCAGAAGGAGGAAAGATGATCGAAGTGACGATCCCGGGGTACGGGACCCTGCGCCTCGACTACCTGGTCCTGGATCACAACGGCACCCTGGCCGTCGACGGCCTGCTGGTGCCCGGGGTCAGGGAAAGTCTCGAAAAGCTCGCAGAAAAGCTTGAAATCTTCGTCGTTACGGCCGATACCTTCGGCCGGGCGCGCGCGCAACTCGAAGGGATTCCCTGTCAGCTGACAATTCTGCCCCCCGGCGACCAGGACCGCGGCAAGTTGGCGTTTGTCGACCAGCTGGGCCGCGAGCGCACCGTCTGCATCGGCAACGGCCGCAACGACGCCCTGATGCTCGAAGCCGCGGCGCTGGGGATCGCGGTCATTCTGGCCGAGGGTGCGGCGGTGGCCACGCTGAATGCGGCCGACGTGGTCTGCGTCGGCATCATTCCGGCCTTGGAGTTGTTGATGAACCCGTTGCGGCTGACCGCCACGCTGCGGTCATAGGGAGTGTCCGTCCGGAAGCAGCATCTTTTGGCCCAAGCCGGCGTTCTCACGAATCTGAAATCCTCAACGTAGCCGAGCTACGTCTGCGGTTTCAAATTTGCTGCGGCCTTGGTCTGAACCAAAATCTACTGCTTCGGGACGGACAACAGATAGAGTCCATTAAAAAAACTAAACAGAAAGGAATAGACATGACCGTGAAATTTTTACAGCGCAGCATCTGGCAGCGGATTTTCGGCATTTCCGCCACGGACCAACCACGGGACGACAGCGGCTGGCAGTATGAATCCGGCCGGCTGACCATCAATCTGGACCGCATTCCCGAACTGTCCCGGGCGGGCGGGGCCGTCCGGTTCGAAGGCAAGGGCCTGCCGGTGCGGGTGCTGGTTGTGTGCGGGGAAGACAGGCAATACCGGGCCTTTCAAAACCGCTGCACCCACCTGGGGCACCGCCGCCTGGACTACGTTCCGGGAACCGAAACCGTCCAGTGCTGCAGCGTCAGCAAGTCCACCTACGCGTTTGGCGGCGACAAGATACACGGCCCGGCTCCGCGGCCCATCGACACCTATCCGGTGGAGGTCGGCGAAAAAGAGCTGCGCATCCGGATTTCCTGACTTCAGATAGATTCAAAGAAATTGCAAGGGACGATGAGTTTTGCCCTGCAATATCGACATTTCAACCATTTCACAGAAGGAAGACACCATGGGAGAGATCATCCATCAATCGCACATCACGATTACACGCGAAAAGGGACCCACCCGAATCGCCCACATCCGGGGGTTCGATCAACCAGTTTACTATGGCGTGCACGGGGGGATTAAGAAATTTTACAATGTCGATCCGGAAGAGGAACACGCCGCCACCCTGGATCATCTGGTCGGCGCGGTGGGCGGGTGAATGATGGGCACATTGGCCACAGTGCTGGCCAAGAAAAAGATCAGAACCTTTCAGGACCGCTACATGGCGACGGTCACCGGCGATATCGAAGATGTCAACGGTGTGTTGAAAATCACGCGCATTAACGTCCACTATAATTTGAGGCTGCCGGCGGACAAGCGCGCAGATGCCGAGGAAGCATTCAACGATTACATTACCCTATGCCCGGCCGCCCAGAGTGTGGTCGAGGCCATCAAGATTACGCATAAGCTGGAGATGGCGGACGAGAACGCTGAAGGTTCCTAAAAAGCTGGGTGACGACGCGTGGCGGCGCCGTCTCGGCAAATAACTTCGCGTAAGTTACTTGGCAATAGCTGTCTATACTTTCGGATTTAAGAAAACCGAGGCCTTTAAACATTATTGGTGTGTACCGTGCTGCCAAAAAAGCAGTGGATGGCGCATATGGCGCATTTGTCGTAAATCAAATAAGGGAGCGTTTGCAAGAAAAGTTTTGGCCTGAGGTCGGCGGCCCTTATGATCAAAGCCATTTATTGGATGGGATTCAGGCCCCATGGTATGCGACTATTGCCGTTTATGTGTCGCTCCCTGTGATTTTCTGCGTTCCTTTTCTTCCACCGCACAGTGCAGGGCTTCTTTTGTGGCGAGGGTCGCAAAGCATTTGTTGCATGAAACACACGTTGCCTTGCGTCTGTCGCCGCTCTGCCATCTTTTGACGAGGTGGGGTTCCCGGATAAGGGGTCTTGACAGCGCGACATAGTCGGCAAGTCCTGAAGCGACGATATCTTCCGCAGTATTAAACGACAGAACCCCGCCGACGAGAATAAGAGGAATTCCATTTTCTTTCTTGAAGGCCTTGGCGGCTTTTCGGTAGTAGACTTCCCGCTCTTCCGACTTCGCGGTGCCTTTCCGGGAGGGGATGAACTTGCCGGATTCAAAGGTCCCGCCGCTCATCTCGACGGCGTCCAGTCCGCGATCTTCAAGCATGTGGGCAACCTCGAGCATCTCGGCGACCGTAAAACCGCCTTCGAGAAAGTCCTCCGAGTTGATCTTGGCCAGAACCGGATAGGACTCCCCGACCCGCCGCCTGACTTCCGCGTACACTTCGAGAAGTAGTCTGGAGCGGTTTGCGAGAGTTCCACCGTAACCGTCATCTCGCTTGTTGCTGTAGGGAGATAGAAACTGACTCAGCAAATAGCCGTGGGCCGCATGAATCTGGATGGCGTCAAAGCCCGATTTGACGGCTCTTTCAGCCGCATCGCCAAAAGCGGTAATGGTCCGCTGGATGTCGTCGATGGTCATCGCCGAAGCTTTCTTTTCGTCCGCTTCAAACACGTCCGAGGGACCGAGAGCCGCATATGCGCCTTTGCCGATGCCTTTTTTTCCCGCATGGGCCAGCTGCACGGCAACCACGCCGCCATTTTCGTGCACCGCCGCCGTCACCTGTTTCAGCCCTTCGATCATTGCCTCGGAATAAATGCCCAACTGGCGCGGCCCTGCCTGGCCTTCACGGGTCACATAGGCGTGCCCGGAGATAATGAGCCCGACCTCGCCGCGGGCAAGTTCCGCCATGAAGTCCGGTAGTCGGTCTGTCGCCGTTCCGTCGAGTTCCGCCAGGGCCGTGTAGGTTGCGGATCTCACGAACCGGTTTTTCATCTTCATTCCCTTGATCTCTGTCGGGTCGAAGAGTCGGGACATATTTTCTCCTTTCATATAAGGCCGGTAGCTTGACAATGAGCACATATGCGCATAGCGTAACACGCAAATGGCACATGTCAACAACAAGGCTTTCGAGTCAAAGGAGCAGGGTATGCCCAGACTGGGTGTGGTGACCTGTCAGATACTGGAATTGGAATTTGCCCACCTTCTGTTAAATGATCCGGACGTGACGGGAATCTGGGTGGTTTGGGATGATTTTTCCGAAGAACTGATCCGGAACCTGGAAAGCGACAGCCGCAAACCGGTGCACCGGGTGGCGCACGCCGAAGAGTTCGAAGCCGTTGAAACCAATGGCTTTGCCGTGTTGATGCGGGTGATGGAGGTCGGGCTGCATTCGAACATACCCAATTTAAGGAGCGCGGTGAAGACCGCGGTCAAAAAACTGGCACCATTTGTGGACGCCGTGCTTCTGGGCTACGGTCTGTGCGGCAACGCCCTCAAAGACAGCCGGGAACTCTTCGCGGATATTTCCGTTCCGGTGAGCCTGCCGATGGAAAACGAAGCAGAGCCGGTCGATGACTGCGTCGGCCTGATCATCGGCGGCCGGGAAAATTATTATGGCGAGCAGTGCCGCTGTGCCGGCACGATGTTCATGAACGCCGGATTTTCGCGGCATTGGAAAAAGATCTTGTCTTCGGATCTGCCCCCGAAACTGATCCACCAGAAGGAAAAGATCATGAATCGTCTCATGCGCAATTACAAGCGCAGCCTGCTTCTGCCCACGACCGTTTTGGGTGAAGAAGAACTCAGGCAAAACACAACCGAATTCAACGACAGATACGGCCTGAAAATAGAATCCCGCCCGGGCACCCTGACGCTTCTTGAAGACGCCTGGTCCGCCGCGAAAAGGACCTGTGGGGGTGACAAAATTTTCGCCCCTGCAAATTGACCTATCAATTTGCGGGTTGTTGCAGGATTACCCAACCCTTTGTTTATAAATCTTGGCAAAGCTGACGATGCACAACAGGAGAAAAGCCTTTCTCTCCGGCGCCAAAACCATTGCCCCGATCCTGCTCGGCGTTATTCCTTTTGCTCTTATCGCCGCTGTCATAGCCTGGCGCACGAAGAACGTATTGTGGACCATCTCCGCCGGCATGGCTTCGCTGTGGTTGAGTTCGCTGCTGTGACGGCTTTTTCGAAAGGTAATCGAAGGTGAACACAGCGGATGACAGGCAGCGGTTGAAGCATATCGCGGGATCGATTTTCAACGCCGCGATATCCGCCGTGGACCCGAAAAATTGCGTCAATCGGCACCTTCGACTGGCCGACGGTGATTTGCGTGTCGGCCAGACCACCTTTTCTATAGGAAAGATCAATAAGCTCTTCCTGGTCGGTGCCGGCAAGGCCTCCGCGGCCATGGCCGCGGAAGTGGAAACGGTTCTTGGCGATCGCATCGAGGCGGGGCTGGTCATCACCAAATATGGACACGGCCTGCCCTTGCGCCGGTGCCGCGTGATGGAAGCCGGGCATCCGATTCCCGATGAAAACGGGGTCAAGGCTTCCCGGGCCCTCTTGGACCTGATCGCCACGGCCGGTCCCGAAGATATGATCCTGTGTGTGATCTCAGGCGGGGGCTCCGCCTTGACACCCGCTCCGGCAAAGGGGATCAGCCTGGCCGAAAAGCAGGAGACGACCCGGCTGCTGCTGGCCTGCGGGGCCACCATTCACGAGATAAACACCGTTCGCAAGCATCTGTCGCGCATAAAGGGCGGACTTTTCTGCCGCAGGGCCAATGGTGCGCGCATCGTTTCACTGATACTCTCCGATGTCGTCGGCGACAACCTGGATATCATTGCCTCCGGCCTGACGGCACCGGACCCGAGTACCTTCGGCGACTGCATCGGGATCTTGTCCCGCTGCGGCCTGATAGACCGCGTTCCTCGATCTGTGCGGGATCGTCTGTCCGCCGGTAGCAAGGGCGACGAAGATGAAACGCCGAAGCCGGGAGACCCTGTATTTGTTGGAGTGGAAAACCGGATTATCGGCAGTATTTCGGATGCGTTGTCCGCGGCCGAAGGCGCGGCCCGGCGATTGGGATTCAATGCGCTCATCCTGTCATCGATGATCCAGGGCGAAGCAAGAGAGGTGGCTAAAGTGCTGGCGGCCATCGCCGGTGAGGTCCGGCGCTCCGGCCGGCCGGTCCCGGCCCCCGCCTGCCTGCTTTCCGGCGGCGAAACCACGGTAACGCTCAAAGGTGGGGGAAAGGGTGGGCGTAATATGGAACTCGCACTGGCAGCGGGGATCGCACTGGCGGGCGTGCCGCATACGCTGATTCTTTCGGCCGGTACGGACGGCTCGGACGGGCCCACCGATGCGGCCGGCGGCTTTGCCGACGGTTCAACCGTCATCCGCGCCGAAGCTGTCGGACTGTCGGCTTCCGCGCATCTTGCCGGAAACGATGCCTATCCGTTTTTTCAACGCCTGGGCGATCTTTTCGTCACCGGCCCGACCCGGACCAACGTCATGGATCTCCAGATTTTGCTGATCGATACGTGAGAATATGGTTTGAAGGAGTGAGTCTGGACTGATAATCGGAATCGAGAGATGCAAGCCGATGAAATGACATTTACCGTACCTTACGGGCTCTTCGAGACCTTTCTGTCCCGCTGGAGGGAGTCATTTCTTCAGACCAACACCTGGAGTACCGTCAAGAAGAAGATCATGAGAAGCAGGAAAGCGTGGGGAAACCCGCGGTAGGGGCGAAAAATTTTTCGCCCCTACCATCCGGCGTCATTGCGTAATATAATTTGCGCTACAGGAAATGAAGATAAAATGAAGGCATTGAATCCGGCCTATATTGAAGAACTAAAAAAGGTCGTTAAAAATAGTCCGTATCCCCGGCACATGGCGATGGTGTTGGCCCACATTGAGTTGGACCGGGCGGAAATTGCCCTTAAGCTGGCAAGTTACCACCTGCAACCCTTCGGCATCGTACACGGGGGAGTGATTGCCACGATGATCGATACGGCGACATTCTGGTCGGCCTTTCTCAGGCTGCCGGAAGATGCCGGTCTCGTAAATGTCGACCTGAAGCTGAATTATCTTCAGCCGGTGGTTGACGGCATCTTAACCGCCAGGGCGAATTGCCTGCGCGCCGGCCGGTCCATCAGTTATTCGGAAGCAAAAGTCTTCGATGAAAGTGAAAACCTGGTCGCCCACGGAACCTCCACCCTCATGGTGTTGCAGGGCAAAGGGCTGCAGCTGAATGCCAAAAAATTTCTCGAAGAATAGAAATTCGTAGGGGCGAAAAATCTTTCGCCCTCACGAGTTCACCCGGATGACGAGTTTTCCGAAATTTTCGCCGTTCAGCAGCCCGATAAACGCCTGCGGTGCATTTTCCAATCCGTCGACCAGGTGCTCGCGGTATTTTATCTTTCCCGTCTCGACCAATGGCGACATTTCTTTCGCAAACTCCTCGTAGCGGTGGCCGTAATCCTCAAAAATGATGAAGCCCTGGACCTTCAGGCGCTTGATCAATATCGTGCTCATGAGAATGGGCGAGCGGTCCGGTCCTTTGGGCAGCCGGGTCGCGTTGTACTGGGAAACCAGGCCGCACACCGGAATCCTGGCTTTCGAGTTGAGCAGCGGCAAAACGGCATCGAAGACCATGCCGCCGACGTTTTCGTAATAGATGTCGATGCCCTTGGGGCACGCCTGGGCCAGTCGCTGCGCGAAATCAGGGGCCTTGCGGTCCAGGCACGCATCGAAACCGAGTTCATCGACCGCATAGGTGCATTTTTCGCCGCCGCCGGCGACGCCGACCACCCGGCAGCCCTTCAGTCTGCCGAGTTGCCCCACAGTCGATCCGACCGGTCCGGTGGCGGCGGCGACCACCAGGGTGTCGCCTTTCTCGGGCCGGCCGATGTCCAGCAGTCCCATGTAGGCTGTGAAACCGGGCATGCCCAAAATCCCCAGGGCATAAGAGGGGTTTTGCGGACTTTTACCCAGGCGGGTCAGGCCGGATCCATCGGACAGGGCGTAGTCCTGCCACCCGCTGTAAGCCAGAACCCATTCTCCTTTTTCATAATCGGGGTGCCGGGATGCGTCGATTTGGCCCACCGTGGCGCCGACCATGACCTCGCCGATCATGATCGGTGCGGCATACGACGGCGCGTCGCTCATTCGTCCGCGCATGTACGGATCGAGCGAGAGATACGCCGTGCGCAGCAGCACCTGGCCTTCGGCCGGTTCGGGCACCGGTGCGGTTTCCAGGCGAAAGTTCTCGGAAACGGGCATGCCGTGTGGGCGTGACGCCAGGACGATGCGGCGGTTGTGGTGACTCGATGGCGACATGGTGTATTCCTTTTGAAGGTTGCAATGCACTTGACATTGCCCGTGAGGGCGAAAAATTTTTCGCCCCTACGATATTAATTGTTATGGATCCAGGTTAACCCCTATCAGTGAATATAAACATGACAATCCCGTTGAACAGGACATGGATCAATGGAACAAATAAATTCTCAAGGGGCGCGGCGCGCCGTGCCGCTACCGGCACGCATCGTACGTGGGGGCCATAAACACAGGAACGATAAGTCTTTCACCCCATCCGACCCACCGGCGCTGACCGATTGCCGCGACAAAAAGGCCTTTCGCCGGAGGGCAATTTCTGGCATGGTTCCCCGAAATGTCCAGCGGTCCGGCAGGTAACCTGGCCTCACCCGGTGGAGACCATCACGGATAAAGGTAACTGGAAATAATTGATTTCGCGCGCGACGAAGATTTTTCTGCTGTGGGTTAGCCTGCTGGTCTTGCCGGTGGTGGCCGCTGCCGATGCGGTCCCGGATCGGTTCGAGCTGGCGGCGGTCACCTTCACCGGGGTCGAAAGCGTGTCGCGATCGGCCCTGGAACGGACGCTGGCCGCCCAGACGCCGCCGGTCTGGAAGGTCTGGGCGGCGGACCCCGTTCTGAGTGCCCAGGATCTCGAAGACGACCGGCTGCGCATCCAGCAGTTTTACCGCAGCAACGGATTCTACCAGACCGTCGTCGATCTGTCGGTGGCCGTCTCCGGCCCGGCACCTGACCGGAGCACCGGGGCGCCCGCGTCTCAGAACCAAAAGCTCGCGGAATCTGGGCAAAGCCCGGCCGAGGCGCTGCCGCGCGTCCGCGTGACATTCGAGATCGCCGAGGGTCCGGCGGTTGTGATCGACTCCATCGATCTGGCCATCGACGGCCCGTTAAAAGGCATCGAGCGGGCGGTCCTTCTGGCCGACACGCACCTTGAAACCGGCCAGGTGTTCAGGGTGGCCGAATACGAGGAAGCCAAAAAAAACATCACCCAGAGCCTCGCTAACCGCGGCTACCCGTTCGCCGAGGTCAGCGGGAAAGCGGTCGTTGATCCGGCGGCCAATCAGGCGCAGCTGTCCTTTCGCGTCGGCCCGGGTCCACTGACCTTCTTCGGGCCAACCACGATCAGCCAGGAAGGCACCGCCGTCTCCGAGGCGGTCATCCGGCGGGCGTTGACCTACACCCAAGGGCAACTCTACGATGCGAGCAAAGTCGAGGCCAGCCGCCGCAACCTGTTCAGACTCGATGTTTTCAGGATCGCGATCATTCAGACCGGGGAGCCACCGGCCGAAGACGGTGGCAGCGTTCCGATGCGGGTTCAGCTCACAGCCAGAGACCGTCAGAGCGTCCGCCTGGGCATCGGTTACGGCACCGAGGATAAATTGCGGCTCCAGGTGGGGTGGACATACCGCAACCTGGGCGGGCAAGGCGGCCTGATGACACTGAGTGCCCGCAGTTCGGCGATCAACAAGAGCGTCCAGCTGGCCTATGACCAACCGTCTTTCCTGGATGCCAGGAACCACCTCACCGCCCGGGCCGGAAACGAGCTGGACGAGCCCCCGGCTTACAAAAACCGACGGATTTTCACGGATGTGTCCTTGAACCGCATGCTTGGAAGCCACTGGTTTATGCGGACCGGGTACAGCCTGTCGTTCAACACCGAGGAAAGCGTCGCCGCCGACAGCCCCGTGAGCATTCCGGAGCAGCAATATCTGGATGAGAGCACGCGGATATCGGCCGTCGGTCTGGAAATTGCCCGGGACACGCGCAACGATCTGCTGAACCCGAAGAGCGGTTCGCTGCTGGCGGCCAAAATCGGCGTGGCACCGGAGTTCCTCGGGTCAGAACTCGCTTATTACCAACCGGCAATCGATGCCCGTAAGCTTTTGCCGGTCTTCAAGGGCATCGTTCTGGCCGGCCGGGTGTACCTGGAAACCATTCAGGGGATGCAGGGCAGCACTTTCATTCCGGCATTCAAGCGGCTGTACCTAGGCGGCAGCGACACGGTGCGCGGTTACGGCTACCAGGAGCTTCCGCCCCTGGACCGCAACGGCGATCCAATCGGCGGTCAAAGCGCTTTCAACGCCAGTGTGGAGCTGAGGTTTCCGATCTACGACGCCCTCTCGGGGGTCACTTTTGTCGATTCCGGGCTGCTGGACCTGGACCCGTTTCGACTCGAGTTTTCAGACATGCGGTATACTTGCGGGGTCGGACTGCGCTACGACACCGTGATCGGGCCGATTCGGCTCGACTTCGGGTACAAGCTAAACCCCCCGACCGGCAAGGATATCGGCGATTTCACCGATCCGGACGGCATCGTCGGCGACCGCTGGCGCTTTTATGTGAATATCGGCCAGGCCTTTTAGGGAGTGTCCATCCGAAATTTTTTTAGGCACTTCTCAGTGTCCAATTCATACCTGTGGCGTTGTTCGCTGGGCAAGGCCGCACAAGGGTTTGTGGCGAGGCGTACTTTATGAACGCCGCAGACGGAAACCCGCTGCGACCGGCCGCCCAGCGGAAAAAAGACTATTTATGGATGGACAATAGGTAGCGGCTGCGAAACGCCGTGCACCCCTTGAGGCCTGTTATCGATACCGGCAGCCAAAACTATGAAAAAAACGTCCCCTGAAGAAGCACCCCCAACCGACACGAGCCGCCGGCGCCGCCTCCTGAAACGGCTCTTGAAGGTGGTGTCCGCCATTTTGCTGGTGCTGGTGGCATTGGGTGTTCTTGCCACCCTCGTGCTGCAGATACCGGCGGTCCAGACACGGGCCAAGGCGCTGGCGATCGAGACTCTGGAGCGGCAAACCGGTCTGCGTCTGGAATTGGGGTCGCTGTCCGGCAGTCTGTTGACAAATCTGAGCGCTACCGATCTGCGCCTGGAGGGTCCCTCTGGTCCGCTGCTGGCCGTCGACCGCATTTCCGTCGGCTACGCACTGCCGCTGCTGTTACACCGCACGCTGATGATACGGTATTTGCGGTTCGAGGGCCTGCAGGTCTACCTGGTCCGCCAGGCGGACGGCACCTGGAATGTCGAGGCGGAAGCGCGGCGGTTTGCGTCGCCCGCCGGCGAGCCGTCCGAGGGTGCGCCCCTGGCGGTGGTCTTCAGGCGGCTGGCGATCGATGGCGGAACCCTTTCCATCCGCGACGAGGCGTCGGCGCCGCCCCAAATCCGGAGAATCGAAAACCTCACGCTCGACCTGCAGCTGGACATCGCCTCGGAAATAAAGGCCGACCTGCGGAAGCTGGCTTTCAGCCTCGACCAACCGCGCATCGTCGTGGCGGGCCTGGAAGGACGCCTGCGCTACGATCTGGAGCAGTCAGCCCTGCACGTCGAGGGCCTGACTCTCAAGACCGACGCCTCGGCCCTGGCGATCGATGCGGCCATCGAATTCAAGCAGCCGGAGCCCGAGATCAGGGCGGCGGTGCAAATCGACACCCTGGACCTGGCCGAAGTGGGACGCGTGCTTGACACCGACGCTCTCACGACAGGCGAGATCACCGGCCGCATCGATCTGCAGGGCACGCCGCGGCAGCTGCACCACCGGCTGAAGCTCGTTTTCGACCAGCGCCAGTCGCTGGCCGCCGAAGGCGAGCTGGCCTTGACCGGAGACAGGGCGGTGGCGCTGGAGACGTCCGGCTCTTTAACCGACATCGATCCGGCGACCTGGCCCTTTATCGATGCACCGCACCTGGAAGGGGACATCGACGCCGATTTTTCCGTCTCCGCCCGCCATGTGGACGGACCGCAGCGGCAGGTGCACCTGAAGGTGCAGGTGGCCGCTTCGCGCCTGGCGGGTTTCGAGGTCGAAAACGGCGATTTCGATCTGACGCTGGAAAACGGCGATCTGACCGTCACCACGGCCGCGCTCGCCGGCCCCACCGGACGCCTGCGCCTTCAAGGCCGGGTGGCAGGGATCGAGACCGGGGCCCCGTTTGACGACATCGCCCTCGCGGGGGAAGTGCGCGACCTCGATCCGTCCGCTTTTCTGGCCGATCCCCGGTGGGCGGGAAGGGTCAATGCCGATGTCAAGGTCGCCGCCAAACCAAAAGCCGCCGCCGGTGCCGCCGGTGATATGGCCGATTGGACGGCCGAAGCCGATGTCACCCTGAGTCCCTCGGTGCTTTTCGGCACCTCCATTACCCGGGCCCAAGCCCGGGCGACCTGGGACGGCGCGCTGGTGCGCCTGACGTCTTTCGAGCTTGACAGCGGACTCGCGCAGGCCGCTTTGACCGGGCAGGCGGCGGCCCGGGATCGGTCCTACCGCATTGACGGCCGCCTCGATTTCCCCGAACTGCAACGGCTCGAACCGCTGCTGACCCGGCTGGTGCCGGACCTTCCGGCCGCACAGGTTCCGGCCGGCACCCTTCGGATCACCGGCTGGGTGGACGGCAGCCCGCGCCGGACCGACGTCAAGGCGCGGGTGACGGGCGACAATGTCGCACTGGAGCCGATCGAGGTGGCCGCGCTCGACGTGGACGGGACCTTTCGGCTCGCGGGCGCCAGCCTCAGCGGAAAGGCGACCGGCCGGTTTTCGGACATCTACTACCAGGGCCACCGCTTTCCGCGGCTGGATCTGTCCGTCGATCTGAAGCCGGAGCAGTTGGGCGTCGATCTGAGCCTTGCGCATGCGGCCGGCGAACATCTGACGCTGAAGGGCACGGTCGGCCAGTGGCGGCGCGCCGAGCGCCGGGTCGACATCGAGACCCTGCAGGTGACCGGCATCGCCGCGCCGTTCGACCGGCTGGCGGCGGAAATCAGGAATACGGCGCCGATCCGGTTGCGCACCGACCCGAAGGGCGTTGATGTCGACTCTCTCAAACTGGCCGCCGGAGAGGCATCGCTGGCGGCCGAGGGCCGACTCGCCCGCGAAGGCCCGCAGCATTTTCGGTTCTCCGTCGCGCGCCTTTCCCTGGAGAGCCTCGAAAGCCTTTGGCAGGACGAATCGACGCTGAAGGGCAACCTGTCGGCCGAAATGAATTTGAAGGGAACGGCCGTCGACCCCGTTATCGATGCCACAGTGGCCGCCCGTGACGTCAGCGGATATGACGTCTCGCTTGCGGAAATCGACCTTAAGCTGGGGTATCGCGATGACGCCGCCAGCCTGACGGCAACGGCTTTGAAGAAAAATTCACGCCTCTTCGAGCTGACGGCGCGCAGCGGCCTGGCGTTGCGGCTGCTGCCGTTCGAATTCACCCCCGAGCCCGGCAGCCTGCAGGCTCGCCTGGAAGCCGAGGACCTGATTCTCTCCGAACTGCCGCTGCCGGCGCAGCGCGAGGTCAAGCTCGAGGGCCGCGTGAGCGTCCACCTCCAGGCCGCCGGAGATCTTCGCCAACCGCAGCTGACCGGGTCTTTAAATCTTCGGGACGGCTCCCTGGCGCTGCCGCGGCACGGGCTGACCTATGAGACCCTGCAGGCCGACCTGCGTCTTGTGCCGGGAAAACTGACGATCGAGCAACTGCTGGTCAACGGTGATGATGAGGGCCGGCTGAGTTTGTCCGGACAGGTTCTGCTGGACGGACTGACGCCGGCGGACCTCGATCTGCACCTGACCGGACAGCGGGCCGCTGTTGCCTGGAACCGGGAGTTCACCGCCCGGATTGAGCCGGACATGTCGCTCACCGGATCCCTGTCGGCGCCAAGCGTTTCGGGCTCGATCCGCATCCTGGAAGGCCGAATCAATCTGGACCGCCTGGCGGCCGGGGGCCCGGCGGACATCGTGGTCCTCGGAGAGCAGACGGCCGACGGGCGGGCGATCGTCATCGGCGAGCGCGGGGAAAGCCCGTTGGCGCCCCTTGCCGCCGATGTGACGGTCGAGATTCCGCGCAATGTCTGGCTGAGAGGCCAGGGCCTCAACGCCGAAATCGCCGGCGCGATCCGACTGCAGAAGAAAAGGCAGGCCCCCTTTCTCCTGACGGGGTCGCTCAACACCGTGCGCGGCACCTACGAGTTCCAGGGCCGCCGGTTCACCATCGCCCGCGGGGTGGTGGAATTTCAAGGCCTGCCGGAGCCCGACCCGCGGCTGGATATTCAGGCCGAAAACCGCATCGGCAACGTGACGATCATCGTTCGCATCGGCGGCAGCGTCCGCCACATCGAATTGTCACTGGACAGCGACCCGGCCATGGACCAGGCCGACATCGTGTCTTACCTCATTTTCGGCCGCCCGACCAACGAACTGCGCTCCCAGCAGGCGACCAGCGCCGAGGCGGCCGCCTTGGGCCTGGCCGGCAACCTGGCGGCTAGGCAACTCAACGCCGTTCTTGGCGACACCTTGAAGCTCGATACCCTCAGCATCTCCCCGGGGGAAGAGGGGTGGGGTTCCGGTTCGCTGTCCGTCGGAAAATATGTCGCCCGTAACATTTTCGTCACCTATCGGTATGAATTTTCCGGCCGGACCTTCGGAGAAATGGAAATAGAATACCAGCTCAACCGCAACTTCAGCATTGCTGCCCAAGTTGGAAATGAACGGTCCAGCGGCGTGGACCTGATCTGGAAGTTAGACTTTTAGCCGGACGTCTTGCGGAACTCCGAACCGCGCTGTATAAGGGGCACGATCCTTTGACCTTGCCGGGGAGGGCGCTATGGACTCGAATCCAACAGCCGATTACAGCCTCAAGATCCTGATCGTTCTGACCTGCCTGGTCATCATCGTGACCGGCTGCCGTGAAGCGGCCTCCTTGCTGGTCGAGATTCTGTTGTCGATTTTCATCGCCTCCATCTGCGCGCCGTTTCTCTTCTGGCTGCAACGCCACAAAGTGCCAAGCCTGGTGGCACTGATGCTCATCATGTTTGTCGTTTTTCTCATGGCGGTGCCGCTGGTTGTTTTTATGGGCAATTCGATAACCGAATTCGCGCGGCGGATTCCGACTTACCAGGTCCAATTAAGGGAAACGGTTGCCCATTACCTGCACTGGTTCGACAGATTCGGGGTCGACTTGTCGGCCGATGCCATCTACCAGTATTTCAACCCCGGCACGGCCATGCGCCTGGCGTCCAACATTTTGGTCATCTTAAGAGGCATTTTCACCAGCACCTTTTTCATTCTCCTGACGGTCTCGTTCATTCTGCTGGAAACGGCCGGCTTCCCTCACAAACTGGCCGCCGCTTTCCGCGATTCCGGCGACACCATCAACCGTTTCGAGCAGATTTTTTCCAATATCAACCGGTACATGGTCATCAAGACCCTGACGAGCCTGGCCACCGGGGTCATCCTGGCGTTGATGCTGTACGTGATCGGGGTGGATTTCTATCTGCTCTGGGGGCTGATGGCCTTTCTGCTGAATTTCGTGCCGACGATCGGCTCCTTTATCGCCGCCATCCCGGCGGTGCTGCTGACATTCATCCAATTCGGTATGGTCGAGGTCATGGTCGTGTGTTTCGGTTACCTGGTCGTCAACACCGTCATCGGCAGTTTTATCGAGCCGCGGCTGTTCGGCAAAGAGATCGGGCTTTCGGCGCTGGTGGTGTTCCTGTCGCTGGTCTTCTGGGGCTGGGTCCTGGGGCCGATCGGAATGCTGCTGTCGGTGCCCCTGACCATGATCGTCAAAATCGCGCTGGAGGCCAGTGAAGACACCCGCTGGATGGCGGTGCTTCTGGGTCCCGGCCCGATCCTGAAATGACGGCACCCGATGCGACGGGTGAATGTGGAAGCACAACGACCCTTTGGCAGCCGCCTTTCGCCGGTCTTGCCGCAATCTTTTAATTTGAAGCCGATATTTAGGGCGCGGAGCGCTTGCGCCGGACAGCTGAAAGGTGTCATGACGGTTGAACCACGGGGCATTGCCCGACTCGTCGGCCTGGCGCTGGCGATCATCTTTCTGGGAGCCTGTGCCGCGCGGGGCCCGGTCGTTCGGCTTCAGGGCGATGTGGCCGACATCGAAAAAGTCGTCATTCTGCCCTATGAGAACATGGCCGCGCGGCATGCACCCGACACGGGCATTCTCAGTCCGATTTCCGGACGGGTCTTCGTGTCGGGTCCGGTGGACAAGCGCGCCGAGAAGTTTCTGACCGGTCAGCTGTTTGCCCACGTGCGGCGGGACACGGCTTTTGAAATCCTGCCGTCGCGCGACGCGACGGTTGTTCTCAACGCGCTGGCCGATGGCGAGGGACGCCGTTGGAACCAGCTCGAGCTGCTCTTGCAGACCGGGCAGCGGCTCGGGGCCGATGCCATCATGATCGGGCATGTCTATCGTTTTCGGGAGCGCGTCGGGGGCGGGCTGTCGGTCGAATCGCCCGCTTCAGTCGCCTTTGACATGTATCTCATCGATTGCCGGCAGGAAACCATCCCCTGGTCCGCTTTTTATGATTACACCCAGGAGTCGTTGAGCAGCAACCTGGGCGGCTTCAGGGATTTCTTCAGGCGCGGGGGCCGTTGGGTGACCGCCGAGGAGCTGGCGAAAGCCGCGATGGACCAGATCTTCGAGGATTTTCCGCGGCGATGAAGCCTCCCCGGCCATGAGATGAAACTGCCGCGGATGACCGGCCGGTATCTATCAGGAAACTGAAAATGAAAGAGTCGGAATCCGGCATGTATCTCGTCTAACGAAAGGAGTCTTTTGTGAAGCCAATGTCGGTCATATTCGTCTTTTTTCTCATCGTGTGTTCGCTACCCGCGCTCGCGCCGGCCCAGGATTTCATCATCTTCCCCAACCAGGGTCAGAGCCAGGCGCAGCAGGACAGGGACCGGGCCGAATGTCAGAACTGGGCCCGGCAGCAGACGGGCTTCGATCCCATGCGAACCCCCACGGCGTCCGCTCCGCCGCCGGCCACAGGGGCCCCCCAGGGC
>JBAPSB010000104.1:0-5203 GCA_049281435.1 Desulfobacterales bacterium
ATGGTTATGTCGCGGCCTGCGGCACCGGTGTTCACGAGCAGGGCTGGCTGAATTCGACCGCCAGAACACGGTTGAACAGCGATTTCGGGTTCAACTTCAGGGTGCCGGTGGCGGGCGATCCGGCAGGTTTCAATACCAAGTGTATCGATGAACTCAACGGCACGGCTTCCACGCATGCCATCGTGGGTGCACCGGACGAAACGCCCTTTGCATGGGTCGTCGCATTCGACGACACCACCATGGATGATCCCGCCAAGTCAAACGACTACGATTACAACGACGTGGTCTTTCTGGTCGAGCGCAAGACCGGCGGTATGGCCCAGCTGGAACTGGCGAACGCGATCGTTCCCAACGAAACCAACGCCTATTTCACGGCGGTCACCTTCGATGTGTGGGATTACCACCCGGGTAGCGCCGAGTGTATGGGCAAGACCCACACGACCTATTACGTGTCGGCCGAAGGCGGGGTCGCGGGTTCCTGGATCGAAATCACGGAATGGGACAAGGTCAACTCTTCCGACGTTTCCAAAACCATCGGTGATGCGATCGATCCGGTAGCCTGGACGCCGGGCACACCGGAATACACCTATCGCTCGCGCCGGATCGACCTGGCCGGACTCGGCCGGACCGGCAATCAGCTGCTCTGGAAGGCCGAGCTGGTCAGTGAGGACGAGGACTGTGCACCGCGCATCGTCGATGTCAAATTAAAGGCGGATACGGCCAGCCACGGTTTCTTCGCGCGGTCCTCGCCGGTGGTCCAGGCCAACGTGATCTATGCCGGCACCTATGAAACCCCGTCGCCTGCTTTTCCGGCCGACGAGCGCATCAACCGCGGCCACTTGACCGCCAATCTGCTCTATGTGCCCGAGGATCCGGGTCATACTTTGGTCGATAATACGGCGACGGCCACTATCGATGAGACCCTCGTATGGGATGCCGGGGAAATGTTGAAAGACAGAAACCCCGATACGCGGACCATCTTTTTCCCGGACGTCACTGTAACCGCGGAGCCGGATGCGATTCTTGTCGATGGACTCGGCAATCCGATCGAAGGCACCGGTGATCCTATGAATAAGACTTTCAGCGGAACGCTTCCGCTTCCGCTTGGTCACCATATCGTCGCGACGACCGTGCGGATTCACGACAGCGACGATGACGAATCCTTTACCGACGAGTTCACCGACGATTTGCGCGGCAGCAAAACCGGCACCGGAACCATCAACCGGTTCACGGGCGAGTGGACGGTGACCTTCACCGATGCGCCGGGCGTCAACGTGAAGATCATGGCCAGCTACTCGCATTATACGACCTCGACCGCGCTAAAGGAATTTACCGGCGCAAATGTCACGACCGACATGCTGGCGTTGAAGGATCAGATCGTCAATACGCGGTACATTCACGATTTCAATGGCGACAACAACTTCGGTGAGCCGGATGCCGACTGGCTGGTACAGTGGTTCAGGGGGTACAAACAGCCGAATACCTCCACCGAGAAAGCCTGGAAGTTGGGCCCCATCGATCATTCCACCCCGGCCCTGCTGGTGGCGCCCGGTTTTCCGTTGTGGTACTTCGGGAGCCAGGTGACCAAAGCGGAACGGGAGAAATACAAGGAATTCAAGGACAACCTGGAGGATCGCGATTCGGTTATTTTCGTCGGTTCGCGCGACGGCATGCTCCATGCCTTCGATGCCGGAAAATACCGCTACGGAGACAATGCCGAGACAACGGGAATCAAAGAAAACAGGGGCTACTTCCTGTGGGAACCAAAACCGAGCCCGCCCCCGGATTACTGCACCAGCTACACCGGCAACTGCCCCAACTACGGGACCGGGGAAGAGTTGTGGGCGTTTGTTCCGGCCAATCTGCTGCCGCGGCTGAAGAACAACCTCCTGAAAGCCGACGATCAGTCTTTCGTCGATGCGTCTCCGGCCCTGGCCGATGTTTACATCGATTACTCTCCCAAGGACGGCCAGGCTGACACCTGGCGCACCGTGTTGCTGTCGGCCGAGGGTAACGGCGGGGACACAGTCTTTTGTCTGGATGTGACCGACCCCCAAAACCCGACCTTCATGTGGGAGTTTGCCGCGCCGGAACTCTTCCGCAGCCGCTCCTCGCCCGCCGTGGCCCAGATCGGCCGCATAAGAGACCCCAACGGCACCGATGCGGTCAAATGGGTGGCCTTCTTCGTGACCGGCAAGGTGGAAGATTCGAGCCTTTTCCCGGCTATTTATATGATCGACATAGCCGACGGCAGCGTGCTGCGCCGGGTGGTGCTGGATGACCCGGTCGATCTTGACGGCAGCGGCACTATCGAAAGCGCCGAAATCGATTACGGCAAGGGTGGCGTGCCCAGCGGCCAGCCGGCGATCGTCGATTCGGACGAGAACGGCTACATCGACCGCATGTACGTGGCCACGGACAAGGGCTTGATGTACAAGGTCAACATACCCGATGATCCCAAGAATCCGGCCCATTGGGACATCAGCCACTGCGTGCTCAACACCGACTTCACCGTCGATGACGGCAATACTATACCGGTCGACCAGCGCCTGCACCCGGTCTACGCCTCGCCGACCATCGTGGTAGACAACGCTCTTACAACCGGCGGAGACATCGCTTACAAGGTCAGGGTCCTCTTCGGCACGGGCGACAGCCCTTATTACGATGAGAACATCAACACCGCCACCACACGCTACCACTTCTTCGCCTATGTGGACACCAACGAGAAGGGCGAGTGCGATCCGGACAAGCACAAGCTCGACTGGTTTATCGAGCTGCCGGCCGGGAACCGGATCTTTGCCTCGGCCTTCGCGGCGGCGGGCCAGATCTATTTCGGCACCTCGACGGCCGAGACCGAAGACCCCTGCGAGGGACACCTGAGCCCCGAAGGCAACGAAGGCCGCATCTACGCGGTCACGCTGGAAGGGGTCGTCATGCTGAACAAGGTGGTGGGCGACATCCGGACCTCGCCCCTGGTGGAAGACGAACACCTGTATTTCAGGACGCCCACCGGCTTGCAGTCTCTGGGTTCCGGGATCTACAACAACGAAGTGCAGGCCGCCGGCGAGCCGACGATCAACATCCGCTCCTGGCGCGAAATCATCAACTAGGACGCTTGGGGCTACGTATGAACGGGCCGGGCGGTTGGCTTTGCCGAAGCGGCACGGTCAGCGGTCCGGCCCGATTTTTTAAACACTCCTTGGAAACGGGCCAATAGAGTTTGTTGAATTGGACCGAGCTCCGGTTTTGTCCCACTTTGATAAAGGGGGATTCAGCCCCCTGGCCCCCCTTTTTCCAAAGGGGGGAATTTTCGACCAACCTTTATTGGCGGCTAATTATAGGGTGAACATGCTGTGCGATCAGAATTTCCACTTTGTTTCTCTGGATGTCTGTAAAACACTCATAAAACAGGGACTGCTGTCGCCGGAAAAGGTCGAGGAAATCCTGGCCAAGGAAGACGCCGTCCGTAAAAAGCTCGAACGTAAAGCGGGCAAGGCCTCCGGCGGCAAGGGCCGTTTGAACGGCAACGGCGCGGTGGACATCATCGATGTTATCGCCGCCCTCAAGGCTCCCCGGGAAGATGGCCAGAGCGGCCTGGTGGACGAGGATATTATTTTTGCCACCCTTGCCAAGGAGTGGGACCTGCCGTACCGCAAGATCGATCCTCTCAAGCTGGACCTGAATCTGGTCACGACCATGATCCCCCACAACTTCGCCGCCAACCATCTGGTGCTGCCGATCGACAGAAAAGACAGCACCCTTGTCGTGGCCACTCCTGCGCCCCTTAACCTCGAGGTGCTCGACGACATCCGGCGCGTGACCAATCTGACGGTCGAGGCGGTGATCACGCCGCGCTCGGATGTCAAGCGGCTGATCAACGAGTTCTTCGGGTTCAAACGTTCTATCGCCGCCGCCGAAGACCTTTTTGCAGGCCCTTCGGTCGATCTGGGCAACCTCGAACAGTATGTCCGGCTGAAGTCGGATGAAGACCTGCCTCCCACCGATCAGCACATCGTCAACGCCGTCAACCACATCCTGCTCTACGCCTTCGAGCAGCGGGCCAGCGACATCCACCTCGAACCCAAGCGCGAGACCCTGCTGGTGCGGATGCGGATCGACGGGGTTCTGCACACGGTCTATAAGCTGCCCAAGAAAGTCCACAACGCCATCATCAGCCGCATCAAAACCCTGTCGCGGCTGGACATCGCCGAGAAAAGACGGCCCCAGGACGGCCGGATCAAGACCGACAAGGGCGGCGCGGAGGTGGAGATACGGATCTCCACCGTGCCGGTGGCCTTCGGTGAAAAGGTGGTCATGCGCGTGATGGACCCGGATATTCTCTTCCAGGACCTTTCCGAAAATGGGTTCACCGCCACCGATCTGAGCCGGTACAAACAGTTCATCCAGATGCCCCATGGCATCGTGCTGGTCTGCGGGCCGACCGGCAGCGGCAAGTCGACGACGCTTTACTCCACCCTGCGCCGGCTTTCGACAGCCGAGAACAACGTCGTCACCGTCGAGGACCCGATCGAAATGATCCACGAGGATTTCAACCAGATCGGTGTCAACCCGGCCGTCGGCGTGACCTTCGCCAACATTTTGCGGACCATACTGCGCCAGGACCCGGACATCATCATGATCGGCGAGATGCGCGATCTGGAGACCGCCCGCAACGCGGTGCAGGCGGCCCTGACCGGCCACCTGGTGCTCTCGACCCTCCACACCAACGATGCGCCCTCGGCGGTGACGCGCCTGCTCGACCTCGGAGTGCCGGCCTTCCTGATCCAGGCGACCCTGGTGGGGATCCTGGGGCAGCGCCTGGTGCGCAAGATCTGCCCCTACTGCAAGGAAGCATTCGAAATGGATGCGGCCGAGTTGTCCGCCATGGGACTGGATATCGGCAACAAGAAGCGCGTGACCCTTTATCGCGGCAAAGGCTGCATCAAGTGCCGCAGCACCGGCTACCGGGGCCGGACGGGAATATTCGAGGTGCTGCCGTATACCGAAACCCTCAAGAAGTTGACCGTCACCGATACGGACGTGGAAAAGTTGCGCGGCCGCGCGCGGGAAGAGGGCATGTTCACGCTGCGTGAGAGTGCGATCAAGAAAATGATGGAGGGGACCACGACCTTCGAGGAAGTCTTGCGAGTGACGTGGGAGCAGTATTGATGTTTTGTGCCGGGTCCCGTTGAAATAACGGGAC
>JBAPSB010000105.1:0-18573 GCA_049281435.1 Desulfobacterales bacterium
TCACCCAGGACCGACAACATGTATCATGCCGGCTGGGCCTGGGCGGGTGACACGCCTTTCAAGGGGACCAAGCTTCTGGGCGCTTACTTCGGCGGGACCCGCAATCCGATGGTGGTCTCCTGGCCCAAGCGCATCAAGCCGGACAAGGGCATGCGCTCCCAGTTCCACCACGTGGTGGACATCGCCCCAACGATCTATGAGGCCTTGCACATCCCGCACCCAAAGGTGATAAACGGTTATGACCAGTTGCCCATGGACGGCATCAGCCTGGCCTACACCTTTGACGACCCGGGCGCCGACACGCGCAAGAAAACCCAGTTCTTCGACAACAACGGCAGCCGGGCGATCTACCAGGACGGCTGGATGGCCTGCACCTTCGGACCCTTTATCCCCTGGGACACGCCCGGCTCAATTCAACGCATCGCCAACTGGGATTCGGCCAAAGACCAGTGGGAGCTGTACCACCTGCGTAATGATTTTTCGCAGGCCACGGACCTGGCCGCCCAATACCCGGCCAAGCTCGAGGAGATGAAAAAACGCTTTCTCGCGCTGGCCGAGGACAACAAGGCCTTTCCGATCGGCGCGGGAAACTGGCTCAGGCTTCACCCCGAGGACCGGATCAAGACCCCATACACAACCTGGCACTTCAGCCAAAACACCAAAAGGATGCCGGAGTTTGCCGCACCAGGCGTGGGACGTCAGAGCACCCATGTCACTCTTGAGGTTGAGACCGGCGAGAAAGCCAGCGGTGTCCTCTATGCGGTCGGCGGCTCCGGTGGGGGGCTGACCCTTTACATGGACCAGGGGCAGCTCGTCTACGAGTACAACATGATGATCATCGAGCAGTACGCGGCCCACAGCGCGGACCCGCTGACGGCCGGCAAGCACGCCATCGAGGTCGTCACCGACATCGATGGGCCGGGCCAGGCGGGGACGGTGAGGCTCTCGGTAGACGGTGTGGAAGTCGGCAGGACGGAGCTGAAGCGAACGGTTCCGGCCGCCTTCACAGCCACCGAGACCTTCGATGTCGGGATGGATCTGGGATCGACGGTATCACTCGGCTATTTTGACCGTCGGCCATTTAGATTCAGCGGGAAGATCAATGCGGTAACCGTATACCTTCGGAAATGAATGTCACCTACGACTGGGAAAAAACGACTGGACCGCTTTGCCGCTGGGAATCAAACTGGCCAAGCTTGTCAAATTCGGCAACCTGCCGGTGCAGTTCTCCGGCGCATACGAGTACAATTTTGCTGATGACTATGTGGCGCCTAAGTGGGCAGTGAACTTTCGGGATATAGACCGCTTCTGATTCTTTACCGCCTTTTGGGTCATACAAAATGATTTTTGGTCTGAGACGTCACCGGCTCTGACTTTCAGCACCTCACCGATCCGCATAGCGCCCTGCGCCACCAGCTCCAGCATCAGCCGATTGCGCTGACTTCTGGTTCTGCATATCGATTTCATCGACCAGATTCTTTTCGAGGATGTTCCATCGATGGATCTTGGGTTCTCTGAATATTTTGGGCAGGATGCGGGTATCACATGGATTGGGAAAATCCTCGTCGATGGTGTTCCGATGAAATTGAAAAAGGCTTTGGGCAGTGCGTAGCGGAATTTTTTGGTGGCCTGCCGGGCTCCCTCACTGATATGGTTCAGAAACCCCATAACCTCATCGGATGTGATGGATTCAAGCTCCCGGTCACCGAATTTCCGATTGAAAATGGCAAGCAAAATTTCATAGTTTTTAGCGGTGCTTTTTTTTTTGAATTTGCCCGATGGTATTCCAGGCAACAATGAACGGCGTAATGCACTGTCATGATGGACCTCCTTTCGCCATAGGTTTGGGGGTTACTCGCAAATCACGGGGAGTATGTTACTGATACAATATTATACCCGCACCTGCAATTTGGCGAGTGGAGGTCATGGCAAGAATATTGGAGTCATGCTAATTTGATTTGCTTGAAATTGTGGTTGGCAAATCAAACACACATTCTCATGAGATGTAAGAATGAATACCACCAGTAAACTGATGGTTTCATGAGGCCCCCCTAAAGGGGGTCTCACACCAGCTACCTTTTAGTTTTGTTTAGTTATGGGGTTGGCTCCTCCTGGAGCCTGTCCATTTTTTCTTGTTTTCTGACATATTCTCAGATCGTTTCTTCATCTATTTCCACTGTGCTGACACAGTAACCCCGTGCCCAAAATGTTCGGCCACGCACCATTCGGCTACTTTTTGTGCCAAAGCTCATTTCCTCCGACGCGCATTGCCTTTCAGAAGCCCAATGGTGTGAGCAGGTGTGAGCAACAGAATATTCCTAAAGATTAATGTTTTCGCAATCAAGACTTGAACAGCATCTGCCGGAGTAGCGGTACAGTTTCATTGACGAACTGGGCAGTTGCCTTCTTTGCTGCAGCGTTCGGCAATGTCGCAGCCGGTGCTCTGATGGTCGCGCCGGAGGTGAAAATTAAGCCAGCTCGAAGTTCCGTTGAGTTGCCAGTTGCGGGGAGCGACGAATGTGCGGGCCATCTCTTGCGATCGACCAACGGCCGCCAGTCGGTCGTAAACCCGGACCCAGACACATGGGCGATCTGGGAATACCTCACAGAGGCCGTTATTGCTGCCGCCGCAAGCGCCATTGCGGATATGTTTGGGGCACTGACTTTCCGGGCACAAAAATGCGAGATGCTGGATTCCGCAGTCCCCACAACCCTTGCAGGAGAGCAGCCACTTTTTTACGGGGTCTTCGATCAAGTTGGCCAGCTGGCGTCCGCCGTGTGTGGCATCCAAGCGCATGCAGACCGATCGCAACCCCGGTGCAAGCGGTGACTCGAAACGGAACAAGAGGTCGTGCATCAGATGCAATGCTTGATAGTGGGATTTCTCAAGGAGCGTCGCACGACTGTTCGGCACCGGCAGGATACCGGAAAAGGGGGTGTCCGATGAAGTTTTCTCAAAAACATAAAACCCGTCTCTTTGAGGGTAATCGAAGTCGGACAGAAAATCCTGCCACCTGTTCTCGACTTGATCCATGCGGTCCAAAATGGCTTTTAATGTGGCAAAGCTTCTGTGGACACCGCCAACGTGAATACCCTGGTAGCCCAGTCCTTTGAGCACGACCGCCTGGCGGGCCGCTCGTTCGATCGCGGCTGCCTCGCCCCGATCTCGATCCTTCCATTCCCGCTTTACCTCTTCAAGCAGATTTTCTGTAACCACTGCGCCGGGTATGGAACCGCGGTTAATAATTTTGGCCGCTGGCGGACGCAGGACATAAACTGAGCCCAAAATAGGAACGGACAGCCTGAACACTTGCCGGATCTGCAGCAACTCACGGAATTTACGAGCATCGTAGCCAACCTGTGTGATGACAAAACTAGCACCGGCGGCAATTTTTTTACAGAGCTTGTAGTATTGGGCAAAGGTCTCTGCTTCGGTGCTCTTGAAGGGCGAGACGGCACATCCCGTGTAAAAGCTTTCATCAGGTCGTGTTTCTTGACGATGGCGTTCCCCGAGCATCTTGAGAAAACATATCAGGCTGGTTGAATCCATATCGAAAACGGGCATTCCCCGTCCACCGAAGCCTTGTCCGGAATAATCTCCCGTGAGGGCAAGGATATTGCGCATGCCCATGCGTGCGAGTTGGAGGGCACGGCTTTCGATGCCGCCACGGTTAGTGTCTCGGCAGGTGAAATGCACGATGACCTCCATACCCTGGTCAACGATCTCTTTGCCGATGACATCCGGACTGAGTGATGGGTTGCCGCCAGGGTTGTCCGTGATTGTCACCGCTGAAACCCGGCCATCATCCAGTGCGTCTTTTGCGATCCTCTTTACCGTCTCTAATGCCAGCCCTTGGTAACTGGCGCCGGGCACAAGCTCCAACGTGATCACGAAATGGTTAGCATTTTCAATGTCGGGTTGAAATTTTCGCCCCATAGACTTTACCCTCTCGACGTCGGATTGAAATATTTAAAATATAAACGATCCTATAACCATCCCCCGATCTTGACAACCTGGACCTACTCGTAATAAATATGGCGGATTTCCCAAACTCTTAAATATGCCAAATACCTTGATATTCTACGTTTAGATCGGATTTCGGGTCTAAGGAAATCTGTCGATTTTTGTTTAATGGTTCCAGGTGCAAAAGATGCACTTTAGAACCCGCAGAAAAATCAACCTGTGCTCCGACGAGCTTTTGCTGGGCCCATTCTCGCACAGCTTGATTTTCTGCTGGTCATCTTTAGTAGACAGTAATTATTGGATAAAAATGCGTTGGGAAATCCGGACAGACCCAAAAAGAGTATCGTGGCCATCTTCGAGAAACTCGGCGTGCCCGAGAGGGGCGGATATTGATCAAAGGCTTACTTCCATCCAGTCTGGCATCCCATCGAGATCCTGCGGGATACATACCATAAAGAATGATCAATCGCTGGTGAGGAAATGGATAAATTTACAGTTTTTCCGAATGCGGTCATCAAGACAGCGGGTCCTGTGTCAGACAAATTTCTGAGCTTGGGTATCAATTGGTTCATCGATGCCTGCCGCTATGTTCATGAACTGCCCTATGGATACAATTCAAATCGAGACGACCTGATGATTCTGTTCAAAGAAAAATTTGGCTCGTGCACGACCAAGCATGCGGTCATTGCGACCCTGGCCGAGGAATCAGGACTGTCGATCGAAAAGGCGATCGGCATTTACGCGATGACCGAGGAGATCGTCACGGGCACGGGTAAAATTCTCGATCGATATGGACTGCCCTATGTACCCATGCCGCACTGTTTCCTGGTCTACGGTGAGCACAGAGTCGATCTGACCGAAGGCAACAACAACGGCAAGAAGCGATCGATTGAGGACTTCCTCTATACGCATAAGGTTATTCCGAATATTTCCGCCAAAGACGAATATTTATTGTATCGCAAGGCAATGAACGAGTACACATTGATCGAAAACGAACTGAAAGGGATCGATCTAAAGAGTATACTCAAAGCCCGAGAGGAGGGACTCGCCCTGTTAAAAGCCAATATACATCAGCAGTGATCCTTCCGGAACGGGAGATCGGAATACATATGGATATTGTCATCCAGCCATCGGAGGCCGGCGTCAAGCGTCTTCTGAAAGCGTCACAACTCGATAGTTCGGATTTGACTCCTGAACACTTGAGGCATTTCTTCGGCCTGGGACCGGAAGGGGACCTGGAAGGTGTTATCGGGCTGGAGCTGTTTGGTGCCGTAGCCCTTTTGCGGTCGCTTGCGGTTGTGCCATCGCGACGAAGGGTCGGATTGGGCACCAAACTTGTCGCACACGCCGAGGATTATGCTCGGGGCCTCGGCATAAAATCTCTTTATCTGTTGACCAACACCGCAAAGTCGTTTTTCAAACATTGCGGTTATAAGCACACCGGGCGGAACGATGCTCCCTCGGTAATCAGAGAAACAAAAGAGTTTTCCGAGATCTGCCCGGTGAGTTCGGCATTCATGGTAAAGCATCTGTAACGAATTATTAGCGCGTGACTGAATGCCAGTGCTGCTTATTTTGATATTCCGATTGCCGGAATTAAACAATTTGTAATCGAGGGAGATCGAACATGAAAGAAAAAGTGTCAGAAAAAATACGGCAAATGGTGAGAGATCGGTATGCGCTGGCGGCGGCGGGAGGGCCCTGCGGATGCCAGGCAGGCCCTGCCAATTCCTGTTGCGGTTCTTCGACAAACATTGCTGATTCCATGAGCCAGGCTATGGGTTATTCCAGTGAGGATCTCAGCGGAGTTGTCGAGGGGGCCAATCTCGGGCTTGGCTGCGGCAACCCGACTGCCATCGGGAACCTTCATAAGGGTGAAATTGTCCTCGATTTAGGTAGCGGGGGCGGGTTCGATTGTTTTCTTGCCGCCAAAAAGGTGGGGGATAAGGGCCGTGTCATCGGCGTTGACATGACACCTGAAATGCTGGCCAGAGCGCGGGAAAATGCGATGAAAATGGGGACCACCAACGTTGAGTTCCGCCTCGGTGAAATCGAACACCTGCCGGTGGCCGACGGCAGCGTCGACGTGATTATCTCCAACTGCGTGGTTAACCTTTCGCCCGACAAGAGACAGGCTTTTAAAGACGCCTACCGTGCATTGAAGCCAGGCGGACGACTGGTCATATCCGATGTTGTCGCCACGGCCGAAATGCCGGGTCAAATGCGTGAACAGGCTGCACTTTTAACCGGATGCATAGCCGGGGCCGAACATATTGACAAAATACGAGACCTTTTGGAAGAGGTCGGATTTGTGGAGGTCAAAATCGAGCTTAAAGCCCGCAGTAAGGAGCTGGTTAGCGGGTGGTTTCCAGGAAGCGGTGCGGAAAACTATGTGGCATCCGCTGATATCGAAGCGCTTAAGCAATTACGACACACTGAATAAACTACCGACACCCAAGGACGTTACTTTAATAATAGACCAGGATCAGGCATTTGATCAGTTGCCCTTTTTAACTGGGTAGCCTGTAGAGTGCTCAAAAGCGGGATCGGTGATTTGTATTTATTAAAGGTAACGGCGCCTTGTTCTGTTACCTCTTTTATGTCTTAGGAATATCTCTATCCTCAAGGTACCATACTTCGTGCCAGTATGTGAAATAGGGTAAAATCACAGACAGGTTCTGAATATTCCAATCCAGCATCAATCGGTTACGCTGGCTCCGGGTTCTAAATATCATCTCATCGACCAGATCCTTTTCGAGGATGTCCCATCGATGGATCTTTGGCTCTCTGAATATTTTGCGCAGGATGCGGGTATCACACGGATTGGGAATGTTTTCGTCGATGGTGTTTCGGATGAAATTGAAAAAGGCTTTGAGCAGTGCATAGCGAAATTTTTTGGTGGCCTGGCGAGTTCCCTCACCGATACGGTTCAGAAAACCCATAACCTCATCGGATGTGATGGATTCAAGCTCCCGGTCACCGAATTCACGGTTGAAAATGGCAAGCAGGATTTCATAGTTTTTAGCGGTGCTTTTTTTTTGAATTTGCCCGATGGTATTCCAGGAAACAATGAACGGCGTAATGGACTTTCATGATGGACCTCCTTTCGCCATAGGTTTGGGGGTCACTTGCAAATCACGGGGAGTATGTTACTGATACAATATTATACCCGCATTATAACCGCACCTGCAATTTGGCGAGTGGAGGTCATGGCAAGAATGCTACATTCGCAGATATATTTTCAGTGGAGTCAGTTCACTAACATTGCAGTTGATCCACAAACCGCAAATATTCTATGATTCCTCAAACAGCCTTACACACGCTCCCTCATTTGTGGGAAAGACCATCCGCCTGACAGCCAAAGCCCCTTTGTCACACCTTAAATATTATAATCGGGTCCGATTTGCGCGGGATCTCGCCACACTTCCATGATGGTGAGATCGTCGTTGGCTGCGCGGCGACCGCGCCAGGCTTCGATACGCTGCAGCAAGCTTTCTCCCCACGGTGGCCCTTCGAAGGTCTTGAGATGATAGACGAGGCGGTTTTTAGTGAATTGATCTCCGGATTCGGTCTCGGCTTCGACAAGGCCGTCCGTGAACAGCAGAATAGACTGCCCGTTGCCCAGAACCATTTCTCCCTTTTGGTATTTTGCGCCTTTTTGTATTCCGAGCGGCATCCCTCCCGCCAAGGACAAATCAGAGATGTTGCCGTCGACAATCCAAATCGGCAGGAGATGGCCCGCCAATGCATACTGGAGCTTGCCCGACGACGGCCAGTAACGGATCAAAACAGCAGTGGCAAAGTAACTTTCTTCGGCCATTAGATGGTGCATGCTGTCGTTGACGGATTCCAAAAGACGGTCAATTTCGGTTTCTATCTGGATTTTATTGCGAATGGTGGTGGAAAGCGCAGCCATTAAAAGCGCCGCAGGCACGCCCTTGCCCGATATGTCGGCCACGTAGGCCACAATGCTTCCGTCTGACAGGGGAATGACATCGTACAGATCACCGCCTACATAGCCGGCCGGCACCGAGACCGCCCAAACGTGTCCGCCGCCCGTCAAAGCGGGGATCTTCGGCCAGAACAGCGATTGAATGATGGTGGCCGTGTTCAACTGGCGCTCCATTTGAGCGGACTGGTCAAGGACTTGGTCGTGCAGGGATTTGATCCGCAGCATGGATTTGACCCGGGCGACCAAGGCCGAGTGGCTGTATGGTTTGGTCAGGTATTCGTCCGCCCCGGCGTCGAGACCGGTGACTATGTCCCGGGAATCAGCCTTGGCTGTTACCATGATAATAGGAATGAACGGTATATGGGGATCGGATTTAACCCGTTTGCACACCTCGATACCGCTGATTTTCGGCATCACGACATCCAGCAGAATAAGATCGGGCTTTCGCTCTGCGATCATGGCAAGCGCCATTTCTCCGTCGGTAGCGCTGATGAAATCGTAATGCTGGGCAGACATCCGGGCCTGCAGAATATCGAGTCCGGAAGGGTCATCATCCACGATTAGAATGAGCGGTGTATCTCTCATTGCGCCCCTCCCGCAGATGCTTCCGGCAAGAATTTGCTGATTTTTGTCAGAAGTTTTCGTGGGCTGTAGGGTTTGGAGACGTAATCGTCACATCCGGCTGCGTATGCCTTGAGGTCGTCACCGCTGAGGGCATAGGAGGTGATGATGATGATGGGAATGTGCTTGCGCTCAGGCAGGGATTTGATGCGCCGCGTCGCCTCGTAGCCGTCGATTTCGGGCAGTTGGATGTCCATCAAAATCAGCGCGGGGTTCTCCCGTTCGGCGGCACGGACCCCTTCCAAACCGGTCACGGCCTCCACAACGTCGAACCCGTGCGCTGTCAACAAATCGTGAATGATGCGCCGGTTGTCTTCGTGGTCCTCCACCACCAGGATCTTATGGCTCATTCCGGTTTCTCCTGTTTCTCGACCCGGATAGGCAGCGTAAAAATGAAGGTTGAGCCCTTACCCGGGATGGATTCCGCCCAGATAGCGCCTCCGTGAAGCTCGATGATGCGCTTGGTGATGGACAGCCCCAGACCGGATCCACCCTTGGATCGCGTGCCCTTGCGGTCGACCTGGTAGAACTCGGAGAAGATATAGTCTTTTTCCAGGTCGGACAAACCCGGTCCGGTGTCGGATACTTTCACCAGAAAACGGTCGTCTGCCATTGCGATTTCGACGATGATCTCTCCCTTCTCGGTAAACTTGATGGCGTTGCCGATGAGGTTGACCAGAACCTGGGCAATGCGCTGCTGATCACCTATACCGGGAGGCAGGTGCGGCGTGATGCGGGTTTTCAGGCCCAGTTGCTTCTCGGTAGCCAGTGGTTCCAGCGATGTCACCACCGTATGGACGGTCTCTTGGAAGGAGTATTCCTCCAGGACCAGTTCCAGCTGCCCGGCTTCGATCTTGGAAATGTCAAGCACGTCGTTTATGAGCCGAAGGAGATGGCTGCCGTTTTTCTCCAGACGCTCGATAATCTCCCGGATCTTTGCGGGCACCTCGCCATAGATGTCGTCCAGGATCAGTTCGGTGTAGCCCAGGATGGCGTTCAGGGGCGTTCGAAGCTCATGGCTCATGCTCGCCAGGAACTCGGATTTGTGCTTGTCGGCTTTTTTGAGCTCTTCGCTCTTGACCTCGAGTTCCTGAAACAGCCGGGCATTGTGCAAGGCAATAGCTGATTGGGCGGCAAAAGTTTGGATCAGCTCCACCGTTTCCTGGGGAAATTCACCGCGGCCCCTGCGGCGCACCACCAGGCTGCCCACCAGCCTGTCCTTTCTCAGAAGGGGAACTGCCAGAACCGACATGAATCCGGCCTTGCGAACATATTGAACCCGATCATCCGGAATGTCGGTCAGGTCCGGCAATTGGAGGGCGGACCGGGTTTCGCCGACCATTCCTAAAATCGTTCCGTCCCCGATGCCGAATTTAGCCTCCTTCATGATGGTAACGAAGGCATCATCCACGCCGTAATTGATCATGGGAACAAAAATCTTCTCGGCTTCGTGGTACTCGTAAATCGTTCCGGCGTCGGTCCTGGACAGCTGCACGGCGTGCTGGACGATGTTATTCAGGACCTTTTCGAGGTCGAGGGTGGAGCTGACCGACTGGCTCACTTCGCTCAAGGCCTTTAGCTCGGCCACCGACCGTTCCAGTTCCCGCGTCCGGTTCTCCACCTTTTTCTCGAGCGTCCGGCTGTACTCCTCCAGCTTGTCCTTGCTTTCCCGGAGCTCCTGGAAGAGCTTTTTGATGGCAGAGCGCATCCGGTCCAGATGGCGGGCGAGCATGCCGATCTCATCGTTGCCACTCTGGTCGACGAAGGCATCCAGTTCCCCAACGGCGATCTTCGAAGCCGAATCCTGAAGCCTCTTCAGGGGATTGGTGATATAGCGCCTGGTCATGAGAAGGGTGGTGATCCAGATGGCCGAGATGATCACCACCGTCAATGTGCTGATCCCGTAAATCTGATGCATCAACTGGCGCCGGTGCCTTTCGCGGGTCATTTGTATCAGGATGGTGCCGACCTGGTTGTCCTCGTAGAAAATCCCCGCTTCCCGGGTGATCAGGAATTTGTCGTTGCCCGCCCCGCTTGAATCCGCCCGGAGGTTTTCCAGGGCTTGATCTTCCCCGCGGGATTTTTCGATAATGATTCGGTCATCGAGGGATATGGTGGTGTAAACGATTGATTCGTTTAGAAAGAGCGCATCGATGACATCGTTGACGACATCGTAGTCCAAGTTCCACAGGGGTGTCGGCAGGCTCTTTTGGGCAAAGCTGATGGCGCTTTCAAGCCGCGTATTAAGATCCGTATCAATGACTCTGATGTGGTAGAATACCACAATCGCCGAGAAGACCATCAACAAGATGGTAACGATGCCGATCAGAAGATAGCTGAACCGCCGACTGATGCTGGTCATTCTGTATCCGGATTCCGCCTCGTGGCTCATGCAAGCATCACCCTTTTAACAAGCCCCGAATCGATGCGCTTTATTCGATATCCCATTTTCTTCGAATCGCTTCCACCGTCCCGTCCGCCAACATGTCGGCAAAGGTCTTTCGCCACTGTTCCACGACGGCATCGGGTGTCTTGAGCGAGAAGGCAATATCCACCTTCGTTTCGCGAAGATGAAACACCTCTTCCATCGTATCGGAGTCGACGCCTGCCAACTCGCACACGGTTTTAAGACCGGGCTTTTTAAACACCCATAAATCGATTCGTCCCAGCATGAGTTTCTGGGCGTTTTTGCGCTCGTCCGATACGGGCTCGAGATTAGTGAACCCGTGCATCTCCAAGAACTCCTCCTTTGTATCGTCGCGGAGCACGCCGATCCGTCGCACCTTTTTGGCATCCTCGAGGTTGTTGATGACCAGGTTCGATCCCTTTTTAGCCACGAGAATGTCTCTTTTGGTTGCCAGCGGGCCGACCCATTTGAACTTGTTCTCTCTGGAAGGGGTGTGACTCACGCCGAACAACATCACATTTTCCTCTTCCAGGGCGATCTTGTAGGCCCTGGCCCAGGGATAGACCTGAATTTCCTCCGTAGAGCCGATTCTTCTTTGAATCTCCTTTACGATTTCGACAGAGGGCCCCACCAAAGCCCCGTCTTTGACGTAATTCAACGGCGGCAAGTTTTCCGTGAGGATCCGCAATGACGCCGATTGGAGCGCACCTGGTAAAAGAATTACAAGGATAACCACTTGGAGCCAAACCCAAATTTTCATGCTGGTTCCCCTTGGGGAGGGATTTTTAATCTTTCGTGCCAGTGAACAGTGTTACAAAGCGGATGGAACATATCCTCGCCCCTCCGGGCCGAGGAACTTGAAACGATGTTTAAAAGTCTCATATGCGAATATGTATCCGTCTGCCAGGATTTTTTAAATTTTTCCGCTTATGCTCCTCATCGGTTGCACAGTGTGCCAGCCGCGGTGAGGCGCGAGGCACTGCTGTCTGGGCCTTAGGTGTTGGCCTCGTATTGCCACGCTCCCGTCTTGAAAATGCCCTCGGGGTCGTGCTTCTTCTTGAGAGCCCGCAGACGCTTCATAGTTTCTTCCGGAAAGACGCGCCGCATTTCGTTTTCGTTCTCGGGCATGGCGTTGTTGAGGTACGTCGTCACGTGAAACGGTTTCAGCGATTCGACGAAGCTGTCGCACCACTCTCTTGCAGGTGGTGCGTTTGTTGTCGTGGTCGTCGGACCAGCCGGTGAGAGCCGTGCACCACAGGCGTCCGCCGCGAGCACCGAATGAGGTGGCGGCAGGATCAGCCTCGCCTACGGCGCCATTGACCTCCATGAAGAGCAGGAAAGTGCACGTCTTCAACGCGAATTCGGACTTCTTGTTCCAGGTCCTGACGGCGATGTCGACGATGGCCTGCACTGCCTTGTCGTCACAGGGATCCCAATCGACAAAGACACCCTTGTCCCAGTAGTTGGCATTGTACGGGAAGGCCTCGTCCAGCGCCGCCTGTATCGCTGTGTATGGCAGCTGGGCGTCCTGTCGCACCAGCGCACCGTCCCCGTAAGCGGCCAATTCGTCACAGGTGGCCTTGGCTGTATCTTCGCTTCCGCCCACGATCAGTGGGATGACTCCGCACAGGGGGTGGCCATCAGGAGAGTGCAAGAACGCAAACTGGAGGGTTTCGGTGTTTTTGCGATCGGTACGGGCGATGCGGCGGAGCCACGACGTCATCACCTCTTTGGCCTTGTCGGTACCCCAAAGGATGGGGCCGCCGCGGATGATTCCGTCGTTGGGCATGTCGCGCAGCTTGAGAACGAACTCGGTGACGATTCCGAAGCTGGCGCCGTTGCCGCGCATGCCCCAGAACAGCTCCGGGTCGATAGATTCGTCCACCCGGACGACCTTGCCCGTTGCGGTCACCAATTCGTAGCCGGCGATGCTATCAACGACCGCTCCCAGCCACCGGCTCAGATGACCGATGCCACCGCCGAGCGCAACGCCTGCAAATCCGGTGTGCGAGACCGAACCAGTGATGCAGATGAGGTTGTGAAGGGCGGTCTCGTGATCGACTTCGCCTCCATCTGCGCCCGCTTGCACGTACGCCAGCTTCTTTACGGGGTCGACTCGGACAGCGGTCATCCGCTGAAGATCGATGACGACCGCGTCGGTCGCCATGCCATAGGGAGAGTGGGCGCCCTTGCCGCGCACGGTAAACGGGAGTCTGTTCTCGCGGCAGTAATTCAACGTCGTCACGACGTCGCGCACTCCTGAAGCGATGACGAAACCCAAGGGATTTGCGCGTATGTTCAGGTCGTGGTTCCATCCTCGGAAACGGGCAACGCTGAATGCCTCCTCGTCGTCGCGTGTAATCAATGTGCCTCGAAGCGCAGGCTTGAGGTTGGAAAGTGGATTGTTTGTCATGATTGACATCCTTTCAGAAGGTTAAGATTGATTTGCGGTAGTGGGCTTTTAATTTAACACCATATTATGATGAGATAGCGGCTACTCTAAAATCGGCCCTCGATCAGGATATAAAGGGTAAAGCACCTCGTAGACCTCTCGCCGAATATCTTTTGCCTCGTATGCAGTGGGGATTGTTTTTGCCAACTCAGTTTCGCGAAAATTAGAGAGCGCTTTTTGATCCTCAAAGAAATATATACCGCACACATTAGGCGTACATCTTAGCCAAACATTCCGCTCGTTTAAAATCGCGAAGAAGTCAAAGTGTGCGTGGCGTCAGACCATGCGCGATTGAAGCGTTTGGCGACGGCCAGGGCGTCCTCGGTCTTACCCTGCTGATTCAAAGCGACCTGCAGGCCGAAAAGCGAGTAGCCATTATCGGGGTTCCTGCGTAGATCTTCCGCGTAGACGACTTCGGCCTCGGTTGGACGACCGGCGTCCAGGAGCATTGCACCTAAAAAATGCCGCAGCGGGAAATACCAATCGGGCGGTTCGTTGTAACGCAAACTGTCTTCGAGACGCACGGCCCGTTCAAGGTGGGCCAGACCTTCCATGGTATTTCCCTCACTGTAGGCCAACTCACCGCGCACGGTCTCCTCCGCGATCGTCATCAATGTCTCCGCGGTGGCATAGCCGATATAGTGTTCGACCTCTCCCATCGCCTTTCGGGAGGTGACCAAAGAGTCGAGTTCTCCCCGTGCCATTTCCGGTTGACCGGTGCGGATATAGGCCAACGCCCGGCCGTAGTGCCAGACGCCCGTCATGAACTGAGATTCGATGTCCGGTTTGGGTTCGGCCAGCATTTCCTTCCACATCCCGAAGCGCACCATGACGAACATCGGCTGTGACAGGAAGGTTTCGTAGAGTGCCCACGCGTTTTTATTGGCCGAAAGCTCGTGCGGCACTTTTTCGACGATTTTTCGTGCCGCCTTCAGCGCATCATCTTGGCGGCCCTGTAACATTGCCGACCAAGCCATGAAGTGGATATTGTGCGGGTAATAGTTGAGCGGATAAATCCCCTGGGTGCGACACTGGGTGATGTAGTCTTCATCGGCCGATACCGCTCTTAGATTCGCATTGTAGGAATCCGTGAAACGGCCGACCCGCATGTATATATGGGACGGCATATGCACCAGGTGTCCGGCACCCGGCATCAACCCGGCCAGCATATCGGCGTGCGGCTCACCACGTTCCGGATGTCGGGCTTCGACAGTGTGGATATAGTAGTGCAACGCTCCGGCATGCCTGGGATTGCGGTCGACCACCGATTGCAGGGTATTGAGGATGTCATCGGTTCGTTCCTTGGGACTGCCGTCCAGGTTCCAGTAATCCCACGGGCTCAGATTCATCAGAGATGCGGCGTAGAGCGTGGCGGCATCGAGATCATTGGGGTAGCGTTCGACAAGTTTTTCCATGGCATCGGCATATGCCAGATCGAGCGGTTTGCGATCGGCCGTGGGCTGGATCGTGTACCGCTTTGATAGAGCTTCAATATAGGCACGTTCACGCGCGGTGACCTTTTCTCTGAGTGATACCGCTTTTTGGGTCGCACGATACGCCTGTGGTGCCACTTCCGGCATCATCGGCAGGTTAAGATTGGGTCCCAGGACCAATGCCCAGCCCCAGTAGGCCATGGCATTCTGAGGGTCGAGACGCGCTGCCTCCTTGAAGGCACGAAGCGCCTCCGAGTGGTTGAAAGCATATGTCAAACGAAGCCCCTGGTTGAAGAATTGCTGGCTTTTGGGGCTTTGCGTCGTTACCTTAAAATGATAGTCACCCAGGCCCTCGAGCGCCGGAGCTATTGGTCCGTCTGCTGTTGCTGGATCCGCATCGAGTGCACGCGCGTCATGAATCATCGCCGTCGCCGGCGAAACGGTGAGGCAAAGGATGATCAGAACAATATATTTGGTTGCTTTATGCATTGTATTTTCCCTCCATGTGGTTTTCCATATTCATAGCGATGGGAACGTCAAGCCGAAGCGGTCGCACAAACCGGGAACACTGTCGAAATCCATGTCGAGAGAATATTTGTCGTTGATTTCCTGGAATCGCTTCATATCTCCCCAGGCCGCGGCCACCTCGCGAAAATATTTCTCGAAACCGGCCGGAGAAATGACTTCGATGATCTCGCACGGAGCGTCCCCGGCATTCCAAAAGGTATGCCACTGCTCCCGGGGCTTAAACACCCATGTACCGGGTTCAGCGGTCACGAAATCGTCACCCAGAAGGGCGCCGAGCGTGCCCTTGATGACATACGAATACTCGTCTTCGTTATGATGACGGTGCAGGGGTGCCGCCAGGGCATGGGATGCAATGGGGTGGTGGACAACCGCAAAACGTTCGCCTGTCGATGTCCCGTCTATCTTCCAGTGCACAGCAAACCCGCCGAAATCGAAGGAATCGCCTTCTATGGGTAAAATTGTTACGGCGTTTAACATGAGTACCCTCTATATACTTTTCGAATTTTGCTCATCGTCATAGACTAATTTTTTACTCGTTTTTACCCGATATATTCTGATTAATGTTGTCACAGTGGCAGTGGCAATGACGGCTGTTTTACCTGAGATTTTAAACGCCGGTTATTTCCGGCTCCGTAGCAAGAAGATTGATCCAACGCCGCCGATGATCATGATGGCGGATACAATCAGGCGCAGGCTGACCTGCTCCGAGAGAATCACCACTCCGCCTGTCGCGGCGATAAGCGGCACCAGCAATTGAGCGACAGCCGCCCGCGTGGCCGTCAACTCACGGAGGGCAGAATACCAGACAACGTAACCCAAACCGGAGGTGACACCCCCAGATAAAGCGGCCAAGATCACGCCCTTCGCTGAGATGGTCATGGAGGAAGCTGCCGCCAAACTGACCATAAGGACCATGGGAACGGAGCGCAGGAAGTTGTCGGCAGTGATTGCAATCGGGTGGGCAACGCCCCGGCCGCGGAGGGAGTAAACACCCCAGGCGATGCCGGCTGTCGTCATTAATATACCGCCAGACAGTGACGGCGCTTTCCATCCCGGTAGCAACAGATAGATGAGGCCGGATAGAGCGATCACCAATCCGCACCATTCCGAGCGGCGTAGGCGCTCTCCCTGCCAGAGTCCGGATAGAATCATGGTGGCCTGCACCGCGCCAAAAAGAATCAATGCCCCAGTACCGGTGCTCAGGCTGATGTAAGCAAACGAAAAAGTTACCGCATAAAGAAAAAGCATGCCGGCCGATATCCACGAGCCGGGGTGCTTTCTGTCGGCGTTTTTTTCCCGGGCGCCAACGATCAGCATCAAAACCAATGCGCCCGACACCAGACGGATGGTCGCAAAACTGGCAGCGTCGATAAACGCGTCTCCCAAGGCCTTGCGGCAGATGATCGAGTTGGCGGCAAAAGCAAGCAGGGCGAGTGCGGTATATACCGGTGTCACCGCCCACGATTTGACGCATCTGGTGGATATCCCCCTGCCCGCAAAGACACTTCTGCTTTCGCACTCGATTTTCGCAAACACCTTCATTTTCACGCCTTGTCAGACCGACGCCTCAACCCACCAGCTCACATTACTTTCAGGGCTTGATGTTTTGATTATTGTGGAAAATATTCTCAGGGTCATATTTCTTTTTGATCTCTTTCAACCTTCTATAGTTCGTGCCATAGGCCGCGGCCACCCGGTCGCCTTCATCTCCAGTCATGAAGTTCACATAGGCGCCAGCCGAAGCGTAGGGCTTGGACGCTTCAAAAAACGCACGCGACCATGCAATACAAGTCTTGTCCTGTTCCGCTTTATCCCACCGTCCGTGAACGTTTAGGACAAATTTTGCATCCCGATGGCCATATGCCATGGCATCCGATGGCACACGATTGGCGATGCCTGCGATAAGCCCCACGAATATCTCGCACTGTGGTGACGGCAACTTGCCCGCAAATTCGATAATGGAATCTAGCGCATCATCACTGAGATGCGTGAAGTTATGGGATTTCCAGTAGTTTCTTGCTCCAGGCGTAAGCAACGGGTCAAAGGCCTGTTGCCACTGGGCGTAGGGCATAGCACCAATGTGTTCACCATAAGGGTCTCCGAAACCGCGCAGAGGGTCGATCAGTTTCTCACCCTCTTTTGTATCGCCGGCATAGAAGACAGCCAGTACAATAACTTCTTTGCCATGAACATTTTCAGGAAGAAACGGCAACGGCGGCGCCTTGCGAAGAATGGCCCAAATATTGAGCTCCACAGGTGCTGATTTTACAAATTCACGATACTTTTGGAGAACTTGTTTTGCCTGGTTCAGGGGAAAAACAAGCAATCCGGCCAATATTTCAGGCCCCACGGGATAGAGCGCGAATTCGAACCGGGTAACCACACCGAAATTACCGCCGCCGCCTCGAATGGCCCAAAATAGATCAGCATTTTCATCCTCTGAAACGTGCATCTTCCTTCCGTCCGCGGTTACCATATCCGCGGAAACAAGATTATCGATGGTCATACCGTATTTGCGCGTCAGCCATCCAAAACCGCCGCCCAGTGTCAGTCCCGCAATACCAGTGGTTGAATTAATGCCCGTCGGAGTCGCCAATCCATAGGCCTGTACCGCTTTATCAAAATCTCCGAGTGTGGCACCGGGTTCGACATAGACACTTCTGTTTTGTGCATCGACGCTTACGGTTTTCATATTGGACAAATCGATCAACACGCCGTTCTCGCACAAAGCGCTTCCGGCGATGTTGTGGCCACCGCCTCTAATGGATAAATCCAATCCGTTTTCCCGAGCATAAGAGATTACATGTAACACATCATCGGCCGCAGCGCACTGGACAATGACAGCCGGACGACGGTCAATCATGGCATTCCATATCTCCCGAACTTTGTTATAATTCGGATCATCGGGAAGAACTATCTGACCCTTCACTTTGCCTTTGAGCTTCTCAATTATTTTATTCGACTGTGTTTTCATAGTGTTTTTCCTTTCATTTATGAAAACTGCAAAAAGCTCTCTTTAATACTTTTTCAACAAGTGTATAAATACGAGGATTGAACCTCCCCACAGCTTATTTAAGCGCATCCGGGAAGCATCATCTCCTCTGTTCATCACGACGCGACGAAATTACGAAACCAATGAACGAAATCCCGCCCTTTAATACTTTGTCCTTGTTTTTCACGACCATGACATTTACCTTGCGCGTTTCGACCATAGCA
>JBAPSB010000106.1:0-19701 GCA_049281435.1 Desulfobacterales bacterium
GGCCGTATCGGGCTGGCGCAGACCGTCGGTGTCGGTCGCGCGGGCCATGAGGGTGACTGTTCCGGGCCGGCGGGCTTCCCACATGTACTCCCAGTGCCGCCAGGCAAAGTCGGCTTCGATGCCGATCAGCCGCGCCGGCTGCCAGCTCGCGCCGTTGTCCACCGAGACCTCCACCTGCCGGATGCCCGCTTCTCCCGCATAAGCCGCACCGCGGATGGGGATGAAACCCGCGGGGATCGTTTCGTTTTTCAGCGGCTCGAAAATGATCGACTTGATCCCGATGCCCGTGACCACCGCCCCGCTTTTGGGGTCTTCACCTTTCTGAAAGATGCGGTAGACCTTGTCCATGAAAAACCCTTCGTTGGGGTGTTCGAGCACCGTGATCTTTTTAAGCCACTTGACGCAATTGGCGCCGGTCCAGCCCAGGGCCAATGCCCTGAGCGGATAGCCGTGTTCCACGGGCAGGGGCACCCCGTTCATTTCGTAAGCCAGCAGGGTCGAGGAGAGGGCTTTTTCGAGCGGAATGCTGCGGATAAACTTGATTCCGGCGGACCCGAGGGGCTCGTCAAAACCTTCGAAGCTAACGTATGCGGCCTTGGTATCGGGCCCCGCCATTTCGAGCAAATCCTTGAGCCAGACGCCGCCCCAGATGGCGTTGCCCACCCCGCCGATGGTCCAGGGGTTGCCGGAGGCTTTCTGCTTGAGCAGGGAGCGGCCATTGCCGGAGCACTCCAGGGTATCGGCCGACTCCACCTTCGGCAGGCGTCGGATATCGTCAAAGCCCAACGTCAGTTTATTCTGCACCAGCCCCTCAACGGACAGCCGCCACTCCGAGAGGTCCACCGGGTTGCTCGCAAACCGGCCCTGGTTGCGCTTGAAAAAGACCGCGTTGTCGGTCGTCCAGGTGCGCAGGCTTTCAGCCGGCGTCTCGGCATTCAGTGGTTTTTCCGTCATAATTTTCATTTTTTCATAGGTCATGATCGCCTCCCGGTCGAAACTTGATACTTGATACGTGAAACTTGCCAATAGGAACTAAACCAGCCCGAAACAGACAATTGGGAATTGAAATGTGGTTGTTATCTGCGCTTTGAAATGTCACCAGATCTCTCAACCCGCAACCCGTGCTCCGCAACACACAACACGCAACCCGCGCCACCCCCAAGGAGCGCCCCTTGTATGGCTGCATCGCCCAAACACCAAATACCTCATCCCCGATTATCACCGGGGGCGCTTTTCGTCCGGTCCGGCGGCAGCGCGCAGGCGGGCGTCAACCGGGGGGTGAACCGCTCGGGATCGCCGGCGATCGGCTTGTCGATAGAGGCGGCGATCGCCTTCAGCATGCCGAAAAAAACTCTTTCGTGAAACGGGTACAAGATATACCAGTACAGGAGGCCGCCCAGTCCCTGCGGCAGAAAGCGTGAGAGCATCCGCAACTCGGTTTGCTTCTCGCCAAGCGGCGTCACATTAAATTCCAGCAGGGCCTCGCCCGGTGTTTTCATTTCGGCCAGAAGCAGCAAGTGCCGCGGCGGGTCTACTTTCAGAACGCGCCAGAAATCCAGCGCATCGCCGACCAGCAGATCGGACCTGTGCCGCCGCCCTCTTCTGAGCCCGACGCCTCCGACCAGCCGGTCGATGAAACCGCGCAACCGCCAGAGATAGTCCAGGTGATACCAGCCGGTTTTGCCGCCGATTCTCGTGATCGCGCCCCAGATGTCTTCGGCGCCGGCCCGGATGCGCACCCGGTAGCCGCAGCTCAGAATCGTGCCGCCGGCCCAGCGGGCATCGCCGCAGTGGGCCCATTCGGGTTCCAGCATGGCGCCGGCATCCATCCAGCAGGTATCGACCTGCTCCTGCTTGACCTTGTCCAGCGCGGTGCGGATCGCTGCGCGGCAGCCCAGCAGCTTCTGGGGAATGATGGTCCGGATCCGATTTTCGGTGCACACGGCCGAACTGGTCAGCCCCTCGGTCAACGGCAGGGCAATGGCGGTCGGCACGGGGCTGATAAAATTGATCCAGTAGGCGCTCAAGGTCGGCGTCAGCAGCGGCACCGGCAAAACGATGCGTTTTGGCAACCCCGCCTCCTCGGCATAAATGTCCAGCAGCTCGCGATACGTCAGAACGTCCGGGCCGCCGATGTCGAATGTCTGCCCGATGGTTTCCTCGCGGTCGAGACAGCCCACCAGATAGCCGATGACATTGCGGATCGCGATGGGCTGATTGGGGGAGAACACCCAGCGCGGCGTGATCATCAGCGGCAGGTGCTCCACGAGGTACCTCAGGATTTCAAAAGACGCGCTGCCGGAACCAAGGATCATCGGCGCGCGCAGATCGGTCGTCGGCACCGGACCCGACTGAAGAATCCGGGCCACCTCGATGCGCGACAGCAGATGCCGGCTGATCCGCCCCTCCCGGGCCTCCGCCAGACCGCCCAGGTAGATGATCCGCTCCAGGCCGGCGGCGGCCGCGGCCGCGACCATGTTGTGGGCCGCCCGGCGGTCGGCCTCCACGAATTTGTTCTTCTGGGCGATCATGGAGTGAACCAGGTAGTAAGCGGCGCAACACCCGGCGGCGGCTTTGGCCAAGGAGTCGCGGTCCAGAACATCTCCCTGCACCAGTTCGATCTCTTTATGGTGGGCCCATGGACGGCAGGCCAATTTTTCCAGGCTCCTGCCCATGGCACGCACCCGGTGTCCGGCTTCGAGCAGGGCCGGCACGAGCCTTCCGCCGACATAGCCCGTCGCGCCGGCGATCAGAATAGGTTCCCGTTTCATTTGGCACTTTACTCCCGTAGCGTAACCGCCTTCACCATCCCATCAGCGCGATCGTTCGCGGCACTGAAGAGCGCAAAGGAAACACCGCTTCGTCTCGCCTCCGGCGAAACACAATTCGTTTGCTCCCCCTGCGAACTCTACCGTCTCCGCGGTGCATCACTGAAGCGGCCTCATTTCTCCATATGCAGTTCCGATACCTGTTGAAAATTTTCGACCAGCACGTACGTCTCGACCGTCACCTGTATCAGGGCGCTGGACGGAGACTTGGCAAAATCCTCCAGGTGCGGGTGCTTTTCAATATATCGCTCGATGAGTTTCCGGCGGCTCGGACCGCTGACTTCCGTGGCACTTCCGATGACCGTGGCCGCCCTGGCCTGCTGAAAATCGGACGGCTGATTTTCACTGCTGGTGACCAGAACCGCCACGCGCGGATTGGCGGCCAGATTTTTATACTTGCGCGTGTCTTTGGGCGTCATCAGATACAGATGCTTCAGATCCGGCGCAACGAAAAAGGCCATCAGGCTGGCGTAAGGCTGGCTGTCGCTCTGGGTGCACAGGACGGCCAGTTTCTGCGATGCGCAAAGGTCCTTTATGCGGCGGGCGTTTTCTTCACGATCGGTCATTTGCCGGCGCCTATCAACGGCAATTCCTTTTCGATCGAAAAGAAAACCAGGTATCTGGCCTCATCCTTGTCCTCGATGTACTGCCGCCGGCGCAGGGTCTGCATCAGCTCGCCCCCTTCCTCCTCGCGGATCTTGGTCAGAAACAGCCTCTTGCCCTTGTACCCGGGTTTGCTCTCGCGAAAAAGGTAGGTGGCATGCGGATTGGACTGCAGGTTGTGATGCGTCAGGCGCTCGCGCATGATCATCGCGATCGTGCCGTCTTCGAGAAAGTGCGGCCGCGCATAAACCGCCGCGTCCACCTTTCCGTCGCTGTCGGCCGTCGCCAGGACACCGAACCCTTCCGTGTTTTCAAAATACTCTGCCAGTGACATGTCAATCTCCTTGAAATTAGAGTGGTTTACGATTAATGGCCAATCACCTGTGACCGCAGACTGATTTTTATAAGGGCTTTTCAACCCAGAACGTTTAATCCCGCCTGGGCGGGATGCCGATCAACCTGATTTTTACAAAAATAGTCACAGGCCGGCGGTATTCAACCGGCCACTGAATGGAGAGAATATGATAGGTAAAACCTGTTAGAGTCATCCCCGTATCATTGGGATTCAAGAAAGGCCTGGTAAAACCCTTTGCAACGGCTGAGAAATAAAAAAGAGTACCAAAACGTTGATTTTTTTCCTATTGCTTTCAGCCGGGAAATTATATATTCAATAATGCGTTATTTTAGTTGAATTGTTCATGGTGGAATGCATTTCCATTGTGCCCACCGATAGTTATAATTATATGATTTCTTCAAAACCCTCAGAAACAGTGGTTGCAAACATGGTTGATTCATTAAAATTCGATACAATGACGATACCTGAAAAGCTCGCCATGATGGAAAGGCTATGGGACGAACTTTGCATAAACTCGGATTCCATTCCGTCGCCAGAATGGCACAAAGGCGTATTGGAAGCGAGGGAAAAAATGGTTGCAGAAGGAAAAGACAAATTTCACTCTTTGGTAGCCGCTAAAAAAAGGATTCAAGATCGAATTTCATGAAAATCAAGATCCTCGAATCAGCCGAGAAGAATCTGGAAAATGGCTTCAAGTTCTATGAGCGGCAGTTAAAATGACTCGGTAATTATTTTCTCGATTCACTCTACTCAGACATTGAATCCTTACATCTCTATGCTGGTATCCATAGTCTGTATTTTGGTTACCACCGCCTATTATCGAAGAAATTTCCTTTCGCAATTTATTACAGGATAAAAGATAAAATTGTGGGGGTATATGCTGTTTTAGATTGCCGCCAAAACCCCGCATGGACCCGTGAGCGGTTGCTGTAACTTCCCGCTTAATCACCTTTTTCGCGGCCCTGTTCTTTGCTTAAGAAGTTCGAATTATAAGATGATTTTAATCGGTTAAGAACTTCTGAGCAACCCAAGCCCCCTTTCTTCACAAGCAGCGTTGAACGGGCTCTCCCGGCACGCCATCCGACCGCGATATTCATTGATCCCTTAAAAAGGAATGGAAATGAGGATCCGGGTGCCTTTTTTTCTTGCGGAATGTATTTCAAATGTCCCGTGGCACAGCTCGACCCTCTCGCGCATGCTGTGCAGCCCGAAGCCGATGACCGACGGCTTTTCGGAGAACACCTCCTGCGGATCGAAGCCGGCCCCGTCATCCGCAACCTCCAGCACTACCCGGTTGCGACGGGGCGTCAATCGGACAAACACCCGCGTGGCATGACTGTGCTTGCCGGTATTGTTCAGGGCTTCCTGAATGACCCGGTACAGCACGGTCTGGATTTCGGCCGGGATGTCGGCATTTTTGATATCGATTTGCGGGACGATTCTTATTTTGGGGTAAAATTCCCTGAACTGCTGGAAGTGTTCGTTGAGCGCCGGGTCGAGGCCGAAGTCATCGAGCGCCAGTGACCGCAACTGACTGGATATGCGCCTGGTTTCCTTGATAGCCTCTGACAGATGGGACACGATTTTCTCGATCGACATTATATCCGTCGTCTGGCTCCACCTCATCGGGTTCGCCAACCGGCTTTCCAGCTGCATCTTGATGGCGGCCAGGGTGCCGCCGATGCTGTCGTGCAGTTCCTTCGACAAGGCCCTGCGGTCGCTTTCCATGGCCGCGAGGGTTTTCTGGGACAACAGCCGGTTGAGCCGGTTCAGGTGTTCCAGTTCCCGGTTCTGCCTCTCGATTTCAGTGGTCCGGCAGGCCACCTCCTGCTCGAGTTCCAGGCGGTATTGCTTGAGCAACTGCTCCTTCTGCCGGCGCTCGGAGATGTCGAGCAGGGCGACGTGCCAGTGCGCCACCCGGCCCTGCGCATCGAGCCTGGCCTCAGCCTCCACCTGCACGTAAACCGGCCGCCCCTGAAGCTGGGCGATCCGCAGTTCGCATGAACCCGAATCGCGGTTCAGGGCCAGTTTCTGCAGGTGCGAAAAATAGATCGCCTGATCTTCGCGAACAATCAGGGACGAAAAGGAGCGGCCGACGAGCGTGCCGTTTGAATCGTTCCACAGCCGGGCGGCGGCGGCATTGGCCTGTTCGACGATGCCCTTGGCGTTCAGGGTGACAAAGGCGACCGGAGCGGTCTGATACAGCGCGGCATACGCGTTGCGCGACACTTCGAGTTCCTTGGTGGCGCGACGCAGCTCCTCGTTCTGAATCTCCAGCTCCACGTTCTGGACCTCGACTTCGTGCACCAGTCGCATAAGGTCCGGTTCGTCGGCGTATGGCAGTGCGCGGTCCTTACTCCGGACAATTTCTTCGGCCCTTTTCCGCAGCGCCTCGAAGGTGGTGTTGGATTTTAACGGATGCCTCATCTTATCTGTCTTTCCGACCCATTTCGATGCCGCTCTACCAGTCACAATCGACAAGGGCACGCCACGCTGGGCCCCTGCTCGCGTTTTCCGGCTGAATGCGCATCGGCCGGGCCCATGGTCATTTCTCTGGGCCGGCTACCTCGTCCCCGTCACATCCACTATGGCCAGCAGTGTCTTGCTCTCGCTGTCGTTCTCCTCGTGCAGAAGCCGACCGTTGAACAGCAGTTTCTTGTCCCCGCTAGCGGGGAACCGGTGCTCGATCAGAAAATTCTCGAACGGTTGTCCATCCCGGGCAATTTGCTCCAGGACTTCGCGCAGCACATCGATGTCCCACGCGCGCTGGCCCAATTCGAAAAGGTTTTGGCCCACCACCTCACCGGATGCATAGCCGAAGGTCTCGCAAAAAGAGCGGTTGGCGGTGAGAATGGTCATTTTCCCATTGAGCACCAGCAGCGATTCGCACACCGTGTCGATGATGCTGTCGGCATATCTTCTGGCGGCCGCCACCGCCTGAGCGCTTAACCTTTCGACATGCTCCTGGGCTGCCTGCTGCTCGTCGATGTTGACAAAGGTCAGCACGACCCCTTCGACGGCGTGCTCCGCCGTGCGGTGCACCATGATGCGCATGCGGTACCAATGCCCGTCCCGGGTGTGCACCTCCTCCTCGATTGCCTTCAAGTCCTGCAACACCTGGTGGATTTTATGGGGCAGGTCCTCATATTCCAGGTTGAAGGAGATGTGGCCGATCGGGCGGCCGATATCCGAATCGATCAGGTTGACCAGCCGGGCCGTTTCTTCGGTGAAACGCTTCACGCGCAGGTCGTTGTCCAGAAAAACGATGGCGATCCGGGTACTGTTGAGCACGCTGGTGATGGCGGCGTGGGTCTCCTTCAGCTCCACGATTTTGCCGTGCAGTTCGCTGTTGACGGTGTTGAGTTCTTCATTGAGCGATTGAAGTTCCTCGCGCGAGGATTCAAGCTCCTCGTTGGTGCTTTGAAGTTCTTCGTTGGAAGAATGCATTTCCTCGTTAACCGACCGGAGTTCCTCGTTGGAGGTCTCCAGCTCTTCCATGGCGCTGCGGTAATCCTGTTGTACCCGTACGAGTTCCTGTTCCAGTTCCACGTTGTAGGGTCGGGTTGATTCGTGCAGGGAGCGAGGGGTACGGCGGACTTTTTTTGACATCGGCAGGGGCGGCTCTTCGAACACCACCATCAGGCAGCCCTTCAGCGGGGAACCTTCCATGTGCCTTACGGTCAGATCGACCAGACGGTCCTCTCCATCGGTTTTTACCCGCAGCCCGCGTTCGCGAACCTCCCGGTTGTGCTCCGCGGCCTGGCGCAAGGCCTTCATGAGCGCAAAGCGCAGCCCCTCCCGGGCCATGTCCGCAATCTGCATATTGGGCCGCCCGGGAGCCGGTTCGAGATAATTGCCCGTCCGCCCGTGGATGTGGACGATTTCGCCGTTCTGATTGACGATCACGCAGGCCGGTGTGTAGGCTTTCACCAATTCTATTTCAACGGCCTGGGCAATGCTCGGAGGAACGGCCGCCCCCCGGCGGTGCCCCGGCGATCGGGAAGCTTCATCGGCGGCTCTGAACTCTCTGGCCCAACTGCGAAATTCAACCGGCGGGCGCACGCCGCCATTTTTCTTGCGGTAGATGCTGAAAGTTTTATTGACGATTTTAAACAGCTCCGGATGACGGCTGACGCTCTCCGAGGTGCCCAGGAACAAGATGCCGCCCTTATCGAGGGTGTAGTGAAACAGCGGGAACAGTTTGTTCTGCGCCTCGGTTTTAAGGTAAATGAGAAGATTGCGGCACACCAGCAGGTCCAGGGTCGAAAAAGGCGGGTCCCTGAGGATGTTCTGCTCGGCAAATACCACCGAATCGCGGATCTCGCGCGTAACCCGGTAATGATTGTGCTCGTTGGCGAAAAACCGTTTGAGCCGCGCGGGACCGACATCGGCGGCGATGTTTTGCGGATAGAGCGCATGACGCGCCTTTTCAATGGCCTGCGCATCGATGTCGGTGCCAAAAATCAGCAACTGACGCGCCACATCATTTTCTTCCAGCAGTTCCTTGAGGATGATGGCCACCGAAAAGGCCTCTTCCCCGGTGGCGCACCCCGCCACCCAGGCGCGAAAAGGGGCGGACTTACGCCCGCCCGCCAACAGCTCCGGCAGGACTTTTTCCTTTAAAAAGGAAAATGCCTCCGGGTCCCGGAAAAAGCTGGTGACCCCGATCAGCAGGTCTTGAAACAGGGCGCGGCTCTCGGCCGGATTGCGGTGCAAAAAATCGAGGTATTCTTCCACATTCCGGCTGCGGGTCACCGTCATGCGCCGCTCGATGCGCCTGACCAGCGTGCTCTCCTTGTATTGCGAAAAATCGTGGCGCGTGCGGTTGGCCAGAAACACCAGGATCCGGCGCAGGTAATCGGATTTTGTTTTCTGCTTCTGATCGGGACCGGTTTCCAGGAAGGCGGGATGCTTGAAAAACTCTATCAGCCGGTCGGGTATCTCGGCCGGCGACAGCACATAGTCGACCAGACCGGTCTCGATCGCACTCTCCGGCATGCCGGCATGCAGGGCCGACTCGCAGTTTTGCGCCACCGTCACGCCGGATTTTTCCTTGATGAGCCGCAGACCCTGCGTGCCGTCGGTGCCGGTGCCGGATAAAATAACACATCCGGCCCGTTCGCCGGCCTCCTCCGCCAGGTTCTTGAGAAAGCCGTCCACCGGCATGTGCAGCTGCCGCTTGCCCGGCCTTTTCTTCAGATGAAAAGCCCCGTCTTCGATGAAAGGATCGCGGTCCGAGGGTGGCAGGTAGATCGTGTTCGGCTCGATGGGCAGGCCGTCTTCGATCACCAGGATTACCGAATTTGATTTTCTCTTGAGAATTTCCGGCAGCAGGCTGGTGTGCTCCGGGTCGGTGTGCATGATGACCACGAAAGCCAGCCCGCTTTGCGCCGGCAGGGCCGCAAAAAAAGACTCCAGCGCCTGCAGCCCGCCCGCCGAAGCCCCGATGCCGACAATTGGAAAAGCCCCTTTTTCTTCGGGCTTTTCCTGGGTGCCGGCGGCTTCGGGCAGCCGGTCGGCCGGTTCCCGGGCCTTAGTTACAGCGGCGGTTTTCGCAGCGAGGCCTTCCGCGGCCGGGGTCTGCCGGTTAAGCCGCGTAAGGGTCGTTCGCTCCTCCTCCTCGGCCCGTTTCTGTTGCGGGTGCTTTGTTTTGCGATCGTCTGACAAGTTTTCGGCGGCGGGTCGTTCCGGCCTTTCGCGCTCGTCTTTATCCGTCACGGCAACCACCTCCCCCTGCCGGCCCGATGGGTGTCGCGCCGGCCATTGTCATGCGTTACAGGCTTTAAGATAAAGAATTTGGCAAGGCCAGCGGGCGGCGGCTGTATTGTGTAATACGCCAACGACCGACACCAGCAGTCATAATCTTTATCTGGAAGCCTACAGATCACCAATTTAACCCCTTCGCCTGCGGGTGACAAGAGGCCCGCATCAATGGAACACGTATTGCTATATAAGGTCAAATAAAATCAGCGGCGCCGTCGGTTCCGCACCCCCGGCAGACCAAAAGGGCTCGATGCCCTCAACCGCAACGGACGCCCATGCCGCCGGCCGGCAAAGAAACGCAGATTGCATTGTCTCAGACGAACACTATATTTATCGTGAATCTCAAATCGCATTCATCCTTCGACCCTGCACCGTGAACCGTGTACCCATCTTTTATCATGACCCCCATCCTTCAGCCGACCCCCAAAGGCCTGTACTGCAGCGCGGGTGATTTTTACATCGATCCCTGGCAGCCCGTCGACAAGGCCGTCATCACCCACGCGCACGCGGACCATGCCCGCTGGGGCTGCCACAGGTATTTGTGCGCGACGGAAGGCCGGTCCCTTTTGCGGTTGCGGCTGGGAGGCGACGCCTCGATCGAGGCGTTGGCGTACGGGGAAGTGAAAAATGTGAACGGCATCGCGCTTTCCCTGCATCCGGCGGGGCATATTTTGGGATCGGCCCAAGTGAGAATGGAAAAAGCCGGCCGGGTGTGCGTGGTCTCCGGCGATTACAAGCGCGCGGCCGATCCGACCTGCGTCCCGCTGGAGCCGCTGCGCTGCCACGAGTTCATCAGCGAATCGACCTTCGGCCTGCCGATATTCAGGTGGCCGGCCGCAGCGGAGATCCTGGCCGACATCAATTCCTGGTGGCGCTCGAACCGCGCCCAGGGCCGCACCAGCGTCCTGTTTGCCTACGCTTTGGGCAAGGCCCAGCGAATCATCGCCGGCCTCGATGCGGCCACCGGGCCGATCCTGGCCCACGGGGCCGTCGAAAAATTCGTCGCCTGTTACCGCCACAGCGGGGTTTTGCTGCCGCCCACGCGCCCGGCCGGCACGCTGGCAGACAAAGAGCTTCTAAAGTCCGCCATCGTCATTGCCCCGCCCTCGGCCGACACTCCGGGTTGGATGCGCCGCTTCACGGACCCGGCCCGGGCATTCGCCTCGGGCTGGATGCGCATCCGCGGCAACCGGCGCCGCCGGTCGCTCGACCGCGGTTTCGTGCTCTCGGATCACGGCGACTGGGATGCACTGATCCAGACCATTACGGAGACCGGAGCGGAAAAGATTGGCGTCACGCACGGCTATGCGGCCGAATTGGCCCGCTGGCTTCAGGAAAAAGGCCACGCCGCGGAGGTGATCCCCTCGGCCTTGCGCGGCGGAGAGGGCGATGCCGGTGACGAGGCGGATCCATGAAAGCCTTTGCCGAGCTGGTTCGCCGCCTGGATGAAACCACCGCCACCAACCGCAAAATCCAGGCCATGGCGGCCTATTTCAAGTCCGCGCCTCCGGAAGATGCCATCTGGTCGATCCGTTTTCTCATCGGCCGCAAACCACGCCAGGTGGTTCCGACCCGCAACCTGATGGCATGGGCCGCGGAGCTGGCCGGCGTTTCCGGTTGGCTCTTCGATGCCTCATACGATGTCGTCGGTGACCTGGCCGAAACCATCGCGCTGCTGCTGCCCAAACCTTCCGGTTCGAGCGACCGCCCTCTGCACCGGTGGATTGAAGAACACCTGCTGCCGCTGCGGGGTCTGGATCCCCGCACCCGGAAAAATGCGGTCCTGACGGCCTGGGACCAGATGGACGACATCCAGCGTTTCGTGTGGAACAAACTGATCACCGGCGGTTTCCGGGTCGGCGTTTCCCAGCAGCTGGTCGTCCGCGCCCTGGCGCAGGTCCGCCGCATCGACGCCGCCGCGATCTCCCACCGGCTGATGGGCGAGTGGCCGCCCACGGCGGACACCTACCGTCAGATCCTCGCACCGGACACCCGGGATACCGACATCAGCCGGCCGTATCCTTTCTTTTTGTGCTATCCCCTGGAAGGCTCCCCCGAGGGCCTCGGACCCTTCAAGGACTGGCTGGTCGAATGGAAGTGGGACGGCATCCGCGGGCAGGTGATCCGGCGCCGCGGGCGGGTATTCATCTGGTCGCGGGGCGAAGAGCTGGTCACCGACAAATACCCGGAACTGGCTGATGCGGCCGCAGCTCTGCCGGACGGCACGGTGATCGACGGCGAAATCCTGCCGTGGAACGACGGGCGTCCGCTGCCGTTTGCGGAGCTGCAGCGGCGGATCGGTCGTAAATCCGTCGGCCAAAAACTGCTGCGCGAGGTGCCGGTGGTCTTTGTCGCCTACGACCTGCTGGAGTCGGGTGGCCGGGATATCCGCCAAAAATCACTTGCGCAGAGGCGCTCAGCGCTTTTGGAAATACTCGCCCCGCTGGATAGCGACCGAATCCAGGTCTCGCCCGCGGTGGCCGCCGGAAGGTGGGAGGAACTTGCCGCCCTGCAGCGCGAGTCGCGCGCCCGCGGCGTCGAGGGCTTCATGCTGAAGCGCCTCGATTCGGCCTACGAGGTCGGCCGCAAGCGCGGCGGCTGGTGGAAATGGAAGATCGATCCGTTGAGCGTGGACGCGGTGCTGATTTACGCCCAGCGCGGGCACGGCCGCCGGGCCGGCCTCTACACCGACTACACCTTCGCCGTGCGCCAAGGCGAGGGACTGGTGCCCTTCGCCAAGGCCTACTCGGGCCTGAGCGATGCCGAAATCCGGCAGGTGGACCGCTTCATCCAGCGCCACACCGTCGAGCGCTTCGGGCCGGTGCGCTCGGTCACCCCGCGGCTGGTCTTCGAAATCGCCTTCGGAGGCATCCGCAAGTCCGCCCGCCACAAGTCGGGCGTGGCCGTCCGCTTCCCCCGCATCGCGCGCTGGCGCCACGACAAGACCGTGGCCGAGGCCGACACCATCGAGACCCTGGCAGCGCTGTTGAACCTTACTGACGTGCAATAGCACCTGCATATAAGAATAATATCCGCCAGAAAGGCAACCCAAAATGAGCAAAAAGAATATTTCAGGAAGATCACTTACTGATTTGGAAAGGCTCGATAAAATGAGTGATTCCAATATCGATTTTTCTGATATCTCTGAAGTATCTCCGCAAAAATTTGCCCAAGCCGTCGTCAGAAAATGCTTAAAACCTTTGCCCTCAAAAGCTCAGGTCACTCTGAGAATAGATTCCGATGTGCTGGAGTGGTTCAAAGGCAAAGGAAAACGCTACCAGACGCGCATCAACAGGATACTGCGGGCTTACATGGAAGAATGTCAGGGCTCACCTCACCGCAGAGATAACAAGGAAGTAAACATCGATAATTGATTTGAATTTTTGTCATTCACCAAATCTGCCTTCTCATCGGTAAGGAACGTCTTTTTATGAACAAAACCACTGTTTCAGGTGCCGGATCGTTTTCGCCGGGCGCCGCCGCGTTGACCATTCAAAGCGTTTTTCCCCTAATAGGGGCATAAAATGGATCGAAAGCCTGCCATTTCCGACAGCGGAAATCGTCTTCTGGCACAAGACATGAAATTTTACGGCTCCCTCGCCAGTCCATCCTCTATGAAGCGGACGAAATATTCGACAACCGTGTCCATTTCGGGGGAATCGACCTTTATGATTTCATCGATCAGCTTGCGCTTGGCGGAGTCAGTGCCGCCATAGAGCTTACCGGTTATCAAGAAGGGAACCAGAAACTGGCGGGTATTCTCGGCAATCGCCTGCCGGGCTTGCTTCGAGAGTCGAGAAGGCTTTTGGCCGGCCGTTAACGGCAATTCTGCATTGCCGTTTTCATCCTTGGAGTTGGCAATAAACTCATGGAATCGGTGACGGCTTTTTTTGCCATAGTAAGCGCGCAGATTATCGGCCAGGGAACGTGAGGCATCATAAACGCTCCCGATGTTAATGCCATCGATATCACCGATTAAATCAATACGACTGGCACGCTTCCGAAGGAAATCATTGAGATCAAGGGGATCACCCTTGTCCACGGCATTCCAAAAGTCTTTAATATAAGCTTGCAGCGCACTCCCAAGGTCGCCGCCCCAGGTTACAATCAACTCGGGTCGTCGCGGCACTGGAATGTTCTGATTCTTGGATGGTTCCTGTTTTGGCGAACCTTCGATCCCGGTAAGAACATGCCCGATATCGACCCAATCCCTGTCAGCAAAGAGCCAATCTTTGTAAAGCTTAAATCGCTGGTCCAACGCAGTATCAGGGGCAACCAGTGGTTTAACAGCACGGTATCGATACAAAACCATATTAAAAGCGCCGCTGAGCGGATCTTTTGGTCCGCCTTGATAAATCTTGCGGACTGAAGCCAAAAATTCCGGGTGGGTTTGGGATGCCGGGCGGGACTTCTCCCTGGGATCGACCAGCGCCAGAAAACCATCCAGATCGAGCAGTTCCACCACCACCGTGGCGGTAATGGTCTTTCTGCGGTTGAGATCGACCTTGGGGTAGATTGTGAGACTGCGCGTAAACCCATCGACGATGATATCGTCCGTAAATGTAAACGAACCATCCCGCCGGACCTTTGAAATTGGGGCGGTGCTGATGATCGGCCCGTCGGCCTTCACAATTTTCACCGGAGCAATCCCCTTAACTCTTCCGACGGGCCAATCCTTGCCATCTTTTTTACTGTCATAGGTTCGACGTACGCCTGACTCTTCAATCTGGATCCGCCCGAAGAGTTCGATCGTTTTTTGGGTTGATTGGGCATAGCTGGTTTGATCGTCCCGAAGGTGTATCGGGGTCACAAAGAATCCCTCGTAATTCCCACTGCTCCCAAACGATAAAATGATCTCCGGCAGGCCGGATACCTTGACCTTTTCGAGGAAAAGAACTGGCGTACCCGGTGTGCCATTACCCTCGGAATCCAAGGACTCCGGGTCCTGCTTCTTCCAGGCGGATGTCAGCGAAATTTTGACAAATTCATTGGGGAGACGACAGTGCCTGGCGCTGACTTTTTTAACCTCCAAGTTGGCCGGCAGCTTTACCCCCTGCATGGCACAGGCCCAATACTTTACCGGTGGGTCATTCTTCTCGAAATTACAGTCGTTTTTCTCCGGATCATAGCCATGGTCACTAAACACCAGCAAGAATTTCACGGCTCCGAGTTTGTCCGCCCATTTCTTCAACATCTCTGCGTGCTTCGTACCGTAGGTGGTGTCCAGGGCTAACAGTTTCACGAGCTTTGCAAGCGCCCCCTTGGTGGTGGCGGGTTCACCTTTAACGAACTCGTTTGCCAAGGGGGTGAGAATGTCATAGGCGCGCGAATGCCCCGCCAGGATGAGATGACGGAGATTGGTGCGGTCACCGGACTTCTCGCTGATATTATCCATCACTTCTTCCACGAAAGCGTTTATTCGCGCCGCCGACCAAGCCTTTACAATATTGAATTTATTTTTCTCAGCTTCTTTTTTATTGGTCTTCGCCTTGTTCAACGTTATCCAATACAGAGCCGGGACCGCGAGCGCCAATGCCTGTTTGCTGTTATCAATCTGGGTATCAAGCTCAAATATCTGGGCCACTTTCTTGGCATCGAAATCGTGCCCCGGGGCACACGTATCAAGGCCATGCAAGAAGACCAGCAGATCGATTTCCTTCTTGCTTCGCGCCGCACTCGGAACAGAAACAAAACAATTGGTTGGCCTTTTAGAGCCGCTCACATCTTCGTATTTGGCTATGATCTTGCTGTTGAATCTAAAGCTCAGCGGCGGCGCAGGTGGCTCCGGAGAATCTTCTACGAAATCACTCTGCGCGGCCCGGTGTTCTTCAGGCGGGATGCAGAGATGTCCTTGGGTTGGGGCCGGTGTGCCGGTAGCTATCCTGATGGCCCGACCGATGCCATCTACGCGACAATCGAAATGCATGACATCGCCGCTTTCATTTGGGCCAAAATCAACCGCCCCCCATGCCAGACAGGCATCTTCACGAAGCGCCAGGACAAGGTCTCGCGGCATATCCATGAATCCGTTTCGTACCGCCTCTCGATCCCGCCCTCCCCGGCTTACAGCGGTCGCAAAATCGTCGAAATCAGATTTAATGGTCCGAGTCCATCTCTTTGTGGCACTCGCCAAGGTCTCACCCGGTCGAATGAATCCGATATCCGGGTTGCCCGCATTGAGAACGGGAAGCTGAGATTCGATGCGCTTTGGATCGGTGGCCAGTGCGAAATACGATCCCAGCCAATTGCTCCAGCCGGCCAGGATTCTGTAAATTTCTGTCGTATCGCGGTGCTCGACCGCGAGCTGATGCAGCAACCTGGCCGAGATCCCCGGTTGCTCGCGCGGTTTTGCACCAATAAATTGCGCCGCTCGACGGGTAATCTCGGAAATATTTGAAGTGCTTCTGGCGGGGTTTGAGAGCCAGGGGTTGTGGGTGTAGCTTATATCAATGCCGAGCCCGAAGGTGTGCATGCTCCTGGTCGCTGTCCAGGGGCGGGCGCCCTTATGCTCTTCTTCCAAGCCCAGTACCCGACCCAGCATAGCCGGATTCAGGTTTTGATATGCCGGAAGATTCATCAGGAATCGTTGCGCCCGCCTCAGGCGTTTGAGAAGCACAAGGTGAATTCCCTGCTTGATAGGCATACCAAGCCAGGGGGGCCTCACCATGTATGACCACCACGTTTTGGCCGTTAGCCCGGGTTCCAATCCCCCGAATTCGCTTGTCTTTACTTTTTTCAGGGTCTCAGCCGCTGTTTTGTTAACCAGGTCAGCTTGATTGAGAACCGAGGTGCGCCCGGAGTGGTAAACAAAGCCGAGTGCATCGAGCGTGTCTTCTGCGACCATGCCGTTCATCGTGGGTGGTTTCCATGTTTCCCCGACCGTTGGGATTCGACACGTCTTGCGCTGGAACTGCTCCGCCAGCAACGTGACGATCGCCGCTTCGTCCGAGCCATACGGTGGTGCAGCCAAACCTGCACCGGCCTGGCGCACCAGATTGTCCAGTGCCGCACGATCGATGTATTTTTCGAGCCGCGCGCACAATTCAGCGAGTGAGACCCCCGACTCTGCAGGGTGCATTTTCTGGTTCCAGAGCGCGGCCTTCTTGAGCGCCGCAACATCCGGCAACGGCGCAGATGGCTGACACATCAGGCCCTTGAAAAGAGGTTCCGCCGCATCTGCGTCCAGCACGTTTCCGGCTTGTTCCTGAAATATCTCCGGTTCCATCCAGGGTCGGTCTTCTCCGACGATCCGGACGATCAGGCTATTGCGGCTAAGCAGACCGTTTTTATTGCTCAAGCGCCGCGCAAACCCCTCGTCCGATTTATGCGGCCGAACCCCGCCCTCCACCACCTGCACATACAATCCCGGTCTCCGTCCTTCCGGTGTCAAGCCCGCTTTATCCAGTTGCTCCCGCCACCACAGCCGCGAGTCGGCAATCAATGCCAGGTGGCCCAAGCCGGGCTCTCCCGGGGCCACACGCACCAGGATATCGCCCAATCGCAACTTGCGTGCTATGACTCCCCCAGGTTCAGCTACCACGGCCAGAGAGCGTTCGATATTCTCCCATTGTTTTGATACCGGTTTCTGCCAGGCCTTCCAGATTACCTCCGGCGCCGGAAAGCAGGCCATTTCCTTTTGCCGGGGATCATTGAAATCCTCCACTCCCGCCTCAGACAGAACACGGCTGACAAAAGCAGCCGATGCGTCCGGGCAATAACCGGAGGATATGATCCGGTCCGCCACTTCGACCAATCGCGGGCCCGGATCCCCCTTTCTTTCCAGAAATCCCCCCTCGTTCACTTCTTCCGGGTCTTCATTTTCTCCGTCTATATCATCGACTTCCACCAAATCTTCGAGTTCCGGCTCTTTGAAATCATCCTCCACTTCCAACCCGGGAATTTCGAGGGATTCACCCAGACCCAAGCCCTTGCAGGTCTGATAGCCGGTGGTTGCCGCCGCATCTTCCAATCCGCCGGGTTTGAAGACAGTGGCTGCTGCGCTGCCAACCAGGCACGGCTCTCCACCAGTAAGATGGATTGATTTAAAGCCGACCTTGTCTTTAACGCCCTCAGTCCAGACCTTGAATTCGTTGGACCAAGCTCTGGCAAAAGCTATGGTATTGCAACCTACAAACCGATTTATCGTTTTGGGTTGGCCCACCTGGAACCGATCACGAAGGTTGGCGGCGATATCGGCAACCCTGATGATTTCGTGAGACTCGGGAGCAATTGCGGTGCCCTTGGCATCGGACATATGCCCCAGCGATAACCAGAGATCGTCGCGGGCATGACCCCAGTACCAGAGACGGGAAATTGACCCTTGCGGAATGGTTTTGAGCCTTTTCCAAAAACCGGCGGCATCATCCAACCACTGCAGATTCCAGCCTCTTTTGCGGGCGCGGTCTTCCAGCAAGTTGAGATAGGATGTAAATCCCTGGTCGGTGACTTCTTTGATGGCTTTTTGTCTTTTGGTGCTGATGTTCCCGAAATCATCCTTCCATCTGCAGGCATAGGCTGGCCGGTATATAAGCCACCAGATCTCCTCATCTTTTTCACTAAATTTCTTTTGTTTCTCACTGGTATCGGTCATCAGCAGAGGCGGGCTGACATAGTTGGCCCAGGATTGATCATGCTCCACATCGCGGTCATCATAAGGCCCGGGTCCTCCCGAAACAAGAACGAAGAATCGCTTTGTTGCCTTTTCGGTAGGCTCTTCTTCCAACGGAAACTCTGCGGGCAACTGTTCTTCCAGAGGTTCCACCTCTTCTCTGTTCATACTCGACTCCCTGGTGTAAATTTCCGACCGCGGCCATGAGGGAAGACGGGCCATACTCTGTTCTAAGGCAGGCATCCTGGTTTCGAAGATCGGGCTCAGCCCTTCTGCCCCGAATCGCCGCGCCGCAGCCACCGCCTGTTCGATATCCAGATACCCGCTGCCGAGGCGAACGGCCTCGTTGTTCGGGAACGCTGCGCGCCGGGTGCTACCCAGCAGCAGTCTGCGCGTCTCTTGAATCGCCAGCGGTCTGCCGGCGGCTTCGAACATCAGTGCAATGGTCCCGGTCACCTGGGGGGCCGCAAAACTGGTTCCCGACATCCGGGTGAGCCAGGATTTTTGCTGCTTCTCATCCCCCGGATCGGAACGAGCTCCCAGAACCCCGACGCCGGGAGCAACCAAATCGGGTTTCTGCCGCAAGTCCCGAAGAGGTCCGGCACTGCTGAAAAAGGCAATTTCCCGATCAGAAGAATGGCCGTCGTATGCCCCCGCCGCAATAGTGCGAAAGCCATTGCATAACGTGCCTGTAGTACAGAAAGGATCGACATCTCGAGGAACGAAACTGGAATCACAGTGGGGACAGGGGGCGTCCCGTTCAACCCAGGCGTGAAATTTTCCGTCGACAATATCTTCACCGATCAGGGTCACCTGCCAGTCGCCGGCCGGTGCTTCTGGTGAGAGAAATATTTCGATCTGGTTATCGCCGTTGTTGGGATCCCGGGCCCGGTGGTAGATATGACCCACTTTCGTCCCGCCCACCAGTACAGGACAATCCGCGGCCAGGAGAACCCGAAATACGGGGTCTCCTCCGGGTGTCCGGACGACCAGGGTGACAATATCTTTTCCGGAATACCAGATTTCCAGTTCGTTGGGAGTAATATCCGCCTTATCCGTCCGCCAGATAAGGGTCCGTTCCTGCGCCGGACGCAACTGCCCGGAGGCATGCGCCCGGGAGGAGAAATAATTACCAGTGCTCAGAACGAGTGCGGCTGCCGGGGTTTGAAGGAGGAGCGCATCCATGCCCTGCTCCACCAGGGATAAGCCGTCATGCGCCCCTCCCCGGCGGCCCATGCTGACATTGATGACCCAGGGCCGGCCTCTGGCGGTTTGGACAATAAAATCGAGGGCCTCCAGAATCCTTACTGAATCCCCCAGGTTGGCCAGGCGACTCATCACGCCGGTAGCGGCGTGGACAAAAATGAGGTCCGCATCAGGAGCAACCCCCTGGGGGCTTCCCGGGGTTTGACCATTTCCGGCGGCAATATCCAGCACCAGGGTGCCATGGGCGCCAATACCCAGAGGGTCCGCCTGGGCCGGATGATAGCCCAGGGTTTTATAAGGCTGGGAGTGAGCCAGCGCTCGATTGATATCGTCCCGCG
>JBAPSB010000107.1:0-9961 GCA_049281435.1 Desulfobacterales bacterium
CCAACCGGATTTGAACCGGTGTTGCCGGCGTGAAAGGCCGGTGTCCTGGACCGGACTAGACGATGGGGACGTGCAACTGCCCTTGTCTTGTCTCATCCCCTCGGCAATACCGGAACCGGTGCTGTCCCGCTTGAATGCGGGGATGTCCTGGACCGGACTAGACGATGGGGACGTGCAACAAAAATCGCATGGTGGGCCGTGTTGGACTCGAACCAACGACTCTCTGCTTAAAAGGCAGATACTCTACCGTCTGAGTTAACGGCCCCGCGTCGAAAGTGCATTTAATTACCGACTAATTTTTCGGTTGTCAACCTAAAATTGGGCCACCCTCCGAATCATCTCGTGAATCGGAGGGTATTTTTTTGGTCTTTGGACGCGCTTTGCGCCGCTCACCGAACGGTCACCGGCACGACCGGGCCGGCACTGCGGCTATTTGCGCCAGAACTCCGGCACCAGCAGGATGATCACCGTGAAAACCTCCAATCGTCCCAGCAGCATGCACCAGATCAGCAACCATTTGCCGGGGTCGGGAAGGTGGGCGTAGTGGGTCACCGGGCCCACCATGCCGAAACCGGGGCCGATGTTGCCGATGGTGGCGGCAACGGCACCAATCGCGGTCATGAAGTCGACCCCGAATCCGGCCAGAATGACCGAGCTGAGGGCAAAAAGGCCCATATAGAGCGACATGAAACCGAGAACGCTGCGGATGACATCGTCGGGCACCGACTTGCCGGCGATCTTGACATGCGTGACGGCCCGCGGGTGGATCAGTGAAAACAATTCTTTGTAACAGAACTTGAAGCAGAGCATCACCCGCAGGCACTTCATGCCGCCGCCGGTGGAACCGGCCGAAGCGCCGAGGAACATGCACATCAGCAGGATCAGCTGGGACATGGCCGGCCACTTTTCGTAGTCGGCCGTGACAAAGCCGGTGGTCGTCACGATCGAGACCACCTGGAAGGCGCCGTAGCGAAAGGCCTGGCCCAGGGAGGCGTAAACGGCGCCAAAGACATCGAAGCTGACCAGCACCACCAGCACGAACACCGCTCCCAGGAAAAAGCGGCATTCGGAATCGCGCCAGAGCGCCAGCGGGCGGCCGCGCATCATCTGGTAGTGTAGGGAAAAATTGATGCCGGCCAACATCATGAAGACGATGATCACCACATCGATGTAGACGCTGTCGTAATGCGCCACCGAAGCGTTGCGGGTGGAAAAGCCGCCGGTGGGCATCGTGGTAAAGGCATGGCAGAGCGCGTCAAAAAGACTCATTCCGCCCGCCATCAGCAGCACGACCTGCGCCAGTGAGATCACGGCGTAAACCTTCCAGAGAATCATGGACGTGTCGCGGATGCGCGGCTTGAGCTTGTCGGGCACCGGGCTGGGAACCTCGGCCTTGTAAAGCTGCATGCCGCCGACGCCCAGAAAAGGAAGGATGGCGACCGAGAGCACGATGATGCCCATGCCACCCAGCCACTGGATGAAGCTGCGCCAAAACAGCAGCCCCTTGGGAAGCGCCTCGATGTTGACCAGAATCGAGGCGCCGGTGGTGGTCGCACCGCTGACCGATTCGAAAATGGCGTCCACGAAGCTGCAGTTCTGGATTCCCAGATAAAACGGCAGCGCGCCGGTCATCCCGATGGCCGTCCACGAGAAGGCCACGATAGCCATGCCTTCGCGCTGCGTGATCACCTCGGCCTTGGCTTCCTTGAAAAAAAGATAGAGCAGCGCACCGCAACTGACCGTGATGCCCATCGATTCGAGCAGGGGGTTGACGCTGGCATCCTTGTAGATTAGACCGCAGATCAGGGGAAAAACCATCGTCAGGCCGAAAAATAGATTCAGGATGCCGACGACATTGAGGATGTAGCGCCAGCGCATTTAGAAGAACTCCAGCTTGACCGCCATGATCTTTTCGATGCCGGGAATCGCCTGCCGGGTGGCGAAGATGATGATGCGGTCGCCGGGCTCGATGACGCTTTCCCCGGACGGGATGATGATTTTCTCCTGGCGGATGATGCCGACCACGATGGCCCCTTTGGGAAACGACAGGCGCTTGAGGGGCTTGGAGACGATGTCGGATGTCTCCATGGCCACGGCCTCCATGACCTCGGCCTGTTCACCCTTGATCGATATGGCCGAAATCACCTTGCCGCGCCGGATATGCTGCAGGATGGAGTTGATGGCCGAGAGCCGCGGGCTGACCACCTGCTCGATGCCGATGGTGGTCATCAGGGACAGGTAGCTGAACTTGCTGATCTTGGTGATGGCCTTGCGGGCGCCCATGCGGCGCGCCAGGAGGGAGGCCAGAATATTGGTTTCCTCATCGTCGGTGAGCGTGATCACCACGTCGATGTCGCGGATGTTCTCCTCGGCCAGCAGGCTTTGATCGGAACCGTCGCCGCAGAGCACCACCACCCTGTTCAGTTTCTGGGCCAGCAGATTGCAGCGATCCGGGTTCAGTTCGATGATCTTGCTCTGGATCGAGCGCTGGTCCAGGAGGGCGGCCAGCCTGAAGCCGATGCGGCCGCCGCCGATGATGAGCACCCGGTCGATGGGCTCGGCGTGCTTCTCGAACACCGACAGCGCGGCATAGAGTTTGTCTTCCTCGCTGATGAAGTAGACCAGGTCGCCGCCCAGAAGCCGGTCGTTGCCACGCGGAATGATCAGTTCGTCCTCGCGCACCACGGCGGCGATCAAGGGCCGGTCTTCGCCGAGCATTGCCGGCAGCTCGGAAAGCCGGACCCCCGCCAGTCGGGCCGTCTGGTCGAGATAGATGCCGATGAACTTGATGCGGCCGTCGGCAAATTCGCCCACGTCCACCGCCCCGGGCACCTGCATCAGGCGGTCGATGGTCTTGACCACCTCGATTTCGGGATTGATGACGGTGTCGATATGGGGCGCGTGGCTCTGGAAATGCGCGTGATAATCGTCGTAGTCCGCATTGCGGATGCGGACCAGTTTTTTCGTGGAAGGCGAGAGCATGCTGGCCATCAGGCAGGCCACCAGGTTGGTCTCGTCCTTGTTTGTCACCGCCAGAAGGATTTCGGCCGATTTGATTCCGGCTTCCGAGAGCACCACCGGACTGCTGCCGGAGCCCAGGACCACCTGCACATCGGTATTTTCGGACACCCGGCGCAAGGCCTCCGCATTCTTGTCGATTACCACCACGTCCTTGTGCTCGCCGGCGAGATGGCTCGCGATGTGATATCCCACCTCACCCGCCCCGACGATGACAATTTTCAAACCTGAAACCCTTCCCCTGCCCTGACCGGTTACCCCCCGGATGCGGCCGTATCCCGATTGTTTGTCTTCCGGATTGGAAAGCGCACAAAGCGTTTTGTAAAGTCGTGAACGGGCCCCCGACCGTTCACCCCATCGTATCCGCCGCAGCCCGCGATGACGGCAAAACGTCGGCAACAGCGGCCCAGACTTACACCAGCAGCCCGTGCGTGTCAAATTCAAGCCATCGAATACTCAAAAACAACGGTGGGACACCCCTTATGGTTGGTATCATCGATAAAAAAATGTGCGCCTGCGGTGGCTATTTACTGATTTGGCCAAGGAAGGCCTTCATATCAGCCACAGCAGTCCGATCAGCAGGGCGACCCCTCCGAGGACCCACCCGTCGCGCGCGCAGGTCCCGAACAACGGCTCGCTCCGGGTTTCTGTGTAGCATCTGGCCTCCATGGCTTCGGTGAGCCTGTCGGCCGAGAGAAACAGGCGCCGCAGGAAGGGGATCACAAAACGGGTCAGCCGGTACATGGGGTTTTTGCGGGATTCGACACCGCGCGCGCGCTGGGCCTCCATCGTCGCGCCGGCCTGCGAGAAGACCAGCGGAATAAAGCGCAGCACCAGCCCGAGCATGGTGCCGATCCGTTGGGCGTAAAGCAGCGGCAAGGGCCTCAGGAACCACACCACCGCCGCCTTGATGGCCGCCGGGCGTGTTGTCGCCACGAACAGGAGCCCCAGGAAAGCCACCAGGAAGAGCCGCCAGGCGGTCAAGGCACCGGCCAGCATCCCCTCCCGCGATACCGGCAGCCACGGCAGTTCCGGCAGCGGCGCGCCGGGGGTCGAAAAGGCCTTTGCGGCAAACACCGCCAGCAGCAGCGGCAAAAAATACCGCATCTCGGCCAAGAGGCCCCGCGGCGATAGGCCCAGGCGCCAGGCCGCCACCGCCGATGCCAGCGACATCACGGCCAGTGGCAAGCCGCCGCGGTTCATGACCGTCAGCATGAGCATGAACAGGAGACCGAATTTGACGCGCCCATCCAGGTCGTGAAAAATGGTGTTTCCGGTCCGGTAGCCGGCCGTCATCAACTGAGCCACGACTGCGCCTCCAGGCCGAGCCGCGACGCGCACGGCGCCCGCACGCCGAAACGCTCGATTTCCCCGATGATGCCGGCCGGCAGACCGTCCCTGACGAAGCGGCCGGCGCTCATCACGATGAGCCGGTCGGCGTGATAGATGATTTTTTCGAGGTCGTGGGTGGCCACCAGCAGGGTATGGCCCGCCTGGTGCAGCCGGAGCATTTCGCCCAGGACCTGGCGGGTGCCGGGATAGTCGAGACCCGCAAAAGGTTCATCGAAGACGACAACCCGTGGGTGCATGGCCAGTATGCCGGCGATCGCCAGCCGCCGCTTCTCGCCGCCTGAAAGGGCCTGCGGCGGCTGATCGGCCAGGGCCGTCATCCCCACCGCTGCCAGGGATGCTTTAACACGCGCGGCGACCTCGCCCGCCGGCAGGTTGAGGTTCTCGGGCCCGAAGGCGACGTCGGCGGCCACGGTCTCGCCGACAATCTGACTGTCGGCATCCTGGAATATCATCCCCACCAGCCGGCGGGCCCGGCGCAGGTCGCGCGCCACCGCCACGCCGTCGATCCTGACGCTGCCCGATTGGGGTAGCAGCAGGCCGTTCAGGTGCTTCAGAAGGGTCGTCTTGCCCGAGCCGTTGGGGCCGGTGATGACCACAAGCGCGCCCTTCTCGATTTTCAGGCTGACCCGGTCGAGGCCCGGGGTGCCGTCCGGGTAGCGAAAACTGAGGGTGTCGATGTCGATGATGGGCATGGAAACGGGTTGCGGGTTACGGGTTGTAATTGGTGTTTAGTGTTTGGTGTTTGGTGTTTTGTGGGTGGTGTTTTGTGTTTGGTTCGAAGTGATTGAAAACCTTGCATCTATCGGCCTTTTTGCAATTTTCGAGTTTCCAACATAACCCATGGCCGACACACCGGCGCTGGACCCGGAGGGCCTGACCGTCTCGTAGGGGCGAAAAATCTTTCGCCCTATTGGAATCACAGACCGAACCCGATGTCGAACCCGATGTCGCTCCCGCTCTGACCTTGCGCGTAAGTTGCCGGATGGAGGCCGGGTTACGGGTTACGGGTTGCGCGGTGTGGTTAGTCATTGGTGTTTCGTGTTTTGAGTTTGGTGTTTTGTTGTTGGTGTTTTGTGTTTGGTTGTTGGTAGTTGGCATCTATTCTTTTGAGCAGGTAGATTTGGAGCGTTTAGCGTTCCTTTTTGCAAGTTACCGGTTGCAGTTCTCGTGTCACTGTTTACGGGTTCCGATGTTTAAGCTTCGAGTTTCCAGTTTCAAGTTTCCAGCCTGATGATCGGGCGCAGGGCGCGGGCGATGGGGACGGCCACCGCTATTTTCAGGGCATCCCCCGGCAAAAAGGGCAGCATGCCGGCCGCCAGCGCCTTGGGCCAGGCGAGGCCGGTCAGCAGCTTCAGCCCGAGAACCCCGCAGGCATAAAGAACCGCGGTGCCGCACACCATGGCGGCGACATCGCCCCAGGCACGCCGACCGGCTTTTTGGGCGATCCAGCCGATCAGGAGCACGGCCGGCAGGTAGCCGATCAGGTATCCGCCGGTGGGGCCCACCAGACGTCCAATGCCGCCGGTGCCGCCGGCAAAGACCGGCAGACCGCATGCACCGGCCAGCAGATAAATCCCGACGCTGGCGAAGCCCCAGCGGGCACCCAGCAGCAATCCCGCCAGAAATACGAACAGGTTCTGCAGGACAATCGGAACCGGTCCGAGCGGCAGGGCCACAAAGGCGCCCACGGCAGTCAAGGCGGCAAAAAGGGCCGCGAAGACAACTCCGCGCAGCGACGATGGCGATCTGGTTTGGCTCATGGCCGCATCCCTTTCCCCCTGGTGCTCACTTTCCACACTTCCTCTCACCCTGGCTTCTTCACTTGTCCTCACACCTTCCACCCCTCCCCCCTCACCCTGGTCTTCTCCCTGAGAGAGAGGGCTTTGCTGTTGGCATCGGCGGACACTGGTCCTTACAACAATCTCGGAGGATCCGCACCCTGAGAGAAAATAAATTGATTTTCACCCGAGATGAAGCGATGTCCTATAAAAATTTACAGCGGCCGTATCGGCCGGAAGCCGGACGAAAAAGCTGCCGAAGCCAAACGGCACCCTCATCGAGCATCACCACTTGTCGCCCATCTGCGTGAAAGCTCGCAGATCACAGGTGAAAGCAGTCGCCGTAGATCACGGTCTGCTGCGAGCCGTCGTCGAGTTGCAGGATCAGCGATCCGTTGTCATCCACATCGACCGCCCTTCCCGCCACCGTCGCGCGCTGGGTGACGATTTCGACCCGGCGGCCGAGGGTCACCGTGTGGGCCTTCCACTCGGCGATGACATCCGTCTTTTCGATCGAGGCCAGGCGCGCTTCCAGGGCATCCAGGAACTCGGCCAGCAGCCGGACACGCGACACCGGCCGTCCCAGAATTTCCGACAAGCTCGTGGCGGCGACTCCCGCCCCGGCGGGATCGTTGTTGACATTGAGGCCGATGCCCACATTGACGTAGGTGATCCGGTCGGCCTCGGCCTCCATTTCCGAGAGCATGCCCGCCAGCTTGCGCTCCTTCACCAGGATGTCGTTGGGCCACTTGAGGGCGGCCGCCACGCCGCAGAGGCGCTGCAGGGTCCGGGCCAGGGCCAGCGCGGCACAGAAACTCACGCGCGGGCTCATCAGCAGCGGGAGAACGGGGCGCAGGACCACCGTGAAGTAAAGGCCGCCGGCTTCCGAATGCCACTGGCGCTGCAGGCGTCCGCGCCCGTGCGTCTGGCGGTCAGCGACCACGACCGTAAAGGGCGCACAGCCCGCGCGGGCCATCTTGCGGGCGATATCCATCGTGGAGGCGACCTCCGGGAAATAGTGCACCGTCTCTTGCCGACCGGGAAATTCCCACGGCAGCGGCGTGTCGGGCGAGCCGTCAAGCCGGTAGCCTTTGGCGGACGCCGCGATGGCATACCCGAGTTCCTGCAATTTCCGGATCTGTTTCCAGACCGCCGTGCGCGACAGGCCCAAATCGGCGCTCAGGGTTTCACCCGACACGGTGTCGCCTTGGGCTCTGAGCAGTTGCAGGAGTTGTCCCGTAGTGTCGCGCATGGCCCTCGTTTCTTTTCGTCAACCAATTAATTTTTCATAGTTAACGAAATAAACGGGCAGTGTCAACCGCAAACCGCCATCTATTCGGAAGGGTCAGCGGCGGTCATTCATAGTCACCGCAGAGGCGTGGAGCACACAGAGGACCATTTTTATGTGGCGTAGAGATTTACCTGAGAACCCTGACGATGCGGGGGCGGTATTCGCTTTTACAGGCCATGCGGCTGCTGCCCAGCCGTATCAGGAAGAAAGCGAGCACGAAACAGATGCCGCCCAGGAGAAGGGAGAAGGAGGAGGGGTCGTAGTGAAAGGCCGGACCCAGGATCTGGCCGACGACCGCACCCAGAATCAGAAGCAGGATCGGGAAAACATAGAGCATGAAGGAGACTTTGAGCAACGCGCCGGAGGCCACTTGCAGCACGATCCGGTCCCCTATGGCGGCCCCGGCATCGTTGAAGGCCTCGACTTCCATTTCCTTATCGTCCTCGCCCTTTAAATGGCACGATTGGCGTGAGGCACAGCCTTCACAGGCACTGGTGCGCGAGGTTTTCACCCAGGCCGTTTCCGCGCCGACCCGGGTGACGATGCCTTTCTCGGTTGCCATAATGTCTCTCTTAGTCGGCCTTTTGCTCCCGCTCGGCCACCTGCCGGTAGCAGATCAAGCCGCATTGCAGGCAGCGACCGGCTTCGAAGCGGGCGGTGTTCTCGTCGAATCCGAGTTCAACTTCCCCGCACGCGGCGGGGTCCGGCGCTTCGCACAGCGGCATGATGCGCCGCGCGGCCGGCTTGACCTTCTCGACGTGATCGACGTTTTGAATGTAGGCCTCCGGGGTCACCACGTTGTCGGGCAGATCCAGGGGAATGCCGTACATGACCTCGTGCACGGAGGCGGCAATGCGCCGGCCGGCGCCGATCGCCCGGATGGCGGCGCTGTAGTCGGTAAAGACATCGCCGCTCGCAAAAAGTCCGGTCTGGGTGTGAAAGGCGGCCTGCTTGTAAGGGCTGATTCCCGTCCAACGCACGGCGGCGTCCGCCGGGGCCGTGAGGGCGCCATTCTGACCATCACCGGACAGTTCCGCGCTATCCTCGGCGGCGGCCTCTTCGTCGGCAGGTTCCCGGACAACGACGAGTTCGGGTATCCGGCCGCTGGCCAGCACGAGCGTGCCGGCGCTGATCGTGGACGGCTCGCCGGACAGCAGATCGACCGCTTCGATGGTGGTCAGCCGATCGCCGTCACCGTGCAGCCGGACGATACCGGTATTAAAGTAAAACTTAATGTTGTCAGCCTCAAGGGCCTCTAAATCGGCTTTTTCGAGCTCGCTGCCGGCCATGGTTTCACGAAGCACGACGGTTACGGCCCCCTTCTTGTTCTGCTTTTTGGCCAACCGGGCCGCATCCAGCGCGAGCCGGCCGCCACCATAGACAACGGTATCACCGCGCACCCGGATCGGCGTATCGTCCAGCCCGGCATTTTTAATGAAATCGAGCATCAGGTAAACGCCCGGGACCGGCGATTCCACCGCTGTCAGAGCCCCGCGCGCCAGACGGCTGTCCCAGCCGCCCAGGGTCATGAGAACCGCCTGATGGCCCTCGGCCAGGAGTGTCGCAATGGTGATGTCCTTGCCCAGCGCCTGACCGGTTTCCGCCTTGACGCCCATCTCCAGCACGCCGTCGATATCCCAGTCGAGGACCTCGGCCGGCAGCCGCTCGGCGGCGATTGCGCTCCTGAGCAGACCGCCGAGCCGGCCGGTGGCCTCGTACACCGTCGGGGCATGGCCCAGGCGGGCCATGAAAAAGGCCGCCGACAACCCTTCGACCCCACCGCCGATCACCGCCACCCGGCGACCGGTCTCCGGTGCCTTGGAGGGCAGCACCCTTTGCCCGGCCTTTTTCTCGTAGTCGGCCGCGAACCGCTTCAGGAAATTGATTGCCACCGGTTGATCGACATACTGCCGCCGGCACTCGTTTTCACAAGGTCGCGGGCAGATCCGGCCAATGACGGCTGGAAACGGGTTGCGCTCCTTGATCACCTGCACGGAGCGGTGGTAATCGCCCAGGGTAATCTGGCGGATGTATTCGCAGATGTCGATGCCGGCCGGGCAGGCGCGCTGGCAGGGGGTGGTGCACTCGTCGGTCTTGTACTCCTTCAGGATGCGCCGGGTAACCGAGGACAACGTGATGATGTGTTTGGGGCAGACCCGCTCGCAGGTGCCGCAACCGGTGCAGCGCACCTCATCGACCACCGGCAGGCCTTCGGGACCCATGGTGATGGCGCCGAAGGGACAGGCGCGGGCACAGGAACCCAGGCCCAGACACCCGATGGTGCACACTTTCATCCCGCCGCTCAGCAGGCTGGCGGCCCGGCAGTCGCTCAGTCCGTCGTAGATGAACTTCGTGTCGGCCGCGGCCACACCGTAGGTGCAGCCGGAGCGGGCAATGTCGGGTTCCTTGGCTTCGACGCTCACCCCCAGGATCCGGGCGATTTCAAGGGCGACGTCGGCGCTGGCCGCCACGCAGGAGTTGGGTGCCGCGCGGCCGGCCACGATCGCCGCGGCGTTGGCGC
>JBAPSB010000108.1:0-1870 GCA_049281435.1 Desulfobacterales bacterium
ACTGCCGAAGGTATTGGGGGCGAAGATTGCTTATACCAAATATCGATAAAAATGGCGGAAGTGCATGGGAATCGAACCCACCCGAGACGGTTTTAGCGCCTCACACCGGATTTGAAGTCCGGGAGCCCCACCAGTGAGCTGCGCACTTCCGTAAGTGGCGTATAATATAGCGACCACCTTTTTTGTCAACCGATTTATCCGATTTAACGCGACTCCGAGAATCAGCGGGTCGTGACCCTCGCCCGGCAGACGGCCGCGGGTTTGGGCCGCGACCTGATCTGCAAAGCCACCGGCGGCGGTGCGGGCGCCAATATTTACTAAATCCCTCCCGGCCTCCCTTTGCCAAAGGGAGGAGAATATATGGCCATGCCTTTGGGAAAAGAGGGCAGGGCGGTATGCTCGAAACCGGTAGGGACGGATTACGGCAACTCAGCGAGGCATTTGGTTTATGCTGGCATATTTCGATTGTATTTCAGGCATCAGCGGTGACATGACCCTGGGGGCCCTGATTGACCTTGGTGTATCGGCACCCTGGCTGCAGGAGACACTCAAACGGGACCTGCCGCTCGCGGGGTTCGATCTTAAGACTCAATCGGTGACGCGCCACAAAATAGGGGCCTGCGCGGTTGAGGTTGTGGTCGCGGAGAATCAGCCCGCCAGGAACTATGCCGCCATACGGCAGTTGATCGAAAAGAGCCGGTTGTCGCAGGTGGTCAAGGAAAAAAGCCTGGAAATATTCAAGCGCCTGGCCATCGCGGAAGCCGGTGTGCACCGCTGCCCGGTGGAATCGGTGCACTTTCATGAAGTCGGCGGTGTGGACGCCCTGGTCGATATCATCGGTGCGGTGCTGGGGGTGGATTTTCTCGGAATTCGCAAGGTCATCGCCTCGCGGATTCCGACCGGCACCGGATTTGTCACCGCGGCCCATGGCCGGCTTCCGGTACCGGCTCCGGCAACGCTGGCGCTTCTGAAAGGGGTGCCGATTTACGGGAGCGACATCTCCCACGAACTGGTGACGCCGACCGGCGCGGCCATTTTGACGACCCTGGCCGACTCTTTCGAGCCGCTGCCGGCCATGCGGGTGGAAAAAATCGGCTATGGCGCCGGGCGGGCGGACTTGAAAGAGGTGCCCAATGTGCTGCGGGTGTTAACCGGCACGCTGCCCCCGCGGCAGGACGATGTCGTGAGTGTGGTCGAAACCAATATCGACGACATGAACCCGGAAATCTTCGGCTATCTCATGGAAAAGCTTTTCGATGACGGGGCGCTCGATGTCTTCTGGGTGCCGGTCATCATGAAAAAAAATCGCCCCGGCACGATGGTCAAGGTGATTTGTCGCGGCAGCGTCCGGGATGCCATCATCACGCGCCTGCTGACGGAAACAACGACGGCGGGCGTGCGATACGGCGAAATGCAACGCCGTCTCCTGGAGCGTGAACAGGTCAAGATCGCGACCCGTTACGGTGAAATTGCGGTGAAACGGATCGAAACGCCGGACGGCACCGTGCGCCTGGTGCCCGAGTACGACACCTGCCGCAAAATCGCCCTCGAGAAAAACATCCCCCTGCGGCTGGTGTATGAAACCATTGTCAGGGAAGCCGGCGCCGGGTAACATGCGACCCGGCCCAACCTATTGTCTTTACCCCCCCCATTGTTGCATAAACAATATGGCAACGGTGGGGTTTATATCACCTCACCACTTAGTTAGCGGCGGCAAGACCGGATCCGTCTGTCGGCCGGCTTCTCGGCCGGCAGCGGCGAGACTTGTTTCTTGACAAAAAACGGGTACGAGGATAGACACGGAACCTGGAATGCGCGCCGGACGGCCGTGATGTTTCTGGCCACCGGCTGCTTCGTCGGCCGGATTCCG
>JBAPSB010000109.1:0-8474 GCA_049281435.1 Desulfobacterales bacterium
GTTGTGGCCTCCGAACAGCTTTATGGCGGAACAGGGCACGCCGGCCGTCTCCGGATCCGGGCCGGACCCGGTCCAGCGGGTTCGAAAAACGACGGCCGTCTCGGAAATCAGGGCCCCTTCGGTGTCCAACGGTGGCGCGCCGGCATCGACCCGGCTGAAGAACAGTTTTCGGGCGGAAATAGTGTCGGCCATCCGGGCCAGCCGATCGTCGGCGCCGTTCAGGACGGCAAAATCGTCGGGACCCTGATTTTCGAAGATGCGCGCCTTGGAGCGGGCGTAGGCGTTGAAATCCGGGTAGCGGTCCAGGTGATCTTCGGCGATGTTGAGCACTACCGCCACCTTCGGCCGAAACCGCTCGATGGTGTCGAGCTGGAAACTGCTGATTTCGGCCACGACGACCGCCGCCTTTTTGCCCGCATCGACGTAGCTGATCAGCGGGGTCCCGATGTTGCCGCCCACGAAGGCGTCGATGCCCGAGCGCCGGAGCATTTCCCCCACCAGCGTGGTGGTGGTGGTCTTGCCGTTGGTGCCGGTGATGGCGACGATCGGCGCATCGATAAACCGTGCGGCCAGTTCGACTTCACCGATCACGGGGATGCCGCGCTCCCTGCAACAGGCAAATGACGGCGCATCGTGGGGCACGCCCGGGCTGATCACCACCATGTCCGCGTCTGCGAATACTTCCGGCCGGTTGCCGCCCAGTTCAAGCTTGACGCCCTTGTCGCGCAGAGCCAGGGCCGCGGGGGCCAGGTCGGCCGCGCGGGCCGAATCGGTCGCCGTCACCAGCGCTTTGCGCCTGGCCAGAAAAGCGGCCACGGCGGTGCCGGAGGCCCCGAGCCCCACCACCGCTATTTTTTTACCGGACAGTTGCATGAACAAAATTGGTTTTAGGTTTTAAGTTTTAGGGTTTAAAATTCCGAAATTGACAAGTAACTCAGGACCTTGAACACAAGAGGTTCACAGGTTCACCGTTCAGCGTTCAGGGTTGAAGGATTGAAGTCTTTTATTAAACTCGAAACCCGTAACTCGTAACCCGCAACACGAATCTCGCAACCCGGAACCCGGACCCTTAAACCCTGAACCCATTTCCCATCACCTGTTACCTTAACTTAAGCGTGCTCATCGCCAGCAGCGCCAGGGCCAGGGCGATGATCCAGAAGCGGACGATCACCTTGGGTTCGGCCCAGCCCTTCAACTCGAAATGGTGGTGCAGGGGGGCCATCCTGAAGATGCGGCGCCCCTTGGTGACCTTGAAGAAACCGACCTGGAAGATGACCGACAGGGCCTCGATCACGAACAGTCCGCCGACGAGCACCAGCAGAATTTCCTGTTTCGTAATGACGGCGATCGTTCCCAGGGCGCCGCCCAGGGGCAGCGAGCCGACATCGCCCATGAACATCTGGGCCGGGTAGGCGTTGAACCACAGAAAGCCGATCCCCGCGCCGGCCATGGCGCTGCAGAAAACCGCCGCTTCTCCGCTGCCCGACACATAGGTAATCTGGAGGTAGTCGGCGATTTTGACGTTGCCGGCCACATAGGCAAAAATCATGTAGGTAATGCCCGCGATCACCACCGGCCCGATGGCCAGTCCGTCTAGTCCATCGGTCAGGTTGACGGCATTCGAGGTGCCCACGATCACGAACGCCGCAAAAACGACATAGCCCCAGCCCAGATGCGGCGAGAGGTTTTTAAAGAACGGTATCGTCACCTGGGTGTTGAAATCGGGCCGCGTGGTGACCAGCACCCCGGCCATGACGGCAACCAGGGTCTGCAGTATCAGCTTGCCCCGGGCGCTGAGCCCCTTGCTGCGTTTTTTAACCTGCATCAGGTAATCGTCGATGAACCCGATGCCGGCATAGCTGGTGGTGACCATCAACAGGATCCAGACATAAAAATTGGTCAGATTGGTCCACAGCAGGGTCGCGACCACGATCGCAAAGATGATCAGGGTGCCGCCCATCGTGGGGGTGCCGGCCTTTTTCAAATGCGCCTGCGGTCCGTCGTCGCGGATGTACTGGCCGACCTGCATCTCGCGCAGCATGCGGATGAACCAGGGCCCCAGGATGAAGCAGATCAAGAAAGCCGTCAGGCTCGCATAGATCGCCCGGAACGTGATGTACCGAAAAACGTTGAACGCCGAGATGCTGGTGTGCAACGGGTAGAGGAGGTGGTACAGCACGGTTTTCCTTATCTTTTTGAATTTAGCGGGCTAACGCCCGGTTCTGTCGGGTCACGATAAATCGCGGCCGCATTGGCCCGGGACCCATCGGGACTGCCTCAGCGGTCCGCCGACCATTGCTTGAGTCCCCAGACGATGTCTTCCATGGCCATCGCCCGCGAGCCCTTGACCAGGACCCAATCCCCCGGCCTCAGGGTCCGGCGCAGCGCCTGCAGGAGAACCTTTTTAGTCCCGGTGACTATCGCCGCCGCATCCATTCCGGCTTGGCGGGCGCCGCGGCCCACGACCGCGGCAAATTCGCCCGTGGCAAAAAGGCCGTCGATGCCCGATCGGGTGCAAAGGGCGCCCAGTTCGTCGTGAAGCACCTGCGCCTGGCGTCCCAGCTCGCGCATGTCGCCGGTGACGAAAAAGGCCCGCTGCTGCCGGCGCAGGGCGGCAAGGGTCGCCAGCGCGGCCGCCATCGAACCGGGATTGGCATTGTACGTGTCGTCGATCACGTGGATTCCCGACTGGGTGGTCAGGATGTTCATCCGGTTCTCGGCCGGCGCGAAGTTTTCGAGACCGGCCTTGATCTCGGCCGGCGACAGGCCGATGGCGCATCCCACCGCCGCCGCGGCCAGGGCGTTCGAGAGCATGAAGGCGCCCGGAATTTTCAGTACGATCTGCACGCGGCCGCCGGGCAGCACCAGCTCGAACCGGCTGTCGCGGGCGCCGGACTCAATCGACTCGGCCCGGATCTCGGCCTGCGGCGCAATGCCGAAGAGCAGCACCCGGCTCTTGGACTTTTGGGCCAGGCGCAGCACCAGCGGGTCGTCGGCATTGAGAATCGCGGTGCCGCCGACATCGAGCTTCTCCAGCAACTCGCCCTTGGCGTGCATGACCCCTTCGATGGAGCCCACCCCTTCCAGGTGCGCGGGCGCCACATTGGTGATAACCCCGATGTCCGGTCCGCAGATATCGGCCAGGGCGGCGATCTCGCCGGGAGCGTTCATGCCGAGTTCGACCACCGCCCAGCGATGATCCGGACCCAGTTCCAGCAGGGTCAGGGGCAGCCCGATATTGTTGTTGAAGTTCTTGCGGGTCGACAGCGTGGAGAAGCGCTGCGACACGACGGCCGCCGTCATCTGCCGGGTGGTGGTTTTGCCGTTGGAACCGGTGATGGCCGCTACCGCCACGGTGTTGCGGCGGCGATGATAGGCGGCCAGTCGGCCCAGGGCCGCAATGGTGTCCTCGACCACAATGCAGACCACTTTTTCGGCGACCCATTTTTCCCAGGGCAGCTCGGCCAGTTTGGCGCGTGCCAGCAGCAGCCCGCGACAGCCCTGGCCGACGACATCTTCCGCAAACCGGTGGCCGTCGTGGGTCTCGCCCCTGATCGCCACGAAAAGGTCCGCGGCGGATATCCGGCGCGAATCGATGCCGATGCCGGCAAAGCGGGCACCGGTTTCAGGGCCGAGCACTTCGCCGCCGGTGGCCGCGACCACATCGGCGACGGTCCACTCCAGCGGTGGCGTGGGCGACGTGCTCTGCTGACCGTGCGGCTGCGTCATGCTGGGTTCCCCTGTTCTGTTGGCCTGTTTATCAGTCCGGCCAGGGCTCGAGCTGCCACGATGCGATCGTCGAAGGCGATGGTTTTACCGGCAAGGAGCTGATAAGTTTCATGCCCCTTGCCGGCAATCAGCACCGTGTCGCCGGGCCTGGAGGCGGCGATGGCCAGGCCGATGGCCTTGCGGCGGTCCGGTTCCACCACGTAGCCTTTTTCCGGTGTGCCGTTGCCCAGTTCGGCCGCCTGATATTCCCTGACCGGGACCTGTCGGGCGCCGGCCAGGACCTGATCGATGATCGCCAGCGGCGGCTCGGAGCGCGGGTTGTCGGACGTCACCACCGTCAGGTCGCACATCTGCGCGGCAATCCTGCCCATTTGGGGGCGTTTGCCCCGGTCGCGGTCGCCGCCGCAGCCGAAGACGCACACGAGGCGCCGGCCGGCAATGGCGGTCAGCGCGGATAGAACGTTGCGTAGGGCCTCGGGCGTGTGGGCGTAGTCGACATAGACAAACCGGTCTCCCCGACCGCCGACCGGCTCGAGGCGCCCCGGAATAACGGCCGTATTCTCGATTCCGGCCCTGATGGCCGCCGGCGCGATGCCCAGGGCGAGGGCGACACCTGCCGCGCACAGAATGTTCTCGCCGTTGTAGCGACCCACCAGCGCGGACCGGAAATCAATCGAGGCCGCCGGCAGGTCGATGCGGCCGGCGATACCCGACGGATCCAGGCGCGTGAAGTCCGCGCGCACGGTATTCTCCGGCGCGTCGCCGACCGTGACGATCTTCAAACCGGCGATCCGGGCCAGCTCTTCGCCCCGTGGATCGTTGCGGTTGACGACCGCCGCGGCGCGCTCGCGCTTGGGACCGGAAAGCAGATGTTCGGTGAATAATTTTTTCTTGCAGCCCCAGTAGGTTTCCATGTCCTTGTGGTAGTCCAGGTGATCCTGTGACAAGTTGGTGAACACGCCCACATCCAGCCAGCAGCCGTTCACCCGGTGCAGGTCCAGGGCATGGGATGAAATTTCCAGGATCACGTGGGTCACACCGGCCGCGCGCATGCGCTCCAGAATCCGCTGCAGGTCCAGGGACTCCGGCGTGGTGACCGGGTTGTCGAATACTTTGCCGGCGTAGCGGTAGTTGACGGTGCCGATCACCCCCGGCCTGAACCCGGCCGCCAGGACAATGCGCTCGATCAGGTAGGAGGTGGTCGTCTTGCCGTTCGTGCCGGTGATGCCGACTACGACCAGCTGGCCGGACGGGTGGCCGTAAAAATTCGCCGCCAGGGCCGCCAGGGCCTTGCGGGAATTCTCCACCTGGATCAGGGGCGCCGCAACCGGGTATTCGATCGGTTTCTGGGTGATGACCGCGACGGCTCCGTTTGCCAGGGCCCGGTCGATGAAATCGTGGCCATCGGCGGCAAAACCTTCAATCGCCACGAAAAGTCCGCCGGGCTTGACGTTCTGGGCCCGGGAGTGCAGGGAGGTGATATTCGGGTCCGCCCCGAGGATCCGGGCGGCATCGCCCTGACGGCGGGCCCGCCGGCCGTTGACACGGTCAATGTGGAGTTCCCCGATCAGGCTGGCGAGTTTCAAATTCGTCCCTCTGGGCTCCCGGCGGCCGCCAACTGGCCGTCGGTAAGGTCGGGATGAACATTGAGATAGTTCAGGGTTTCCTGGGCGATTCGTCGAAAGGCCGGCGCGGCCACGACCCCGCCGTAATATTCCTTGCGGGGTTCGTTGATGATGACCAGAACGGTGATGGCCGGGTCGTCGGCCGGTGTGAACCCGACAAAAGAAGCGATGTAGTTGTCGTCCGAATAAGTCCCGTCCGGTCCGATCTTCTTGGCGGTGCCCGTTTTGCCGGCCACCGAATACCCCTGCAGCGCGGCCTGGGTCCCGGTGCCGCCCTCGGTTACCACCGTCTTCAAGATGGTGCCGATCTTGCGGGCGGTGGTCTCCGACACCACGCGCCTCACCCTATGCGGCCCGAACGACTGCAGGACTAGATTGTTCTGATCCGTTACGGTTGTCACGAGGTAGGGTTTCATCAGGACGCCGCCGTTGGCGATTGCGGAAACCGCCGTGGCCAGCTGGAGCGGAGAGGCGGCCATGCCGTGGCCGAACGAAATGGCGCTGGTGTCCATCCGGCTCCAGTGCCGATAATTGGACAGGCTGCCCGGTGATTCGCCGGGGCAGTCGATGCCGGTCTTGGCCCCGAAGCCGAATTCCGCCAGAAGGTCGTGCAGGTGCTTGGGGCCGACGATTTCGCTGATTTTGATGGCCCCGATGTTGCTTGAATACTTGACGATCTGCTGCAGGGAGAGCCAGCCGTGGGCCGAAACATCGCGCACGGTCTTGCGGCCGATGCGGTAGGCGCCGTTTTCACAGAAGTAAATCGTGTTCGGCGAAGAGTCGCCAAACTCGATGGCGGCGGTGGCGCTGAATATTTTCAGGGTCGAACCCGGCTCGATCGCGTCGGCGACCGCCCGGTTGCGCCAGGAGGACGATTTGAAGTCGCGATAGGCGTTCGGATTGAAAAAGGGATACTGGGCGACGGCCAGAAGTGCGCCGGTCTTGGGTTCCATGACGATGGCGATGGCGGAGTCGGCCTCGAATTCGGTCACCGTGTCTTCCAGGGTCCTCTCGGTGATGAACTGCACGGTCTGATCGATGGTCAGGGTCAGGTTCTTGCCGCCGAAATCCTGCACGTTGCCGCCGCCCGAGACGAAACGATTGCCCAGGGCGTCGCGCAGGAAGGTGGATTCGGTTTCGGCGCCTTTCAAAACCTCATCGTAATAATGCTCGATTCCTTCGAGACCGGCGCCGTCGACACCGGTGAATCCGACGACCTGGGCGGCCAGGGTCTTGTTCGGGTAAAAACGGTTGTATTCGGGTACGAAACCGATCCCCTCCAGGTTCAGCTCTTTGACCTTTTCGACTTCACGGGGAGTGGCCTGACGCTTGACCCACACGAAGGTTTTCTTGGACCGGAGACTTTGCAGGAGCGCGCCGCGGTCCACGTTCAGCGGCTTGGAAAGGGCCGCCGCCGCCTTGGCCGGATCGCCGAGGCGCGCCGGGTAGGCGCCGATGGAGGTCACCTGAATGCTCACCGCCAGTTCCGACATCCGGCGGTCGAAAATGGTGCCGCGCTTGCCGGATGTTTTAACGGAAGCTTCGTACTGGCCCGCCGCCAGCCGCGACAGCCAAGACCCGCGATAGAGTTGCAGATAAGCGGCCTTGGCGCAGATAACCCCCAGGAACAGGCCGAAAAAAACACCGACCGTCACGACCCTTAAACGAAGATATTTCTTTTCTTTCAGATTCATGGCAATGAGATGATCTGTTCGGCGCGCGGCATGGCCAGGCCGAAACGGTCCTTGGCGATTTTGACGATCCGCTCGGGTGATTTCAGGCGCGCCAGCTCGATTTTCAGATTGTTCTGCAGCATGATCTGACGGTGCTGGGTTTCCATGGCCCGGCTGGTCTCATAACCGAGTTGGGTGCACTGCACCCTAAACCAGGTGTAGAGCAGCAGCTCGGCAATGAAGATCACCATCAGCAGGACCCACATGCCGGCGTGCTGCAGATAAGGGGCCTGTGCGCGTTTTTTGTTCATCGCCACTCTTGCTCTTGTGTGGGCGTTGGTCGGCTGCGCCCTTGGCATCAGGCGCTGGCAGGCGTCAATTTTTCCAGAACTCTGAGTCGGGTGCTGCGGGCCATCGGGTTGGCGTCAACCTCTTGCGGCTGCGGCCGCACGACTTTGCGGGTCACGATGCTGGCCTGCGGCAATTTACCGCAGACGCACAGCGGAAAATCCGGCGGACAGGTGCAGCCACGGGCCAGGGCGACGAAGCGTTGTTTAACGATCCGGTCTTCGAGTGAATGGAAAGAGAGCACGCACAGCCGGCCGCCCGGGTTCAGATAATCGACGGCGAACGAGAGAAACTCTTCGAGCCGGTCGAGTTCGCGGTTGACGGCGATGCGCAAGGCCATGAACACCCGGGTTGCAGGGTGGATTCGGTGGCCGTGCCGCGCCTTGGCGGGCAGCGCCGCGATGACGATGCGGGCCAGTTGGCGGCTCGAACGGATCACTTCCTTCTCGCGGACGAATGCAATTTTGCGGGCGATCGACCGCGCATGTCGCTCTTCGCCGTATTGCTTGAAAATTGCGGCCAGGCCGGCTTCGCTCTCTTGATTGACAATCTGCGCGGCCGTCACGCCGGACGCGGTGTTCATGCGCATGTCCAGCGGCTCGTCGCGGTTGAAACTGAAACCGCGGCCGCCGGCCTCGATCTGGTGGAGGGAAAGACCCAGATCGAGCAGCAGGCCGTCGACGGCGGGGATGCGCAATCGAGCCAGGATGCCCGGCAGGTTGACGAAGTTGTCATGAACGATATGAACATGGGCGCGGCAGTGTTTCAGCACGTCGCGGGCATTTTCGACGGCATTGATATCCTGATCGATACCGATCAGGGTCCCTCCCGGCACGATTTTCTCGCACACGCCCAGTGCGTGACCGGCCCCCCCCAGGGTGCAGTCCGCATAGGTCCGTCCGGGTCGGCAATTCAGGTAATCGATCACCTCGCCCGGCATGGCGGAGACATGGTGATAGCGCATTCAACTAAAGGCTTATATCGCCGATTGTTTCATTGAATCCGGGATCTTTTTTGCTTTGCTCGTAGCGATCCTTTTCAGTTTTCCAATTATCGCGGGACCAGATTTCGAAGTGATCGACCACGCCCACGAGAACGA
>JBAPSB010000110.1:0-10674 GCA_049281435.1 Desulfobacterales bacterium
CTATAGGGTGCTGCAACGATTGCGTTAACGGTTACTGTTTTGAAGAGGGCAATATGAAAAATTTGCGTTTTTGGGGCGGCATTTTATTGATCGGCATCATGCTGCACCTGTGGCCGGCAGCAGCGTCGCTGGCGGCTGCGCGAACGATCACCGATGCCGCCGGCCGGCGGGTCGAGATACCGCAACAGGTCGACCGCGTAATCTGCTCCGGGCCCGGCGCCCTGCGCCTGCTGACCTACCTGCAGTGCCAGGCCGCCATCGTGGCCGTGGACGACATGGAAAAACAGCGGCCGCAGTTCGATGCCAGGCCCTATGCCCTGGCCAATCCCCAGTTCAAACAATACCCCATCTTCGGGGAGTTCCGCGGGCACGATCACCCGGAGCGGATCCTGACCCTCGACCCGATGCCGCAGGTGATCTTCAAGACCTATCCGACCATGGGCCACGACCCGGTGGCGCTTTCGCGCAAAACCGGGATTCCGGTGATCGTGCTCGACTACGGCAACCTGGGCGACCGCCGCGCCGATTTGTACCGATCCCTCAGGATCATGGGCGAGGTGATGGGCGCTGCGGAGCGGGCCGGGCAGGTGATCGCGTTTTTCGAGGAATCGATCGCCGATCTTCACCGGCGCACGGTCGACATTCCCAAAAATCGCCGGCCGTCATGTTTCGTGGGCGGCATCGCCTATCGCGGCCCGCACGGCTTTCAGTCCACCGAGCCGACCTATCCGCCGTTTGCCTTCGTCAACGCCCGCAATTTGGCTGCCGATACGCTCGGCGAGGAGAAGGCCCTGCAGCAAAGCAGTGTCGCCAAGGAGAAAATCGTGGCCTGGGATCCCGAGGTTCTTTTCCTCGATCTCTCGACCCTGCAGATGGGCGAAAACGCGGGCGGCCTGTTCGAACTGAAAACCGACCCGGCGTACGCGGGGCTGACGGCGGTGCGCTCGGGCCGCGTTTACGGCCTGCTGCCCTACAACTGGTACACGCAGAACTTTGGCTCGATCCTGGCCGACGCTTATTTCATCGGCTGGCGGCTCTACCCCGATCGCTTTGCAGACATCGAGCCGGCCGCCAAAGCCGACGAGATCTACACCTTTCTGGTCGGCCGGCCGGTTTTTGCGGCCATCAACGCTTCTTTCGGGCAGCTGGTCTTCACCGCGGTGCCGCTCGGGGTTCGCGAAAAAACAAATCAGTGATGGACACAAGCTATTTTTGAGCGAGACCTAAAGTAAAGGAAGGGGATATGCACTTTGTCGACGGCGCCTTGAACCCGGCCTATTCGCGCTACATCGGCCGCAAGACGGTCCTGCTTTTTGTGGGGCTGTTGGTGCTGGTTGCCGCGATTCTCTACGGTATTTCCACCGGCGCGGCCCGCATTTCTATCGCCGATGTGGTCCGGGGCCTGGCCGGCAGCGGCGAATCGGAGCGCGTTCGCATCATCGTCCGGCAGATCCGGCTGCCCCAGGTCCTGGCGGCCGTCGTGGCCGGCGCGGGCCTGGCGGTCGGCGGCGCGGTGATGCAGTCCATCCTTCGCAACCCGCTCGGCTCGCCCTTTACCCTGGGAATTTCGCATGCCGCGGCGTTCGGCGCGGCGTTTTCCGTCATGGTCCTGGGGTCGGGGACCATGAGCAGCACCACCGTGGGGGCGGTCACGATCTCAAATGCGCTGCTCACGGTGGGCTCGGCATTTGCCTGTTCGATGCTTGCATCCCTTTTCATTGTCGCCGTGGCACGGATTCGCGGCGCCACGGCTGAAACCATGATCCTGGCGGGCGTCGCCATGGGGGCCTTGTTTACCGCAGGCACCATGTTCCTGCAGTTTTTCGCGGACGACATGCAGCTGGCGGCCATGGTGTTCTGGACCTTCGGCGACGTGGCCCGGGCCAGTTGGAAGGAGCTGGCCCTGCTGGCCGGAGTGACTGCGGCGGGGATGATTTACTTTTTCTTCAACGCCTGGAACTACAATGCCGTGGATGCCGGCGACGAAACCGCCAGGGGACTGGGCGTGAAGGTCGAACGCGTGCGGATGGCGGGCATGCTGGCCGCCTCGCTGGTGACCGCGGTGATCGTGGCATTTCTGGGCATCATCGGTTTCGTGGGACTGGTCTGCCCGCACATGGTGCGCCGGTTCATCGGCGGCGACAACCGCTTTCTGCTGCCCGCCTCGGCGGTGGCCGGGGCCGTGCTGCTGCTGGTGTCCGACACGGCGGCCCGGCTGATCCTGGCGCCGCATCTGCTGCCGGTCTCCATCTTGACGGCCTTCATGGGGGCGCCCGTTTTTCTGCTTCTGATCGTCAGGGGGCGGGTGCGATGATTCTGAGCGTCGACGGCATGCGATTCAAATACAACGGCCATCCGGTGCTGGAAAGCGTGACCTTTCATGTTCGCAAAGGCGAGGTGGTCTCGGTCCTGGGTCCCAACGGCGTGGGCAAGACCACGCTGCTGCGCTGCATCAACGGCATCTTGAAGCCGGCCGGCGGCGCGGTGCTCGTGGAAGGCGAGAACGTGCTCAAACTCGACGCTACCGCCGTGGCCCGCCGCATCGGCTATGTGGCCCAGCGCCAGAGCACGGCCGGGGTCACGGTGTTCGACGCGATTCTCCTGGGCCGGCGTCCCTACATCCGGTTTCGCGTGTCGGAAAACGATCTGCGCCTCGTGGACGGGGCCATCAAAAGCCTGCACCTCGAAACGCTCGCCCTGCGCGCCATCGACCGCCTGAGCGGCGGTGAGCTGCAGAAAGTGGCCGTGGGCCGCGCGCTGGTCCAGGAGCCCCGCCTGCTGCTGCTCGACGAGCCCACCAGCTCCCTTGACTTGAAGAACCAGGTGGAGATCTTGAAACTGATCCGTCACGTGGCCAGGGAGCACGAGGTCGCGGCCGTGATGACCCTGCACGATCTCACCACGGCCCTGCGCTTTTCCGATAAATGCCTTTTTATTAAAGACGGCGGCATTTGCGCGGCGGTCACGCCCGCAGAGGTAACCGCGGACATCATCCGGGACGTTTACCGCATCGCAGTCGACATTCACCGCTACAACGGGGTTCCCGTGGTGATCCCCAAATAAAAGGAGTAAGACCAATGACGTGTAAGATCGACAGGGAGCGGGTCGAGCGGACCATTTCGTTTCACGGTCACTGGTGCCCGGGGCTGGCCATCGGCATCCGGGCCGCCGAATGGGCCTTGACCGAGCTGGGCGGCCGTGCCGAAGACGAAGAGCTGGTGGCGGTGGTCGAAACCGACATGTGCGGCGTGGACGCGATCCAGTTTCTGACCGGCTGCACCTTCGGCAAGGGCAATCTCATCCACCGCGACTACGGCAAGAATGCCTTTACGTTCTACCGCCGCTCCGACGGCAAATCCGTGCGCCTCGTGCTGCGCGCCATGGGCAGCACCGCCGACCGTGAAGAGATGGCGGCGTTGCACGAAAAGCGCCAGGCCGGCACCCTGAGCAGCGCAGAGGAAAACCGGCTGAGCGACCTGCGCGAGAAGACTTCCGCCTGGCTCATGCAGACTGCCCTCGATGCGCTTTTCGACGTGCGGCCGGCAGTGGCGCCGCTGCCCGAGAAGGCCAGAATTCTTGAGAGCGCGACCTGCGATCGCTGCGGCGAGCAGGCCATGCGAACCCGCATCCGCCAGTTGGAAGGAAAGAACCTCTGCATTCCCTGCTACGAGCAAAGGGGTGAAGTGACGCCATAGTTCTCGCGGACTGGAAGGGTCTAAGGTCATGCGGGCGGGGCGCCCTTTGCCTGCCGTAACGACTGCCATAAACCTTGACAATCCGTACGTAATGACGTACCCTTCTAAAATACCATCGAGGTGCACTATGGCAACACTATCCGTGACCGAGGCACGCGCTAAACTATACCGCCTTGTCGATCAAGCCTCTTTATCGCATGAACCTGTCGTTATCACGGGAAAACGGGGGAATGCGGTTCTCATATCAGAGGATGACTGGCGTTCGATTCAGGAAACCATCTATCTTTTGACAGTTCCGGGTATGCGCGAGTCTATTCGTGAAGGTCTGGCAACGCCTTTAGAGGATTGCAAAGAGGAAGTTGACTGGTGAGGTGGCGAATTTTTTTTACAAAACAAGCCCAAAAAGATGCCAAGAGACTATCCGCCGCCAATCTCAGAACGAATGCCGAAGCCATATTAAAAATCCTTGCCGAAAATCCATATCAAACACCCCCTCCCTTTGAAAAACTCGTCGGTGATTTGGCCGGAGCTTACTCAAGACGGATCAATATTCAGCATAGAGTCGTTTATCAGGTCATGGACGATGAAAATACCATTAAGGTTATTCGCATGTGGACCCATTATGAATAGATGGGCGGAATCTCTTCGGAAGGTAAGGGGCCTCTGCTTTTTCTGCCGCGAAAAAACTCGTTGAAACCGCCGGGGAACATGCCGGTCGATACTACAGCCGTAAACGCGGAGGCTCTCAACGGGTTCCCGCCGGCGTGCTTCGTCATCGGCGACATCCGTCAGCCGCTGTCCACGATCTCCATCTTCGTCATTTTCCTGCCGATCAGCGAGGCCGCCACGACCAGGGTCGACGAGATGATGATCATCATGATGCCCAGGGCGGAAAGCCTGCCCCACAGGCCGTCTTCGGCAAAGCGCAGGATCTGCACCGCCAGGACTTCCGTTCCGGGCCGCGAGAGCACGACCGAGAGGGTCAGCTCGCGCACGAACATGGTGGCCATCAGGATCCAGCCCGAGACGATGCCCGGGATCAGCAGCGGAATCACGATCCGGCGCAGGGTGTAAAACGCACCCGCGCCGCACACCCGCGAGGATTCCTCCAGGTGGCTGTGGATCTGAACGAAGGCGCTCGACAGCGGCCGTATGCCGTACGGCAGGTAGGTGGCCACATAGCCGATCAACAGGGCCCAGAGGGTGGCGTAAAGCGGCGTGCGCACAAAAAACCACATGAACCCCACCCCGATGACAATCCCCGGAAAAGAGAAGGACAGAAAGCTCAAGGATTCCAGAATGCCGGCCGCGCGCGTGCGCACCTTGACGATGACATAGGCCACGAAGATCGAGAGCACGATACCCACCGTGGCCCCGCCGAGCCCTAATATCAGGCTGTTTTTAAGGGACAGCAATGAAATCGGGTCCTGCAGGACCGCGGCCCAGTTCTTCCAGCTCATCATCGCCAGCGCCCGGGCGCCGGGCACCATGACATAGGGCGTCAGGGAGGTGTAGAAGAGCACCAGCACCGGCAGCACGATCAGAACGAAGCATATCAGCCCCACCACGGTAAAAAGCGGGTATTTGGACCCTTTAAGGTCGATCACGGCCGGCTTGAAACCGCGGCTCGATATCGTGACGAATTTGCCGCTCTCGGCGGTCAGGTAGCGATAGACATAGATGAGGGTGATCGATGCGGCCAGGGCGCTCATGCCGACGGCGGCGGCCTTGCCGTAATCGGCCGCAAAGCCGGTGGAGATGATGCGGTAGATGTGGGTGGCCAGTACGTAAATCCGGCCGGGCATGCCGATGACCGAGGGAACGGCAAACGAGGCCAGGCTCCGCACCACGACCAGGATGGCTGAGGCCAGGATGGCGGGCCGCAGCACGGGCAGGGTCACGCGCGCAAGGGTGCGCAGGTTCGAGGCGCCGCACACCTTGGAGGATTCTTCCAGCGAGACGTCGAAGGCGCTCATGGCCGGGGCGATGATCAGGTAGGCGATCGGCAGGTCCAGCAGTGCTTCCACCAGGATCATGCCGGGCAGCGAATAGATGTTGAAGGGCGCGCTGCCAAGGCCGGTAACATCCATGAGCAGCCGGTTCAGAATGCCGTTGCTGGGATTGAGGAGCAGCACCCAGCTGACCGAGAACAGGATGTGCGGAATCATCATCGGGATGATGGAGATGATCCGGAAGACGAATTTGAAGGGGATGTTGGTGCGGGTGTTCATGTAGGCCAGAAAGAGGGCCAGGGCTGTGGCCAGTAAGGCCGCACCGACGGTGAAGATCAGTGTGTTGAGAAGAATCCCGGCAAACTCGGGGTCGGTGTAGGCCGCGGCGTACTTCTCGAGCGTGAAGCCCTCGAAGGTGCCGAGCCCCTGCGAAAAGCTCCCCACCACGAGCATCACAACGGGGCAGACCGTCAGAAAGCCCACGATCACGATCAGGGTCGGGGTAAGGGCCGGTTTCTTCATCACGCAGGACTTTGCGCCGGGAGCAGGAAGCAGTGGTCGGGATCGAAGGAAATGGAGATCTTGTCGCCGGTGGCCAGGTCCGCCGTGGGATCGATCGTGATCGACAGCAGGTTATCCCCGATGCGGATCTCGCCTTCATAGGCCTCGCCGATAAAGACCAGGTTTTCGAGCCGGCCGCGAAAGATGTTCTGTCCGCCGGGGCCATCTGATGCGGCATCGGTAACAGCATCGGAGGCCGCAATCTTGATGAACTCGGGCCGCACGCACAGCAGCGCCTCCCGGCCGGCGGGGATTTCCTGGCGGTTGAGCCCACGGATGGCCCCGATGGCGCAGTCGATGACGGCGTGACGGCCCTCTTGCCGCGTCACCTGACCCTTCAGCAAATTGGCGCGGCCGATGAAGTCGGCCACGAACCGATCGTCGGAGTTGAAATAGATCTTCTTCGGGTCGCCGACCTCGATGATCCGGCCGGCGCGCATGACCGCGATCTGGTCCGAAAGCGCCAGCGCCTCGATGCGGTCGTGGGTCACGTAGACCGCCGTGATGTCAAGCCCGGTCAGAAAACGCCGCAGTTCCTTGCGGGTCTCTTCCCGCAGCTTGGCGTCCAGGTTGCTCAAGGGCTCGTCGAAGAGGATGACCTTGGGTTCGGCCACCAGGGCCCGCGCCAGGGCCACGCGCTGCTGCTGCCCGCCGCTGAGCTTGGTGGCCGGGCGGTTGTCGAACCCGTCGAGCTGCACGAAGCGCAGAACCTTGGCCACCTTTTGCCGGATGTCATCCCGCGGCATTCTGCGGTTCTGCAGGGGGTAGGCGACGTTGTCGAACACGTTCATGTGCGGCCAGATGGCGTAGGTCTGGAAAACCATGCCCAGCCCGCGTTTTTCCGGCGGAACGAAGATGTTGCGGGATTTGGAAAAGACGATCTCATCACCGATAGCGATCTCGCCGGCATCGGGCGTTTCCAGCCCCACGATGCACCTGAGAAGAGTCGTCTTGCCGCAGCCGCTCGGTCCCAAAAGGGTGAAGATCCGGTTGCCCGGAATGGTGAGATCGACCCGGTCAAGGGCCCTTATCCGCTTGCCCTCCGAGTAGTAGTCGCGCGCCAGGCCTTCGATGCGAATTTCCATCTTCTAATCGGCATAAAAGATATTTTTGAACCGGGCGCCCCAGTCGCGGATCTCTTCGTCCGACAGCTCGCGGATCGGCAGCACCTTGGCCTCGCTGATGCCGGGGATGGGCGGGTACACGCCGGGGGCCAGCACGTACTCGCCGACCTTGTCCGCCAGCAGCTTCATGGCCTCCTTCGACAACCAGTAATCCATGAGCACCTGCGCGGCATTGGGGTGGGGCGCGTTGGCCGCCAGCGCGATGCCGCGCGGGGTGCCCAGCAGCGGCCCGACCTTGGCCCAACCGAGCGGCGCCGGGGCCTTGGTGATGATGTACTTCGGCATGGAGATGGCGATCAGCTTTTCACCGCTTTCCACGGGTGCCGGCGTCGGGCTGAAGGATTTGACCAACATCGGCCTGTTGGCGGCCAGCCCCTTGACGAAATCCATCCAGGCCGTCTCGCTCGCAAACACCTTGGACTCCTTCAGGCCCACCAGCCAGGTGATGGTGGTGGCGTGCGAGGCGGGATCGGGCATGACGATCTTGTCGCGCCACTTGGGGTCGGCCAGGTCTTCATAGCGCGTGGGCACGTCCGCCGGCTTGACCAGTTCGGTGTTGTAAATCGGGGCCACGTACTCGATCGCAAACTGCATGATGGTGTCGTCCTGGCGGGCCCAGTCCGGATATCCCGCCGCCGCCGGCGACCGGTAGGGCTTGAGCACACCCTTATCCTTCAGCATCTGCAGAATCGGCAAGGGCCCCTGCAGCAGGTCGGCCGCCAGTTTGCCGGCCTCGTGCTCGGTCAGCACGGTCGACAGGTACTTGGCGGTGGAGATGCGCGTGTAAATGCCCTGGATGCCGGTTTTCGCGCTGAAATCCTCCATGAGCGGCTCGATGGCGGTGATGTTGGCATACAAATTGGCCTGCCCCTCGGCCTTGGCCTTGCCGAGATCCGCCGCGAACGCGCCGGGCACCACTAAAAGACTCATCAACCACAAAGCGATTTTTTTCACGGCAGAGCCTCCTTTTGAGTTCGAACGGGTTGAAGAAACGATGGTGTTACAGCGGAAAGACGATAATTTCGAAAGCGGTGGGAGATGTCAAGAAATAAGTAAGCTCATAATAGTTTGGCAGACCACCAAAAAAATGCGACTATTCGAGGAGCATTAAGAAAATGGAACGGAAATGGTCGATGAAAAATCGGGATATTCATGGTACATTGAAATTCATTCGAAACTTGGTTTTGAGACCATGATTGAAAAAACGGCAAAAATGGTCTCAGAAGCATTTTGTTACATCAATATCGGTTGTCGGGGATGACGAAGGCAGAATAAGGTCAAGAGAAGGAATGAAGACATGGGAAATGCCGAAAATTATACAATAGGTGCAGTAGTTCAGAAAATCGCTGCAGTGCGTCCTGAACTGGTTGAGCGATTCACCTTGAGGCGCATCGGCATTTTTGGATCAATCGCCAGGGGTGATGCTGGAGTTGACAGCGATTTGGATATCCTTGTGGAACTTTCCGAGCCGACATTCGATCATTATATGGACCTTAAATTCAGGTTGGAAGAGGTGCTCCATCGTTCAGTGGACCTTGTTATGGCGGACACTGTCAAGCCGCGGCTCAAGCCGATCATCGAACAGGAGGTGGTCTATGCGTAGAGACCCTCGCCTGTATCTGGATGACATTCTGGAGGCGGCTGGAAATATTCGGGAGTACACGACAAACCTAAATTTTGAAACATTTCAACAAGACAAGAGGACCCGGGACGCCGTTGTCCGCAATCTTGAAATCATCGGGGAAAACCGTATTTGAAACAAGGAAGCAAACTCAACAATTAAACATTGAAAATTTTGTCTATTTTTGGAATCGAAGTGACCAGACGGTTCAATGTAGACCGTTCGGCCATCAGCCGGTCGGTCCGGAGGATTGAGAAGGACCGAAACTTCGTGCAGCCGTTCAGGCTGTTCTTGGAGTACTTAATGTCGATTTGACGCAACGATGAAACAACGTCCCCTTCGGATTCGCAACGATGAAACAACGTCCCCTTCGGATTCGATGAAGTGTTGGCCCTAAACCAATGCTTCCAGATCCTCCAAGAGGCTTTCCCCAGGGAAACACATTTCACCCTGGGCCTAGCCTCCGCCAACCACGGGGAATGCCAGAAGTTCTGGTTCATCATCGACGAGGGGGACGAAGAACGGATTGAAACCCTCCTGTTCCCGGCCGACTACTAAAAAGCAAGCTAACCCAGCCCCTCGAGAGGGGCTGGGTTTTTGCTGTCTCCTGGTCAGAGATTGGCTATTTCTTGTCAAAGCTTCTTGAAAAAACGCCAACCCATTATTAAATAGGGAAAATCCACCCACTCAAACAATTGAATTTAGACCAATGACCGACCCGCCTGAAATACAGACTCTGATATCTGCTTTGCGTTCTGAAGACAAGTGGGTTCGCTGGGGAGCGGCGGTGGCCCTGGTGGAAATCGGGCCGGAGGCCAAGGCCGCTGTGCCGGATTTACTCAGAGTTTTTAAAAATAAAAATGAACTCGAATTTGTTCGCCATCAGGCAGTGGAGGCCTTGGAGGAAATAGGACCTGAAGCTTTCCCAGGAGGAAGAGAAACGTTGTTTCTTTGTTGACAAAAAAGGCGGGGAAGTCATACATGACCCACATGCCGCGACAAGCCCGCATAGACGCACACGGCGCCTTGCATCATATCATCATTCGAGGGATCGAACGCAAAGCGATCTTCGAAGATGACAGGGACCGGGAGGACTTTATCGACAGGCTTTCGGACCCTCTGCAGGAGATGGTTACGCCCTGTTATGCCTGGGCCTTGATGAGCAACCACGTGCATCTGCTTTTGCGCACGGGCGCCGTTCCGATCACCTCGGTCATGCGCCGGCTTCTGACCGGCCATGCGGTGCGCTTCAACAGGAGGCACCGCCGGCATGGGCATCTTTTTCAGAATCGCTACAAATCCATTCTGTGCAAGGTGGCCCGCCGGTTTAGCGTAGACCGTTCGGCCACCAGCCGGGCGATTGGACGGGTAAATCGTGCCCCGATTTTTTTGTCAGCTGCCGAAGCAATACAAAAGGAACTCGAAAAGAAACAACAATGAAACAACGTCCCGCCAATGGCGTTTACCTTTAAGCTCAGTTGCCACCCTACCGACCGCGGCGCTCGGGCAGTGTCAAGCGACAATTATTCTTGCAGTTCGGCGATCGTCGGTTGGTGGTTGAGAGGCCGATTACAGGCAGGTCGACCAAAATCACACAGCGGAATCCTACCCAAGCAAGGCGATGGTGCCCGCCGCTTTGCTACGAAAAAAACTCGACCATCATCACATCAAACAAGAGCTCCGGAGACTGGCAGGAGCTGTTTGGAGATCCGGTGATCGCC
>JBAPSB010000111.1:0-33973 GCA_049281435.1 Desulfobacterales bacterium
TCTCCTTATTTCTTTATTAACCAGTGATAGCTCATTTTGCTGCTTCCTATTCATTAAATGATCCTTACCGAATAGTTCTTTTGCGAGCGACTCTACTTCAGTTCTGAGTAACCTGAAATATGGATTACCGTGGATGTGATTTTGTCGGTACTGAAGCTTTCCGCATTTTATTGCGTCAATAATTTTTTCTTGGGTTAGTCCAAATTCTTTACGAGCCGACTTGTCACTTAAAGTAGCTCCTTTTTGAGTCCAGTTTGAGTCAGGCATTTTATCCTTGTTCCTCTTTTTGATGCCGAACTATTGAGTGATTTGCAATTTTGCATTCATATTCCGATAAGATTGCATTTTTGCAGACATATTGGTCAAAAGCTGCGTAAAAAAGTTTTTCTATTATTCAAATTGGGTGTACTTAACGACATCAGCATGACTTTCTCATAAACGGAAAATTGTGCCATTTTGACCGGATGCCGCAAAATGACACTCAGAAAACCCATTTGGTATAGAAAGCCCGCCCGAAAAGTTGCGCACCTGTTGACCCTTAGTTTTGGTCGGTGAAAGCTCGGTGTTTTTTTCGCGTTGCCTCTTTGAAACGTATCTTATACCCAAGTTCTTAAATTTTTTTTCTTTGTTAAACAGACTATTACTATATACATGATGCCCACCAGCAAAAGAATAGCCGATGTCGGGGTCCAGCGTGATACGCGGGGAGGATGGAAAGTCGGTATGTACAGCAATTATCCCAGCGTATCTTTCATTTTTCGGATCGTTTCCCGGAGTTGTGGTATTTTTTCTTTGCAAGTATAAAATACCGCTTCGGCATCGATATCGAAATAGTGGTGGGTAAGGATATCCCGCATCCCTTTCGCCTTTTTCCAGTCCACTTCGGGATTTTGAGGCATGAGCGTCCCACCGGTGATTTTATCCAGATTTTTCAACGATTCACCGATGACAATCGGCATCATGCAGATGGCATCCATTTTTTCAACTCCGGCTGGACTATCGGTAAAATCTGACACCTTATGAATAGCCTGAAAACGGGCAATGATTTTCGTGGCAGCTTCCTCTATCTGACGCAAGACCTCCGACGTCAGTTCCTTGTCACGCATATACCGCCTCCCCGTCAATCCGTTTTTTTAAAAATTTATTCATGTTTTCCCTGTACGTCACAATGTCCACCGGCCGGTTTAGCTTTTCCTCCAGCTTATTCTTAATGCCTACAATCATAAAGAGGTCCGGCTTGGTCATTTTGACCACGACATCCACATCACTGTCTGGCGCTTGCACTCCGCGGACAATGGAGCCGAAAACGCCGATGGCGGTGACACCATAGGTGGATTTAATCTCTGGTTTCAATTTCACAAGAACACCAATCACTTCGTCCAGGCTTGTGGTTTTCTTCTTCATATTGCCACCTTTAATTTCTATGCCGCTCAATTTCTTTAAGGAATTAATAAAATTTTATGATATTCATTCTTTCAATCGATTATGCCAGGTAACTGATGGGTTTAATCCGGCTGAACAGTTTCATGACAAGATCTCCGCTAATTTGGTATGACTTAAGATAGTCCGTAAACAGGTCAACTGTCAACATCCTATGGCTGCCAAAAGGAGTATAAAGATCCTCGATTCAATTGCCAATAACCGTCTGCTGCCGTCGACTGAACTTACCGGATTCCGAAAAACTCAATGGCATTGGCGGTGGTGATCCGCGCGACCTTTTCGATCGGCAGTTCCTTTAAGCGGCTGAGGTGGGTCAGGGTGGCGAGCAGGTCGGCCGGCTCGGAAACTTTTCCCTGGTAAGCGACCGGGCAGTCGGTTTCGATGAGCATGCGCTCCAGCGGTGCGTGGCGGATGGCGTCCCGATGGCGGGAACTGATTTTCAAAGCTGGAGTGCAGGAGACGTAATACCCATCGGCCATGATTTATTCCAGAATATCGAGCGGTCCGCTGTACCAGTGAAAGACCGCCCTTTTGATCCCCGCCTCTAAAACCATGCAGTGGCATCTCTGGTGCGAGAAGCGGGTGTGCACAATGGCCGGTTTTTCGAATTCGGCCGCCAGGTCGAGGACGCGGGCAAACACTTCCCACTGGACCGCTTTCTTTACCTTGATCCTGTAATCCAGTCCGACTTCACCCAGGGCCGTGCAGGACGCCAGGTGAGTCTTCAGAAAGGCCAGGGTCGTCTCGATCTCCCCGGTTGTAATCGACCAGGGGTGAAATCCGATCGCCGGCAGCACCAAATCAGGGGACTCGGCCGCGAGTTCGAGCGTCCGGCGATTGGAAGCGATGCCCATGCCCACGGCAACGATCTTTGCTACCCCTGCCGCACGCGCCCTTTTTAATGCTGCCGAAATGTTTTCGACATCGCTCAGGTGAGCGTGACCGTCGATTATATGCTGCAATGAGTTCAGTTGTGTGGGTATGACGACTGCGTTTTCCGGAATCATGCGGACTTTCCTCTCAATATTTCGACCTTGACCGCCCCCTCCGTATTATGTAACGAGGGATGGCATCTTGCAACCGGATACCCGATGGTTTTCTTTTTCATGTGTATACCCTCTGCGTGCTTAGAGGCTCTATGGTAAATTCTTAAAATAAAATGACAACTATCCCCAAAAAAGTAACACTTTTTGTCCAGTGCCTGGTCGACGGCCTCTATCCCGAAGTCGGTGAGGCCATGCTGAAAATTTTTAAAAAGCTGAACCTTGACATCGCGTGCCCCACGGACCAAACCTGCTGCGGACAACCGGCCTTTAATTCCGGCTACCGGCGCGAAGCCCGAATCGCCGCCGAGCGGTTCATCCGGATCTTCGAAGAAGCCGAGGTGATCGTCTGCCCTTCGGGCTCCTGTGTTCATATGGTCCGCCAGCACTATCCGGACCTGTTTCGCGACTCTTCCGCCTGGCGGCGGCGCGCCGAGGCGGTGGGCGAGAAAACCTTCGAACTGACGCAGTTTCTGGTGGACATCCTGAAGGTAGAGGATCTTGGCGCCCGTTTTAACGGCCGGATCACGTTGCACGACTCCTGCCAGGCCCTGCGTGGCCTGGGCATCGGCGCGCAGCCCCGCCGGCTCATCGCCAGGGTGGCCGGCGCCGAGTTCGTCGAACTGCCGGATGCGGACCGCTGCTGCGGTTTCGGCGGTTCGTTCGCGGTGAAATACCCCGAAATTTCGACCGCCATGGTCGATGACAAGGTGCGCAACATTATCGCCACCGGCGCCGACGCCGTCGTGGGCGTGGACGTCAGCTGCCTGATGAACATCCAGGGGCGACTCGGCCGGTTGAAATCACCGGTCAGGGTCCTGCACATCGCCCAGCTGCTGGCGGAAGGTTGACAGGCTGGCCGGCGCAAGGGAAAACAGCTGGAGTGAGGTGCTGGAATTCGAACGGAGTGGAATCGTGAAACACTGGAGTACTGGAGTACTGGAATACTGGAATGATGGAATGATGGAACGATGGAGTGGTGGAATGGTGGGCAAGAAAAAAGATGAATGTGGCTTTTTTTGGGCTGACACTCTGCTCCCGAATAGACCCTGTTCCGCCGAACCCGATATTCCATGAATCCAGTACTCCATCATTCCGGCAATCCCTTTCAGGCAACCTCAGCCATGTCCAGCCGGAACCGATGAACCCGTCTTACCATTCATATAAACGGAAGTGACCGTCCCTATGAGCCGCATCACGACCGAAAACTATAAAGCTGAAGCCCGCAAGGCGATAAAAGACCCGGTGCTGCAATCCGCCCTGGCGGGCGTTCAGGGCCGCCTGGGCCAGGGGACCGCCAAGGCCTATCGCGAGCTTCCCGAAGGACCCGGGCTGCGACGCACGGCGCACGAGCTCCGGATGCAGGCGGTGGAAAACCTCGACATCCTCCTGGAAACCCTGGCGGACAACATCGGAAAAAACGGGGGCCGGGTCATATTTGCCGACGACGCTCGGGCGGCGGTGGCGGCCTGCATCGACATCGCCCGCCGGCACGATGTCAAAACGGCGGTCAAGGGCAAGTCGATGGTCACCGAAGAGATCGGCCTGAACCCGGCCCTGCAAGCCGCCGGCATCGAGGTGACCGAAACCGACCTGGGCGAATACATTGTTCAGCTGGCCGGCGAGTCCCCCTCGCACATCATCGCCCCCGCGATCCACAAGACGCGCGCGCAGGTGGGCCGGCTTTTTGCCGAAAAGCTCGGCGTCCCTTACACCGACGACCCACCGACCTTGACCCGCATCGCCCGCAAGGCCCTGCGCCAGAAATTCCTGGCGGCCGACATGGGGATATCCGGCTGCAACCTGGCCTGCGCCGAAACCGGCCACATCACCACCGTCTCCAACGAGGGCAACATCCGGATGGCCACGACCCTGCCGCGGGTGCACGTGGCTTTCATGGGCATGGAACGGGTCACGGCGCGCCTGGAAGACCACGACATTCTCTTCCGGCTGCTCTCGCGTGGGGCCGCCGCCCAGAATCTGGCCGGCTACGTCAGCTACATCGGCGGGCCGCGCCAGGCCGGCCAGCTGGACGGCCCCGATGCCTTTTACCTGATTATCATCGACAACGGCCGCTCGAAAATCCTGGCGGACCCGGAATTCCGCGAAATCCTGTGCTGCATCCGCTGTGCGGCCTGCCTCAATGTCTGCCCGGTCTACGGTAAAATCGGCGGGCATGCCTACGGCTACGCTTACTCGGGCCCGGTCGGCGCGGTTGTGACGCCCCTGCTGGTCGGCATCGAGCGCGCCAAAGATTTGTTTCTGGGCGAAACTCTTTGTGGCGCCTGCCGCCAGGCCTGCCCGGTCGACATCGACCTGCCGCGGATGCTGCTGGCCCTGCGCGCCCGCCTGGCAGAAGGGTCGTCGGACCGTCACGCCCGGGGCGACATCACGGCCGAAAAAGTGTTTTACAGGGCCTGGTCCGCCGCCATCCGCCATCGCCGGGCCTACGCGGCGGTGATGCAAGCTGCGAGCATGACGCAGCGGACCGTCACCCAGCCTGACGGCATGATTCACCGCCTGCCGCCTCCGCTCGACGCCTGGACCCGCAGCCGGAACCTGAAACCTCTGGCGCCAGTATGCTTTATGGATCGCTGGAAGGAATCCGTAAAACAAGTCCGGCCGGGGAAGCCATGACGACCCGAACAGAATTCATCAACCGGGTGACAGCCGCCCTGGCATCCGCGGGACCGACTGAACACCGGCGGGCGACGGCTTTTGCCGCCCGCCCCGGCAGCACGGCGGCGCAAATCGTGAAGCGGGTCCGCGCCCGAACCGATGCGGACCGATTGGCCCTGCTGCAACAGCTGGTCACGCAGGGCAAACCGCTCAACCTCAACGTCATCCCGCAAGACGGCCCCGGTGCCGCCGCCGCCATAGCGGAGTTGGCCGCGCAGAAAGTTCCCGAGTGGAACGGGCAAAAGTCGGTGGCCGTCTGGCGCCATCCGGTGATCGACCGCCTCGGTCTGCCGGAAATCCTCGCGCAGCAAGAGGTCCCGGTTTACTCATCTTACCGGACACCCAGCGGACCATTGCATGCACAAGAGCCGGTGCCGGTTCACCGGCGCCTCGAATCGGCCTTTATCGGCGTCACCTCGGCCGACTTCTGCCTGGCCGAAACCGGCACCCTGGTCATGAAAACGGTGCCGGGACGGGGGCGCTCTGTTTCTCTTCTGCCCTCCATCCATGTGGCCGTCATCGAAATCGGCCAAATCATTCTGAATCTGGCGGAACTCTATGCCGTCTTGAAACATGAGGGCAAACCGCCGCACCACGCATTGACCAACTGCCTGACACTGATCAGCGGCCCGAGTAAAACGGCGGATATCGAGCTGACGATGGTGCACGGCGCGCACGGTCCCCGCGAACTGCATCTTTTCGTGATCACGCCGCCACCGGCTCCCACGCCGTAAACAGCTCGTTTCAAGGCCTTAAAAGCATTATATTATTCAGTTATCCCCTACTTGGTTTCCATCGCGCCTTTCTCCACCAAACAGCGGCCTGCGAATGACAAAACGACGCGGCTGATGAAACTTCTTGACCCCGTTCGCGCCCTTCGTTATCTCTATTGATAAAGGCTCCATAGGAACATCCGTTACCGGTTTTCTGCACCTCCTCTTTTTACAGGCGAGGCCCGGCATGCAACCATACAATCCCGAACAGGCCCTGTGGCAGGCGCGCCGTGAATTCGGCGAGCACGGCGGCGTTACCCCTTCGGTATCGCGCTCCTCGACCTTTACGGTCACCGATCCACGCATCATGCCCGAAATCTTCGCCGGCCTCAGGGGCCCGGAAAAAGACGGCTGTTTTCTGTACAGCCGCCACTTCAACCCCACCGTCGATGTCCTGGCCCGTTACCTGGCCGCCATGGAAGGCACCGAAGGGGCCGTTTGCACGGCCAGCGGAATGGCGGCTATTTCATGCACACTGCTGCAGTTGTGCCGCGACGGCGATCACATCGTCTCCAGCGATACGGTTTACGGCGGCACCCATGCCCTGCTCAGAGAGCTGCTGCCCGATATGGGAATCGAGACGAGCTTTGTGGACCCGACCGATACGGCGGCCTTCGAGGCGGCCATAACAAAGAAAACGCGGGTCATTTACACCGAAGCGCTCGGCAATCCTACCTTAAAAATCGCCGACATCCCGGCCCTGTCAAACGTGGCCAAGGCCCACGGCCTGACGTTGGTGGTGGACAACACCTTCTCTCCGATCATCATCTCACCGGCCCAGCTGGGAGCCGACATCGTCATCCATTCGCTGACAAAATTCATCAACGGCGCCAGTGATGCGATTGCCGGGGTTATTTGCGCCGCCAAGGCGTTCGTGCACAAATTGATGGGCCTGCACACCGGGCGCGTCATGCTGCTGGGCCCGACCATGGATCCGCGCGTCGCGTACGACATCATCCAGCGTCTGCCGCACCTGGCCCTGCGCATGCGCGAACATGGCGCCCGGGCCATGATCGTCGCCGCCAAGCTGGCCGAAATGGGTATCGGCGTCACCTATCCCGGTCTGCCAGCCCACCCGCAGTACCAGCTCGTCAGCCGGCTCATCAATGCGGGCTATGGGTATGGCGGCATGCTGACCATCGATTGCAGCACCCGCACAAAGGCCGAAGACCTGATGGACAGCCTTCAGAACGAAGAGCGCTTTGGGTATATCGCCGTGTCGCTCGGCTATTATGACACGCTGATGTCCTGCTCGAGTTCATCCACCTCCTCTGAAGTTCCGCCCGAAGACCAGCACAAGATCGGCTTGTCCCCCGGCCTGGTGCGCCTGTCAATCGGCTTTACGGGCAGTCTGGCAGCCCGGCTGGAGCAGATCGAAAGGGCCGTCACAAAGGTGGGGCTGGTAAAATAGGTACTTGATTTCAAACCGTCCCATTGTTTTTTTTTGCGAGGTCGATTTGGGTTCACCGGCCCAGCGCCTGACAGGAATACGGGCCATCGGCACGGGTTTAACTCTGACATGAACTTTGAACCGGGCACCCTGAACCTGTCATTTCACACTCCATCGTCCCGGGGTCGTTGAACGGAAATACAGACGTTTAAATAAAATTTTTGCCCAACGCCCGGTTTGGCCCAGATGAAACCCACGCAGCACGATGTATTTCGGGATATCGTCGGTGAAAGCGAGTCGATGCAAAAAGTGTTCGACATCGTCGAACGCGTTGCCGACAGCGACACGACCCTCATGATCAACGGCGAAACCGGGACCGGCAAGGGCATGATCGCCAAAGCCATTCACCGGTGTTCCTACCGGCGCGACAACCCCTTCGTCCAGATCAACTGCGGTGCCATTACCGAAGGGCTGCTGGAGAGCGAATTGTTCGGCCATGTCAAGGGTGCCTTCACCGGGGCCATTTCCGACAAGCCCGGCAAATTCGAGCAGGCACGGGGCGGCACGGTATTCCTCGATGAAATCGGTGATATGAGTCCGGACCTGCAAGTCAAGGTCCTGCGGGTCCTGGAGGAAAACGAATTCGAACGGGTCGGCGGCCTACACACCATTCAAGCGGACGCCAGAATCATAGCGGCCACCCACCGCGACCTGGAAGAAGAGGTTCAGAAGGGCAATTTTCGCGAGGATTTATTTTACCGCCTCTATGTCATTCCGATCGTGTTGTCACCGCTTAGCCAAAGAATATCGGACATCCCCCTGCTGGTCTGCCATTTTATGGAAAACATCAGCCAGGCCAAGGGTCGAAAGCCCGTCAAAATCCTGCCCGAAACCATGACTCAGCTGCTGAAACACACCTGGCCGGGCAACGTGAGGGAGCTGAAAAACCTGATGGAACGCCTGGTGGTTCTCAACGAAAACGGGGTCATCCGGCCCGTGGATCTGCCGGACCGCATCCGCGGTGTCCCTCGGCCGCCCGTGCATCCGAACCTGGACCTTTACGCCGATGGGGTCGACTTCAACACGGCCGTGACCGAATACGAAAAAAGACTGATCCTGCACGCCCTCGAAAAAAGCAAATGGGTCAAAAACAAGGCGGCGGAACTGTTGCAGATCAAACGAACCACACTGGTCGAAAAGATCAAACGCTACGGAATCGTCAAAAAAAACTAGACCAAGGGCTTTTGAATGGTGTCGGGTTCGAAATCGCTGCTACCGGAGGTAGACATGAGAGAGTACGGCATTTTGTTTGTCGATGATGACAAGGCGATCCTCGACCTGGTGAAACGCTACCTGACCCGGGAAGGCTACGCGGTTGATCTGGCTGATAGCGGCCACAAGGCCCTGAGTCTGCTTAAGAAAAAGAATTTCGACATCGTTTTCACGGATTTCAAGATGCCGGAAATCGACGGCATCGAACTGTTGTCGGCGATAAAGGACCGCCGGCCCGAAACCGAGGTCGTTATCGTCACCGGCCACGGCACGATGGAAACAGCCGTCAAGGCCATGAAGATCGGCAGCTATGATTATCTTCAAAAGCCTTTCAAGCTGGACCTGCTGAAATTGATCATCGACCGGATCGTCGGCGAAAAACTGCTCAAGGAAGAAAGAGCGCTGTTGAAAAGCAGGGTCAAGGAACGCCACCGCTATGATTCCATGGTCGGCATCAGTCTCGGAATGCAGGAAATCTACGAAACCATCGACCGCATGAAGGACGCCGGGCCCAACGTCCTGATCCGCGGCGAAAGCGGAACCGGAAAGGAACTGGCGGCCAGGGTGATCCACCGCGGCAGCGACCGTGCCCACCGGCCCCTTGTTCCCGTGGTGTGCCGGACCTACCTGCACGGGCTGCCGGCCGAGGATGTGAGGCCGCGTCTCGCGGAGCTGTTGGCCTGCGCGGAGGGCAGCACCCTTTACCTGGATGACATCACGGACATTTCCCACCCGGTTCAGGGAGAGTTTCTGCGGCAGCTGAACGAACAGCCGAGGGGCCCCGGCCTGACGGCGGGCGGCCCGGCAAGGGCTGTGCGGGTGATAGCCGCCACGGGCAAAGACCTCAGAGACACCATCGAGGGCGACCTGGTAGACCGGAAATTTTTGAACCGCATCAGTGCCGTTACGATCAACATGCCGCCGCTCAGGGACCGCAAGGAGGATATCTGCCTGCTGGTCCATCATTTTCTTCGCAAGTACAATGCCGGCAGCGCCCGCAAGGTCTACACCATCGAACCGGAGGCGTTGTCATATCTGCTCCGGTATCACTGGCCCGGCAACGTCATCCAGCTTGAAAACGTCATCGAAAGGGCCTTTGCCCTCAGGGTGGAAATTGAGATCTCAGTCGCAGATTTACCAAATGAAATCAGAACTTTTGGTGAAATATCGAAAATTTGACCAACGGTCGCAGGGACCAAACCGATTTAAAAGGAGGCCGCGATGGAAGGCTGTATCTTCTGCAAGATCGTCCGGGGAGAAATCCCGTGTTTCAAAATTTTCGAAGACGAGAAGGTGCTGTCGTTCGCCGACGTCAACCCGATCACGCCCGGGCACACCCTGGTCATCCCCAGGCGGCATGCCGAAGACATCTGGCAAATCGAGCCGGAAGATCTCGCCGCGATTCACCAGGCATCCTTAAGAATCGCCAGGGCCATGAAAGCCTCCCTGGGCGCGGACGGCATTGCCTTGCTGCAGCTCAACGGCCGGGCCGTCAACCAGGTCGTCATGCACTACCACCTGCACCTGATTCCACGCCAATCGAGCGACCCCCCGTTGACGATGACCGAATGGAAGCTGGTTCCCGGCGATATGGCGGCCATCAAAGGAAAGGCGGAGGCAATCGCCGCGGCCATCGAGTAGTTTCCGTCCACAAACGGTCCATTTACCGCAATTTCGGCGTCATTCGGAGAAATGGCATTTGTGTAGCGCAGAAAGGTGCACCTCCTCTCGATTTTTTTCGATTCCCGTCAGCTTGCTTTAAAATCCACATTTATGAATCAGCTACTCAGAAGTGCCTGAAAAAGATCACGGGCAAGCACTGATTAAATGGTGGCTGCGATCGTCGTCACTCCTTTGGCCTCCGGGACGCCGACAACCGCGGCCGGCACAAGATCCCCCCATGTTTCACGGTACATGGCTTTCTGAACGACCCCGAACATGAAAAAAAGCAGGTCATAAGCCGCAACGGTCGCCTGGGGCGTCTCAATCAGGGTGATCAATTGCCGGTTTTTTTCGGCCGCATGCTTGAGGGACTCGATATCGTTCAACACCCTGAGTCCCTCTTTGCCGTCGGGATGAGCCTCACGCCACCTGACTTTGACCTGGGTTATTTTTTTTCGCGATGCCGCTCTGAGGTTCCGACCGGTTTTCTCATTTTTGAACACCCCTTGGCCGTCGATGGTCTCCACCAAGGACTTGGCAATACAACGTTTTTCCCTTTGCAATTCTTCCCGCAGGAACACCCGGATGTTCTCGGTCAGTCCGACGGCAACCCTCTGTAAAATGACTTTTTTATCTCCGGCTTTCTTCGCCATTTCCGTCTGGGCGCTGTGCCAGAACATCCGGCTGGCGTTCTTGAAAATCTCGGTCTGCACCGCCACGTCACCCACGTTTTTGAATATCAGGGTTTTGATGCCGATAATCAGCTTGCCGGTCTGATCGAACAGGCGCTCGCCGGTGATGATTTCATAGATAATGCCGACTGCGGCGTACCAGTCCTGAAGGTACAGGATACGGCCGGCGCCCTTAAAGCAGGCCTCCAGCGCCTCGTTTGGCATCAAGTGCGACGGTGTCGCATAGGTCGGGGTTCCGCCCAGGATCGGCTGCGGCACCTGTGGGCCGTCCTCCGCACCATAGGCAACGGCAGTCTCGACATCGATGAGGCCGACCGAGTAGCTGTCGATCGTGTCCAGATACTCCGGATACCGGGCCTTGTCCCCGGCAATAAAAAGGTTGTCCGGTTTCAGGTCCCGCATGGCCACGCCCCTTGACCGCAGCCAGGCCAGCAAATCGAGCAGGTTGGTCACCAGGCCGGCAATCTGGTGCGTGTTCTGGCTGACCGTAAGAGACTGGATGCATCCCCGGATCGTCCGGCGGTAGGTGTCGATGGCGTCCTTGTGCTCCGCAAAAGTTTTTTCCAGAAGCGCATTGACTTCCGCGATGCGCTCTGCGGGTAAATCTTTTTCACCGGCCTCCAGGAGCCGGCCGGCCAGGTGAACCAGAAACCACCTTTGCAACGTGTAGCGGGGCAGGCTGTGTCGGGCGGTCTTGTTCAACAGAGGCTGCGAGCCTTCCTCGAAAGCCGTATACACCTTGCGGATGGCGTCGAGCTGCTCGTCGTTTTCGGTGGCATAGCGTCCTTCGAAACCGTGGTTCTCCCAGATGACATCCGGATATCCGACGATCTCCTGATACATTTTGTTGGGCAGGTCATAAAGATCATTGATGATGTGACTCAGGAAAAAGTAACGGGAGAGATCCATGACGAAGATGAAGGCACCGCCGGTTTTCAGGTGGGCCTGGAAAGCAGGGAATTTTCTCAGCCAGTCGAGATATTTTTCCTCCAGCCGTTCCGGGGTCAGCTGTTCGCCCTCCGAAAATGGATGGATCATTTTGAGGACGGCCGAGACCGTGGGCACGATGCATTCGCGCGGCGCAAGCTTCTTCACGATTTTCCGGTCGGATTCGATGGCGGTGATGAAGTGTTCGAAGTTCGTGATGGGGTTCCGGGGGGCCTTGATCACGTAATGGTTGTCGAAGATAACTGTAAAACACTGGCTGCGGCTGGCGCTGTCTTCACCAAGCAGGCCGACGCTCATGCGTCTGGACGCCCGTTGCTTGTCGCGCAGCACGGTCAATTCATACGTTCGACGCGTGTTGGCCGCCCCGGTATCCAGCAATTTGAAGTGGCCCTTTGTCTGCGGGGTCCCTCCCAGTTGCACCTTGTAGATATTGAGAAAAAAATCGACAATGCCGTCCTCGTCAATTTCTTTCACCTCAACGCTGGGCTCGACAGGTTCGGCGATTTTTTCCGGTGGCGGCTCGTTTTGAAGCACGGTTTTTTCTTTTCGTTTGCGTTTAACAAGAAACAGCGCCATGAGAATAAGAAGTAATAAAAAACCGAGGGCCGCCAGCGGGTCGATGTGCCGCCCGATCAGCGGGAGGCTGCGCCATATGGTGTCAATCTCTTTGAATTTATTTAATATTTTTTCTAAAAAATCGAATTGGCTCATTTGCATAACGGTCCACCCTGTTTCGCTTTCCGGCCATTTCGCGCTTTTTTTAATTTATGAAAGACAACAAAATCAGGTAATTATATCGCGAATGCCTGATTTGAGCAACTCATATCGTCAAAGGTCAGCGCGTGACCGCCGGGCTCAAACCCGCCTGCGCTTGTGACGGCTTGATCCCGGAGTCGATCGGCCGACTTCGGGCGTCGCCGCCGCTTGACACCCAAAATGGTTTCTTGTAAAAAAATCATGCCAGGGTGAGCCACGAAGGCTTGCGGGGGTCAGCCTCATAAAACCGACAACCATAACCATAAAGGTGCAGGTGCGTCCCATCGGGGAAAGGGGCGGCACCTGCGGAAGTTTTTTCTTCGTGGAGTTAAAAACAGCAAGGAGTGACACGATGTGCGAAGCCAATGCGTACTATTATAAAGACGGCAAGGAGGAACTGGTTCTTGAATCCGTCGATGTCATCGAACCGGAAGAAAAGAGCGGATTTCGTCTGGTCAGTATTTTCGGTGACCAGAAGTTCATCAAAGGCCGATTAAAAACCATGAACCTGGTCAATCACAAGATTGTATTTGAAGCTATCGACTGATTCTAACGGTCCCGGAATAATCGTTTTTATAAAAAGCCGGCGGGCGGCGGAAACACCGAGCATCGCAGTAGACCTGGGGGGCCCCAGTGGTACAAATAGACAGATTGCGCAGATTTTATCAGACGTCCGCTTACCGGTACATTTTCTGGACGATGTTGATCGTGTTGCTCATCCTGGCCAACTGGGCCCTGAGAGCGGGCCATCATCTGCTGCTGCTGGCCGTGGCATTGATCGGCATCGGGCTGGGTGCCGTGAGTATTTATGTCGAGAGAATCAACTTCAGGCGCGGTGAATCTTCCGAGCCGGCCTACACGACCCGCGTCATCCGCCCGGTGGCGCTGCTGGCGGTCAGCCTGGGTCTGGCCGTGCTGGCAATCATCCTGATGCTGGGCGTCCACGCCGGATGAAACACGTTTATCTCAAACCGGGGCGGGACAAATCGCTGCACCGGCGCCATCCCTGGATTTTTTCGGGTGCAATCGATCGCGTCGACCCGGCGGCGGCGCCCGGAGAAACCGTCAGGGTGCAGGCGGCGGACAACTCGCCGCTGGCGAGTGGCGCCATTTCCCCGCAATCCCAGATACGGGTGCGGGTCTGGTCCTTCGATCCGGCCGAGGAAATCGACCCGCAATTTTTCGCACGCCGTCTCGACCGCGCCTTGCAGGCGCGGCGCCTTCTTTACTCGGACCCCGCGCCCTCTGCCCTGCGGCTGGTCAATTCTGAATCCGACGGGCTTCCGGGCCTGATTGTCGACCGCTACGCGGAGTATCTCGTGTGCCAGTTTCTTTCCGCCGGGGCCGAATACTGGAAAGGCGAGCTGGTGCGGCAGCTGGCGGGCCTGATTCCGGCGGCCGGCATCTACGAGCGATCTGAAGGCGAAAATCGTCTGAAGGAAGGCCTGCCGGCGTCCGGCGGCGTCCTATCCGGCGCAGCGCCCCCCGAGAGCATCGAGATTCGAGAGGGGCCCCTGCGTCTTCTGGTCGATGTGCGCCGCGGCCACAAGACCGGCTTCTATCTGGATCAGCGCCAAAACCGCACCCGGGTGGCGCCCTTTTCACCCGGTGCCGACGTGCTCAACTGCTTTGCCTACTCCGGCGGCTTCGGTCTGCAGGCGCTGGCCGCCGGCGCCAAGAGCCTGGTCAATGTCGAGACGTCCCCCGACGCCCTGGGCCTCCTGCAGCGGCAACTGGCGCTGAACGGGTTGGATGCCGATGCCGTGGAGAACATTGCCGGCGATGTATTTCAGGTTCTCAGGTCTTTTCGGGACGCCCGGCGGGGGTTCGACCTGGTCATCCTGGACCCGCCGAAATTCGCCGGCTCCGTCCATCAGGTGAACAAGGCGGCCCGGGGATATAAAGACATCAATCTTCTGGCCATTAAATTGATCCGGCCCGGCGGCGTTTTGGTCACCTTCTCCTGCTCCGGGCATGTGGATGCCGCCCTGTTTCAGAAAATCGTCGCGGGCGCGGCCCTGGATGCCGGCCGTGACGTCCAGGTACTGGAGCACTTCGAACAGGCGCCGGACCATGCCGTGGCGCTTAACTTTCCCGAAGCCGCCTACCTCAAAGGGTTGGCTTGCCGGGTGTGGTAATCGGAGGCAAGCGATGCAAACTTCTTTCCCCCCCGAAGTCGCTACAGCCCGTGTCAACGGGATCGATATCGCCTATCAACCTTTCGGAGACAAAACGGCGCGGCCCCTGATTTTGATTATGGGACTCGGCTCGCAGATGGTGCTCTGGGACGATGACTTCTGCCGGCAGCTGGCGGCCGGCGGCTACCGCGTGATCCGCTTCGACAATCGCGACATCGGCCTGTCGACCAGATTCGATGCGCTGCCGGTGCCGGATCTGACCGCCGTGGCGGGCAGCCTGCAGCGCGGCGAAACGCCAGCGTTGCCCTACACGCTCGCGGACATGGCCGTTGACACCACCGAACTGATAGCGGCCCTGGGATATGAGCGGGTCCACGTCGTGGGCGAGTCGATGGGCGGCATGATCGGTCAGATCATGGCGCTCGCCTTTCCCGAACGACTGCTCACCCTGACCTCGATCATGTCCTCCACCGGCAGTGCCCTCCTGCCGCCGCCGAAACCCGAGGCCCTTGCCATCCTTGCCACGCCGTTTCCGACGGATCGTGACGGCTACGTCAAAAGCTTCGTGCGGGCCTACGGGGTATTGAGCGGCCCGGTGCTGCCCGTCGACAAAACACGGGCGCAGAAATGGGCCGAGCAATCCTATGCACGCGGGCTCAATCCGGCCGGGATCGCCCGCCAGTTTGCCGCTCTGATGGCCGCCGGCGACCGGACGGAGGCACTCGCCTCCGTCAGCGTGCCGACACTGGTGATCCACGGGGATGCGGACCCGCTGCTGCCGGTCGAGTGCGGCCGGGCGACCGCGGCGGCCATCCCCGGCTCCCGGCTGAAAATCGTCGCGGGCATGGGCCACGCCCTGCCCGAATCGGTTTGGACGCAGGTCATCGCCGAGATCACCCGGCACGCGGTATGAGTCAAAGGACCGACCAACATCGCATCTTGTCACTGATAAATTGTCCAATTGGCCGCCACCTGAAACCTCAAATCGTTATCATCCGTCACCCCTGAGGGGTGGGTATCGATCGCCGGCAGTAGGGGAAGGCACACACACCCCATGCTCACTACGTATCGGGATGCAGCCGAATTGCTGTTGACACTGAAGGGTTGTGTCGCGCTCACCGGGGCCGGCATCAGCGCCGAAAGCGGTATTCCGACTTTTCGGTCACAGGACGGACTCTGGGAAAAGTTCGATCCGATGGTCTACGCCTCGATCGAGGTCTTCCGCCGCGACCCGTCCAAGTACTGGCAGATTCGGGGCGAGTTCATTCGCCAATACGATACCTATGCCCCCAACGCCGCCCACCGCGCCCTGGTCGACCTCGAACAGATGGGCATCGTGCGCCAGGTCATCACCCAGAATATCGACGGCCTTCACAAAAAAGCCGGCAGCCGGAAGGTGGTTGAAATCCACGGCAGTCTCAGGGAAATCATCTGCCAGCAATGCGGCAGGATCTTCCTGGCCCCCAACATACCCGAAGGCAATCCGCCCCACTGCGGATGCGGAGGGGTTCTCAAACCCAACACGGTTCTCTTCGGCGAACAATTGCCGCCCGAGGCACTGGAGGTGGCCATTCGCGAATCGAGCACCTGCCGGGTCATGCTGGTGATCGGCACCTCGGCCGTGGTCTACCCCGCCGCTCGACTGCCGGTCTTGGCCAAGCAGAAAGGGGCTAAAATCATCGAGATCAACATCGAGCACGCCTTCGGCGGTGCCGACGTCGTTCTGCTCGACAAGGCTGCATCCGCCATGACACGGCTCATCGCCACGATCGAAAAAATGTCCGGAGACGCCGGCGGTGTCGCCGCCCGCGGCAAGCCGCAGATGCCATGAAGAAACTTTCCGCGATCACCGACGAGCTGGTTGCCGAACTCGAAACGCTGACATTCGGTGCGCCGGTGACGCACGTTTACAATCCCCTGGTGTATGCCCGCAAGTCCTACGATGCCTACCTGAGCCGCTATGCCTCGGGGCCAAAGGAGGTCGTGCTGGTGGGAATGAATCCGGGCCCATGGGGGATGGCCCAGACCGGGGTTCCATTCGGTGAAGTCCGGGCCGTCAAAAACTGGCTCGGTATTCATACCGAGGTCGGCGTACCGGAAACCGTGCATCCGAAAAGGCCGGTAACGGGGTTTTCCTGCGAAAAAAGCGAGGTGAGCGGCAAGCGCTTGTGGGGCTGGGCCAGGGCAACCTGCGGGTCACCGGAGATCTTTTTCAGGCGTTTTTTTGTTGCCAACTATTGTCCGCTGCTCTTCCTCGAAGCCAGCGGACGCAACCGCACCCCCGATCATCTGCCGGCCGCCGAAAAAAAACCGCTGCTGAACGCCTGTGACCGGGCGCTGCGCCGGCTTGTCGCTCAATTGCAACCGCGTTACGTGATCGGCATCGGCAATTTCGCCCGCGATCGCGTTCAGGAAGCCCTGCCGGAGACGGCCCTGGTGCTGGGACGCATCACCCACCCCAGCCCGGCCAATCCGAAAGCCAATCGCGACTGGGGCAACGTCATCCAGAAAGAACTGACCGTCCTGGGAATTCAAACGGGACTAGAGGGTCGGAACTAAAAAAAAGGCGTGAGAAGACCTGCCTGAGCAGGCACCGAAACAGGATTGAAAAAAGAAGGCGACCGGAGAGGCGACCGGATTTTACTTGGCTTTGCTCCGCTCGAGCACGGCGACTTTCTTGACGAGCGCCAAAATGGTTTCCTTGAGTTTTTTAGGCGGCTTGACAAACTGCACGCCCATGCCCGGGTCCCCGCTCGACTCCGAATCGTTGACCCAGACCACTTTGGCATCGACCGACACCTTTTCGACATTGCCGATGGAAAAGGTCAGCTTGGTGAGCTCTCCGACCGCCGGCGCGCTCTCGGTCTGGATGAACATGCCATCCACCGAAATATCCTTGCTGTAGGATATCAGGTAGTCGCCTTCATTGATGAAGTTGATCTCATATTTACCCGGCACCCGAATGCTGGACCTGCGATCGGCCTCTCCCATTTTGAGTCTCCTGCATGAATTCGGCGGACAACCTAAAAAAAAAACCGCTGCCCTTTAAAACTGTTTCGATATTTGTTAGTGTCCGCCCCTGAATGATCATATTCCGGATTCGAAACCGTCTACCTGATATTAAAGGAATTACGTCCGGTAAAGTCAAGAACAATATTGGCTCACGGAGGAATCAAGGCATGTTTTTCGATTTGATCGCGAAAAGAAGAAGCATCCGGCGTTTTACAGACGCGGCTATCGAACCCGCCAAAATCGATTCTCTGCGGGAGACGGCCCTGCGGGCCCCGTCTTCACGGGGACTGAACCACTGGGAATTCGTTTTTGTCACCGAGCGCGGCCTGCTGACACAACTGAGCCGCGCCAAAACGCATGGTTCCGCCTTCCTGGCCGATGCGGCCCTAGGGATTGTGGTCTGTGCCGACCCGGCCAAATCCGATGTCTGGGTGGAGGATGCCGCCATCGCCACCACCTACATCCAATTGGCGGCCGAGGCCCTGGATCTGGGCAGTTGCTGGATCCAGATCCGCAAGCGGATGCACGACGAGTCCACGAGCGCCGAGGCCTATATCGCCGAAACGCTGGGGCTGCCGAAGCACCTGGCGGTCGAGGCGATGGTGGCCCTGGGGCATCCGGCCGAAAAGAAGCCGCCCCACAAACGCGAAGCGCTCCAGTATGAAAAAGTATTTTTGAACCGTTACGGCGCATCCTTTTGAATGGCAATGACGACAAGCGATTGATACCTTAGAAATGCAAAAAATCCTGATAGCCATCGGCCTTCTGGTGCTCGTGATCGGACTCCTGTGGCCCTGGGTTTCCAAGGTTCCCATCGGTCGACTGCCGGGTGACATCATCATCGACAAACCCGGCTTGAAGGTCTATATCCCGATAACCACGATGGTCCTGGTCAGCGTCGTCGTATCGGCCATCCTGTGGCTGCTGCGAAAATGATGACCACGATAATGACATGATTCGAAGCCTGTCGATTGTAGCGGGTATCGCCGCGACCCATTTTTTCGCCTCGAAGATTGTCGTGGCGCTCACGATGAACATGGGCATGTTCGCCGCCGGCAACGGCCCTGGTGCCGGTGTACTCGGCAACTTTCTGGTCGGACTCACGCGCGTGCTCTACTTTCCCGTCATCACCCTGTCCCTCTATTCGCGCAAGTGGGTTCCAGGCGAGTGGATTCTGGTCCCGATGGTCGTCAACAGTCTGCTGTGGGGCGCAGCGATTTATGCCATCGTCAGGATCATCAGGCGTTTTACCCGCAGAAGCGCCGGGTCTAAAGGGACTTAGTGGAACAGCAGGTTCAGCCGTGAAATCAACAGAGGATCCCCTGCCGCAGAAGTCACCGCCACCAGCCTGCCTGTCGTGGTCCATCTGGGTTTTGGGGGCGCTGCTGTACCTGTTCGGGTTTTACCAGCGCGTGGCACCGGCGGTGATGGCCACCGAATTGATGAATGATTTTAACATCGGGGCCGCCGCCCTGATGTTCGGTTGGATTGTGCTGGCATTTGTCCTGCTTTTTTTTTCCCGTGAAACCAACTGCCGCCAGGTCGTCACGCATTCGAACACGAAAAAAGCGGCCTCCCGGTGAGCCGGCGGCCCCGCCGCGATCCCGCTGACGATGGATAAAAGCACGGAATACATTCAGATGTGTGCCGCTGCCACGGAAATTCAGCTGCCGTGGCAGCCGGCGTACGGTGACTTTTTTGTCGACGGCGAGGGCAGCACCCGCTGCTGGATCTCCAGAGATACCGGGACGGTGCGTATCAAGAAAGGCTTCGGCATCTGTGTCCGGGACGGCGTTATCCATATGTCCAAGTTCACCTGGCTGCCCCGGCAGAACCAGTTGATCGAAATGGCCCAGCTTCCGGGCCGCCGTTATGAAAGCATCGTCCAGGATTTTTTCGATTGGACCCGCCGGCCGTATGATCACCAGGGTGAAACGCCGGGCAAGTTGTTCCGTTCCATGGAAAAAATCTGGCTGGCATTCGTGATGCACCAGAGATGTCTTAAGAAATGGGACGGCCGGTCCTGGATCAGAAAACCGCCTTTCCTGTGAAGCGATGGGCCGAAAGTCTTGATCGACACGTGGATATTATGATGATATGAACCCGCTGCCGGATCAGCGGGATTTCGGATCTCCGGTTTTTTCACCAGAACACTACAACGGCCAGAAAGGAATTTTGATGATATTCATCGGCGAATTTTTTCACCTGACAAACCAGGAGGAAATTGAAGAGCGTGACCGGCGCCACGGCGAGTTCAACCTGATCATCGAGGCTCCGGATTCCCAGAGGGCCGTTGACAGTTTTCGGCGCAGAATCGTCGAGTTCAGACAGAAAAGCGAATTTTTCGCCGGCGACTGCCGGATTTTTTTTGTGCGCCTGATGGAATTCGAAAATTTCCCCAAATCAAAAGCCCTGATGCTGAACTATAAATCAACCGTCGGCGATCCGCTCATCCCCTTCATCGGCTGCACCATCCCATCGGATCAAACCGATGCCTGTCGCATTTACGACTGGAAGGACAATGTGCCGGAAATCGACGGCCGCAACGAGAATCTTTTTATTGAATTCAAGGGCGACATAAAACAAATCGAGTAGCCGCGCGGGGGCGTCCGGCCTTCACGTTCGACGCCCCGATCTTTTGAATCCGCGCGGTTTCGTCGGGTGTAAAGTGCTCCGGGTCCCACAGATCCGCCACCACGCGGTAGTTATCCGGCAGCGCGACAATGGCCTTCAGGGCGTCCTCGAGAACTCTACGCTCAGAAGCTGTTCTGAGAGATATGCGGGCCCGGTTCGGTATTCTTATCGTGGATCTTTTTCGGTTTCCGGTTGGATGTCATGGCCTTTTTTTCTTGTCACCTGACAAGCGTCATTCATTCAGGTGGAAATGCCCAGTCTGGGAAGAATGACGGCTTGCAGCAGAATCCACACACCGATCACGGCCAACAAAATCAGAATCTCTTTCATTGCGCTCACCTTTTTTGCGTATCAATTGTCGCATCGGGATGTTCACTCTCTGTGAGTGGCCATCCAAAAATCCATCTGTGCCCAAAAGACTCGGCCGGATCTTTAGAAGATCGCGGCCGAACCCGGTTTTTGATCCCCGCTCCCCAAAACGGCTCCCCCGTTTCTGCGTTTCAGCGTGATGCTACGCCTTGTGGAGCCTGTATAGTACGATTCAAGCCCGACCGAAACTACCGGCAGTAAAACCTTGGGCGATCGTTTGGTTACATTTACCCGCCTCTTTGAAAAGACCTGCTCTCACCCGGAGATGTCAGGTTCCCAGTTTGGCCCGATACAGGCGCAGGCTGTTGCCGACGACCGAAATACTGCTGAAAGCCATGGCCAATGCCGCCAGCATGGGGTGCAGCTGCCGCAGGAAGTGGGGCAGGCTTTCAAACGGGCTCAGTACCCCCGCCGCGATGGGAATAAGAATCACATTGTAGCCGAAGGCCCAAAAAAGGTTCTCCTTGATCGTTTTCATGGTGGCCCGGCTGATGGCGATCGCCCGCGGCACGCCGCTCAAACTGCCGCTCGACAAGATGACATCCGCCGTTTCGATGGCCACATCCGTGCCGGTGCCGATCGCCAGTCCCACATCGGCCTGGGCGAGCGCCGGGGCATCGTTGATGCCGTCACCCACCATGCCGACGGTGCGTCCTTCGGCCTGCAGCGCACTGACCTTGATCGATTTTTCGTCGGGCTTGACCTCCGCGACGATCTCATCGATACCGACCTGCGCGGCAATCGAGCGGGCGGTCTCCGGATTATCGCCGGTCAGCATGACCACCTTAAGTTTTTCGCGATGCAGCGCCGCAATGGCGGATTCGGAATCGGGTTTCACCGTATCGGAAACGGCGATCAAGCCCAGCAGCACACTATCGGCAACCGCCACCATCACGGTTTTGCCTTGCGACCGCAAGGCTTGAATGCGGTCCTGCACCGGCTTCAGGTCGATCCCTTGTTCTTCGAACCACTGGGGCTTGCCGACTTTAACCGGCCGGCTGCGAACCAGCGCCTGGACCCCCATCCCGCCCGTGGCCTTGAATTCGACCGGCTCCGCCAGGGTCAACCCGCGGGCGCGGGCGGCGCTCACAATCGCCTTGCCCACCGGATGTTCGGAACCGCGCTCGACCACGGCGCTCATTTCCAGCAGGCGGTCCTCGTCACCGTTCAGCGCATCGACGGCCACCAGATCCGAAACCGTCGGCTTGCCCAGCGTGATCGTGCCGGTCTTGTCGAGTACGATCGTGTCGAGCTTGTTCGCCATTTCGAGCGCCGCGCTGTTTTTGAACAAAATGCCGTTTTCGGCCCCCTTGCCGGTCCCGGCCATGATGGCCGTGGGGGTTGCCAGTCCCAGGGCGCACGGGCAGGCGATCACCAGCACCGCCACCAGGCGGATCATGGCGGAAACGAAGTCGCCCGTGATCATCCACCAGACGGCAAAAACAACCAGCGCGATGCCGATGACGACCGGCACAAAAACCGCCGCCACCCGGTCCGCCAGGGCCTGGATCGGGGCCTTGCTGCCCTGGGCTTCCTGAACCAGACGGATGATCTGGGCCAGCACCGTTTCCCGCCCCACGCGCGTGGCGGTGAACCGCAGCAACCCCTGGCCGTTTATCGTGCCGCCGACCACCATGTCGCCGGCCTGCTTGTCGACCGGCAGGGATTCACCGGTCAGCATCGATTCGTCCACGGCGGATTCACCGGACAGCACGATGCCGTCGACCGGCATCCGCTCCCCGGGCCTGACGATGACGGTGTCGCCGACGATCACCCCCGCAATCGGAATCTCGATCTCGTTTCCGTCACGCAGGACGGCGGCGTTCTTGGGCCGCAGACCGATCAGCTTGCGAATAGCGCCACCGGTGCGGCCCTTGGTACGCGATTCGAGCATTTTACCCAGCTTGATCAGGGTAATGATCACGGCCGAGGTTTCGAAATAGACGTGCGTTCCGAACCCGGGTACCAGCAGAACCGCCAGCGAATAAAAATAGGCCACCGAGGAGCCCAGCGCCACCAGCACGTCCATGTTGGCACTTTTGTTGGCCAGGCTTTTCAGGCCGCCGGTATAATAATCCCAGCCCGTGTAGAACTGCACCGGCGTGGCCAGCGCGAAAAAAAGCCAGTTCATCCAGGGCGCATGGCTCCAGGCGCCGATGAGGCCGAAGTCGCGCGCCATGCTCAACACAAACAGCGGCAGGGCAAAGGCCGCACCGACCATAAATTTGCGGGTCTGATCCCGGATCTCCGCATCGCGGGCCTGCTGCTCGGCATCTTGCGCATCGACGCCCTCGACCGGCGCTATGGCGCCGTAGCCCGCTTTTTCGATGGCCGCAATCATGTCCTCGATGGCAGCGACACCCGGGACATAGGTCACACTCACGCGTTCGGAGGCGAAATTGACCGCCGCCGCCAGAACGCCCGGAACCTTTTTGTTCAGAGTCCGTTCGATGTTCATGGCACAGTTGGCGCACGTCATTCCCGTGACCGGAAATTCAACCCTGGCCGTGCCGATACCGTAGCCTGTTTTCTCGATCTTGGCGATCAGGTCCTTGATCGCAATCTGTTGCGGGTCGAAAGCGACAGCGGCTTTTTCGCTGGCAAAATTGACATTGACTTCTTTGACGCCGTCAAGTTTTTTGACGCCGCGTTCTATGTTGGCCGCGCAGTTGGCGCAGGTCATTCCCGTAATCGGTAGGGTTACTTTCTGCTCGCTCATATGATTGTACCAAGTCGGTTGTCCGCCCGCACGGCCGGGCCCGTCAGAACAGGCGGCTATAGGCTTTAAGATAAAGGTTTTGGCTGCTGGTGTCGGTCGTTGGCACATGACCTATACAGCCGCCTTCCTCTGGCCTTGCCAAAACCTTTATCTTAAAGCCTATATTAACGCCGCACGACGAACCAGGGGTTGATCAGATCGGACCGGTTGTAGGTCAGCGGCGCGCCGGTATTATAGTCGAGCAGCTTGGCGCCGGCCGATTCGGCCACCGCCTGCCCGGCCGCCGTGTCCCATTCGCACGTCGGCCCGAGGCGGGGATACAGGTCCGCCGCGCCTTCGGCCACCATGCATATCTTCAGCGAACTGCCGGCCGTTATGAGCTGAACTTGCCCGTGCTCCCGTCGCTTTTGCTCGACGATTTTTTCGAGATCCGGATTGGCATGCGACCGGCTTCCGACAATGATAAAGGGTTTCAAGGGCCGATCTCCGATCGGCAAACGGGCCGCCTGTTGCAGCCGGCTTTCGAGTGAATTGGCACCATCACGCTTTTTGCCATCGGTTCCCCCGGATTCTGCCGGCACCGGCGGACGATCGATTTTACGGGCCCCGAAATTTCCGCCCGCAAAATAAAGCCGGTCCAGAACCGGGGCGTAGACGACGCCGATTTTGGGCCGACCGAATTCGACCAGCGCGATATTGACCGTGAATTCATCGTTGCGTTTGACGAATTCCTTGGTGCCATCCAGCGGATCGATGATCCAGAGCCGCTCCCAGGCCTGGCGGTCTTTGTAGGGTATCTCGCGGCCTTCTTCGCTTAGAATGGGAATGCCGGATTCTTTCAAAGCCGCCGTCAGCAGTTCGTGTGACAGCCGGTCCGCGCGCGTCAGCGGCGAATTGTCGGCCTTGTGCTCCACCGCGAATTCAGAATGATACACATCACGGATCACCTGTCCCGCCCGCAGCGCCGCTTCGATCGCCTTGACGAGCAAGCCGTCGGCCCCGTTTGCCATCTTGTCTATTCTACCTCTGTTTGGCCCGATTTCAGCCCAGGTTTGGCCAGTGATCGGCCTGTCGTCGGCCCTAAGCCGCCGGATAATTGATTTCCTTGAGCGTCGCCTTTATTTTTTCCTCCGTGACCGGCGCTTCCCACTCCACTGTGACGGTTTTGGCGCCCGGGTCGCCTTCGACCTTTTTGACGCCGTCGAGTTCGCTCAGTTCATTTTTAATGCTCATGACGCAGTGTCCGCAGGAAATATTGGGAACGGAAAAAGTTTGTTTGGCCATTTTGTGCGTCTCCTGTTATTTCTTCTGAAAAAAACCGAAATTCTTTGATATAGTTAACATCGAACAAAGCAAAGTCAAATGAGCCGTGTGGGCGTCGAGATATTCAAAAATCTCACCTATCCGGGAAAAGGTTACTTGAAAACCGCCGATATCGTCGCAACAGTATCAAAAACCAAAAGAGTCGCTTTTCGGACTCACCCCCCAGTCCACCGGGGCAACCAGGTAGCACATTTCGGGATTAACAAGGACCTGGCTTATAAAAATGAAACAGCTGAAAGACAAGATAACGGCCCGGCTCTTCACCCGCTATCCGGCGCTACTGGACAGATGGGCCCGCAAGGCCCGCATCCTGAGCTTCTCTACGACCCCGTGGACACCGCTCAAGCGTGACATCGTCGAAAGTCGCCTGGCCCTGGTCACCACCGGCGGCGTTCACCTGAAAAGCCAGAGGCCCTTCGACATGACGGATTCGCAAGGTGATCCGTCGTTTCGCGAAATTCCCTCCGGTGCCGATCAGGCCGAGCTGGTCATCACCCACAACTACTTCGACCACCGCGATGCGGATAAGGATATCGGCATTCTCTTTCCGGTCGAGGGGGTGCGGCTGCTGGAACGCTTCGGTGAAATCGGGCGGGTGAATCACCGGCACTTTTCCTTCATGGGCCATGTCCGAGGCCGCCGTATCGAGTATCTGCGCGAAACGAGTGCGCCCGAGGTCGCCGCAAGGCTGCGGCAGGACAAGGTCGACATCGTGCTGCTCACGCCGGCCTGAGGCCTGTGCAACCAGTCCGTCGGACTGATTCAGCGCGAGATCGAGGCGGCCGGCATCGCGACCGTCTCGATCTCGCTGTCCAGGGAAGTTTCCTCGAAGATCAAGCCCCCGCGCGCGCTCTACCCGCACATGCCCCTGGGTCACCCGCTCGGATTCCCGCATCAGCGCTTCCGCCAGCTGCAGATCCTGCGCCTGCTCCTGCGGTGCCTCGCGGATATCCAGACGCCGGGCACCCTCATCGACCTCGATTTGAAAACAGACGGCGATCCGGACAGCGACTGCCCCCTGTGTTCGAACTGAACCCATAGTTGTACAGTAACCGCAACAAGACCACCGCGCTGGTTTTCGTCCCGATAAAGGTGACTTTGCCGGTTCCGGTCCTTATGGTTCATGTAGGATCATTTCACCTTTAACACAAGGAGGTCGATCGTGATCAACAACATCGCAAGCAGTCGCATGGCCATCGATCCGGTATGTGGAATGAAGGTGGACCCGCAGACCAGTCGGATTTTTTCCACCTACAAAAAAAACGACTTTTACTTCTGCGCCGACGCCTGCCGCAAAGCCTTTGCAGAAAATCCCGCCAAATACCTGGACGATAAACCTGAGAAGCCGAAAGGCATCTGGCAGCGGTATCTGGCCCGGTTGAACAAAGCCACCGGCGGAAAGCCGCCGGCTTGCTGCGGATAATCTCACTGTATCTCTCCGCAAAACCGTTTTGGCTTCCCCATCAAATCCTCGTGAGCGACTTGATTTTCCCGGGACAACCGCCGGCGCAGAGGGCCGACGAATGCAGTCCGAGCGGTTTGCCCGGATTTCCCGGGCAAGATCGATGCATGGCTGGGGAAACGGGTATTTACTACCCAATCCCTGGTGCCGTGCGGATATTTTTAACCCGCTATCACTGGGTTATAGAAAAATGCGTCCGCCACCGGGCCGGTATTGTTTTAGAACCTTACCAGTATTTTCCTACTATATTTCAGTCTCTTAAAAGAATAGCGGAAAAATTTTTCTTCGCGGACACCTGGCGGTGCGGGGCGGCATAGAAAATGCTCTGAATCAAGTGGTCCTGTTCGTAAAGACGGTGCCGCAGCGAGATGACCGCAGCGCCCGAAGCACGAGGCGCGAGAAGCGCGCATACCAAGTGTATGCGCGCGCCGAACAACACGGCGCCGGGATGCAGCGGTTACTGATTGCCACCGTAATGATGAATAAGGCCACTAAACATCGATAAACTTTCCAGTAAAGGAGACAAATGATGAAATCCCGAAACAAAGCGACGGTTTACCTTGCAATTGTATTTGTTTTAGTCTTGATCGGCTCGGGAACGATGGCATTCGCCGATCGGAGAATGACTGCCGGACCGCAGGACCGGTGCCCCGGCTATGCCGGAAATTTGAGCGACGAGGACCTGCAGGCCGTCCAGCAGGAACGCCAAAAATTTTTCGATGAAACCAAAGACCTGCGGCAGGAAATGCATCAGAAGCAGTTGGAACTGAAAAGCGAACTCGCCAAAAAGAATCCGGATGCCCAGAAAGCGGCTGCGCTTCAGAAAGATATCTCCGTTCTGGGACAGGAATTCGATCAGAAGCGGCTCGACCAGATGCTGAAAATGAAAAAAATCAACCCCGATATCGGCCGGATGGGCGGCTGGGGGCGCGAGAACAAGGGAGACGACGACGACGATTGCCCGAATTACGGCCGGCACATGGGAAGGGGCTATGGAGCCGGCATGCGGGGATCCGGAATGATGGGGCCGGGAATGATGAACGATGATGATGGCGACTGGAATTGTCCCAACAGCGGCCGCTCGATGGGCCCTGGTCGCGGTTACGGCATGATGGGCGGCGGAGCCGGCATGGGAACCGGGATGATGGGGCGCGGCTCCGGCATGGGCCCCGGAATGATGGGCGGCGGATACGGCATGGGGCCTGGATACGGACGGGGACCCGGCGCGATGCGCGGAGCGCCCGCTCAGGGCGACATCGGCCCGGGCGCCGGCCGGCTGGAAACGCCGCTCAATGAAGACGGCGCCCGCAAGGCCGTTGAAAATTACCTGCAGTCGACCCGCAACCCCAACCTGAAACTCGGCAAGGTCACCGAGAAGGGCGATGCCTTTGAAGCCGACATCGTCACCAAGGACGGTTCGCTGGTGGACAAGTTGCTCGTCGACAAATCCACCGGATGGATGCATCCGGCCAACCAGTAGGGCCACCTGGCAGAACACGGAAAGAAGCCGAAAATGGCGATCGACAGAAGAGAATTTTTAAAAGCGGCGGCCGGCGTCGCCCTCGGCGCCTGCCTGCCGGCCGGTTTCCTCCCCAAAGCCGCGAACGCCGTCGCCAAGCCGGTGCGTGAGTTCCACTTTTCCGCTTCACCGTCCAAAGTCAGCCTCGGCAGCGGACCCGAATTTGTGGCCTGGACTTACAACGGCCGCGTGCCGGGCCCGGAAATAAGAGTCAAGGCGGGTGACATCGTGCGGGTGGTGCTGCGCAACTATCTGCCCGAGGAAACCACGATTCACTGGCACGGCATTCCCCTTCAGAATGCCATGGACGGGGTCCCGGGCATCACCCAATCGCCGGTCAGGCCGGGTGAAAGCTTCGTGTACGAATTCGAGGCCGCGGTTCCCGGCAGTTTCCTCTATCACTCCCACGCCCGTTATCAGCTCGATCAGGGTCTCTATGGACCGTTGATCGTGGAGCCGGCCAGACCGGAGGAAACCTACGACCGTGAATACACGCTGGTCCTGGAAGACTGGGTCATGCGCGATGGCGGCGGCAAGGCCCGCACCGAACGGCGCCCGCCCTCAGGGATGATGTCCGGCATGATGGGCCGCGGGCGGTCGCGCGGGCCAGAGCCAGGTCCTCTGTGGGAGCCGGTCTACGATGGGTACGCCGTCAACGGCCGGATCTATCCGGCGACGGAATCCTTAGCGGTCACAAAGGGCGAGCGGGTCAAGCTGCGCCTGATCAATGCCTCGGCCGCGACGATCTATCATCTGCGGCTGGCCGGCCATGCGCTTACCATCACCCATGCCGACGGCAATCCGATCCGGCCGGTCGCAACCGATGTTCTGCGGATCGGCATGGGTGAACGCTATGATGTGGTCTTTGCGGCAAACAATCCCGGCCACTGGCTGCTGGCAGCCGCCGATACGGGGCTCGGAGAAGACCGGCTGCGTGCTCCGATACTATACAAGGGTGTCAATTCGAACGCCGCCGTTCCGCCGCAATTCTATCAAGGGCTTCGCCAGGCCTCCTATGCGGACTTTGCCGCCCGCTACGCGGATGAAAATTCGGCTGCAGGTCCAGATCGTACTTATAATCAGGTGCTCGGCGGCGGCATGCATTCGGCCTTCTGGACCATCAATGGACGCACATACCCCGCTGCCGAAACGCTGGCGGTCGAACCGGGCGAACGGGTGCGCCTGGCTTATGGCAACCGCAGCATGATGCCGCATCCAATGCATCTGCACGGCCACTTCTTCAGGGTGGTCAACCGGTCGCTGCCCCGCGACCAGTGGGTGCTCAAGGATACGATCATCGTCGACCCGATGCAGCGCATCGAGGTGGAGTTCACGGCCGACAACCCGGGTCGCTGGTTTCATCACTGCCACAACCTCTACCACATGGAAGCCGGCATGGCCAACGTGGTTGCCTACCGGGAGCCCGCCCGCCCGGAAAAATTTTAAGACAGGTCCAAACGGCAAACCAAACAACGAAAAAGATGGGAAGAATCAGGCAGTTCCCGTCACGCCCCTGGCTTTGACGGCGGGCACCGGATCGGCTATAATGCGGCAAGGTATACAAATCAAAGGAAAATTCGACCTTGTCGCATTCGAGCACTGCCAGCCGTGCCCGCTCCGGCCCTTTTTTAAGTTCCGTCCTGATCGGACTGAGCGTTGCCCAACTGGTGGCAATGGCCCAGGTTTACGTCTCCAACCGACAACTGCACCTGCAAGTGTTGGCCTTGCACCAGGCGGGCTACCTCGAAATCCCCACCATAGAAGTCCTGCAGCGCCAGGGGACCATCGCGCCGATGGTTTTCGGCGGGCTGTTTTTCACCCTGAGCATCGGTGCGGGGCTTACCCTGGCGACAATCGCCGCTGTCTGGTTCTGGCATGCCCTGGCGCGGCGCAGCCGCCCGGCCCTGATTCCACTGCTGCTCGTCTGGGCGGGCAGTCTGGTCCTGGTTAACCTCAACGGCCTCAATGTTTTCGCCTCGCTTTATTTTGCGCTGGTACCGGCGGCCGTGGCCCTGGTTCAGATTCGCAGCCTGGCGAAGACCCCCGCTCGTGGAAATGGTCTCAGGCGACTGGTTCCCCTCTGGCCGCTGGCTCTCTTGGCGATGCTCTGGGGTACCCAGGCGGGCAGCCGTCTTTTTGTCGACATCCGGGACTACCTTCTCTTGTCCAATCCGCTCGGCCGCTCCGTCAACGATTTCTACTATCGCTACACGCTTTATGCGGCCGAGGCCTTCAAGTCCCTGGACCAGAAGCTTCAACGGCCCTGCCGGATGGGGGCGTTTTATCCGCCACCGCTCAACCGGCGGCTGGAAATTCAGCTGCGGTACCGTGATTACCTGGTCGTGAAAAATAACGGCCCCGTTGCCGTGCAGGTCGAACAGAACGGCGATCGCCTTCTGTGGCTCGATCGAGACAGGAAAGTCCTGAATGTGTCGGCCGCCTCTTTTTTCGCGAATCCAGCCGCCGTGCTCACGGCGCTTTCCGATAAAACCGATCGATCGGCGTACTTGCGGCGTTTCACGTTCTTCGGCATTTTGTTCGCCTTCCCGATTTTGCTCTACAGCAGTGTTTACGGCGCCTTGAAACGGGTCGGCGGCTTCTTCCTGCGCCCTTCACGCGCGGCCCTTTTCTCCGGCAGCCTCTGTTTTCTGGTCGGCGCCCTGCTTTTGGTGCCGGTTACTTCCGGAAGCCGCCGACCGCTCGCTGCCGAAAATCTGGCGGCGGCCATCGGCGCCCCGGACTGGCGTGACCGCGTCGCGGCCCTCAAGCTGATCGAAAAATCGAAACTGGAAATCGCCGCCTATCCTTCTTACAGAGATCTGCTCGCCAGCCGGCACCTGCCCGAGCGGTATTGGCTGGCACGCGCCCTGGCGGTCAGCCGCGATGACCGCACGGTTGCGGATGTCGTGCAACTGGCCGGCGATCCGCACCCCAACGTGGTCTGCCAGGCCCTGTATGCCCTGGGCCGAAGGCAGGGGCCCGATACCAAGGACCTGATCCGGAATGTCATCGCATCCACGGACAGCTGGTATGTCCAGCGTTATGGGTACATTGCCTTGAGGTCACTCGGATGGCGGCAGCCCGCATCGAACTGAAAACCCTTCTGCTCGGTCTCCTAGCCATCTCGGCGGTAGAGGTCGTTTCCGCGGGGCTCTTGCCGACCGGCACCGCGAACCCGCTGATGGTCACCGCTGCGGTCCGGCTCCTGGAACTTGGGCTCATGGTGGCGATCCTTTTCTATTCCGACCGGGGCCTGATGGCTGTCGGCCTGTCGAAAACCAAAGTCGCTCGCGGCCTTATCAGGGGACTTGTCTGGGCCGGCGGATTCGGGTGTGTCGTAGCCGCAAGCGCAGGGGTCGCTTTCCTGTCAGGGATCGACCCCTTACGGTTTATCCGAGTGCCCCTGCCGGCCGATACCTCCCGGATCCTGCAACTGTTTCTGGTCGGTGGAATCCTCGCGCCGGTGGCCGAAGAAGTGTTCTTTCGCGGTATTCTCTACGGTTATTTCCGGCGCTGGGGAATTTTTCCGGCCCTTTTCGTGAGCACCTTCGTCTTCGTTTTCCTGCACCCGGTCAACTCCCTGGCCGTCACGCAGACCATTGGCGGCGTGCTCTTTGCCGCGGCCTACGAAATCGAGGGCAACCTGCTGGTGCCGATAACGATTCACATCCTGGGCAACCTGGCGATCTTTTCAGTGGCTTTTTTATTTTGAAAAATCGAAATTCGGGCTTACGTTGCTGAAGACCGCAGAAGAAAACCAATCGGAATTACCTTTTTTGATAAGGAGATGCCTGTCATGAAAAGAAAAGCGATCCAGCTGGGTCTGGTTGCGGCCCTGTCAATTGTCATCGGCGCCTGCTTCCTGGCGCCACGGGCCACCGCGGAAGTGCCCCTGATGAGCGGGGACGAACTGAAATCCAGGCTCGGCAGCCCGGACACCATCATCGTCGATGTCAGGGCCGGCAGCGACTGGACGGGCAGCGACCAGAAAATCCGGGGCGCGGTTCGCGGCGACCCCAAGGATTTCAGTGCATGGTCCGGCGTTTTTCCAAAACAAGCGACGCTCGTGCTGTACTGCGCCTGACCCAACGAATACACCAGTGTCAGGATGGCACAGAGACTGTTGGCGGAAGGCTACAAGAACGTCTATGCCCTCAAGGGCGGCTGGAATGAATGGGTGCGGGCGGGGTATCCGGTCGTGAAGAAATGACGGCGCAATCGGAAAAACAGAGGCGGCAGATCACCGGTAGTTCATGTCTGCCGGCGGATTGGTTGACGATGCCGGTTGGTTTCCGATTCAGGAAATTTGAAATTATTCCTTAAGCTCCGAAACTCGCAAAATTGGCGCGTAGGCCGGTAATCGTCTGCCCGCGCAGGCGCTTGTAATGCCAAAAGAGACGCCGCCGGCTGAGGTGTTGCAGAACCGGCGGAAAAGGGCGGCATCGCCCCGAGGCCGAACGCCGCCCCCGCCTTACCGTTGCACAATCGTCATTTCAAGGTAAATCCGTGTTTTGCTGGAGTTCGCAACTGTCCTCCGGGCAAAAGAGGTTCAACCATACGCCCTTGTCCTTATTGGCTCCGGCAGTACTTCCGGCCGCCGGAATGGTGATTTTGCCGTCGGCGCTGATGCAGGATTTGTCCGGACAGTTGATTTCAAGCCAAACACCCTGTTGTCCCGATGTTGCGGCCGCCTGTCTTTTATCCGATGGAAGCGCATCGACCTCATCCGTTCTCAGAACCCGGGCGTCCGGGAAAAAAAATGTGAATCGCGCCGTGTTTTCTTGTATGGCCATTGTCTGGTCTCCTTTCTGTATGCTATCAAAGGGTCTTCACACCATGTCCGTTATTGAAACGGGCTTTAGCAAAAAATATAGGCGATTCGGATGAAGTCAACCCGGCAAGCCGTTCCCGGCGTCGACCGGAAGACCATTCAAAACAGCCCGGCTTTTCTGAAGAGGCGCCGTTTGGATTGCGGCCGCCACCTGGGGGAGGAATTCTCGTGAAGAAACCGATCTGCCATTGTTTTCAGTATACGGCCGAAGATGTCCGGCAGGATTTTCTTCGAAACGGCCGCTCGCTGATCATGGAAAAGATTCAGGCCACCAAGCGTCTCGGCGGCTGCCACTGCAGCGTCAATCACCCGCAAGGCCGCTGATGCCTGCCCGACGTCCGCCGGGTCGTGGACGCAGCCAAAGCGGCCCCGCAGGTAACCCCCTTGTTGCCTGGAAAAAATTAAGACGTTGCCAACGGCAAAGGGAAGCGACTGTAATGCATACACAAACAACCGATAGCACATCCGAAATCTTTTTCCTGCTCAATAGACATCATTAGAGCCCTGGTCAGCTCAACGGGCAAACGGGCTAAACCGGCTAACGGGCAAACGGACAAAACCTGAGGAAATACCGGTGCACGTCCATCTCGAAGACTTCGTTCCTTTCGTTTCCTGGGTCCGCGGTTACGGCAAGCGCTATATCAAGGCCGACCTCTTCGCCGGCCTGACGGTGGCGGTGGTGGCCGTCCCGCAATCGATGGCCTATGCCCTGATCGCCGGCCTGCCGGTGCAGTACGGCCTGTACGCATCGATCGTGCCGACCATCGTCGGATGCCTGTGGGGCAGTTCGGCGCACTTGATCACCGGCCCCACGACCGCCGTGTCCCTGGTCGTCTTCAGCTCGCTCGGTCCCCTGGCCCGCCCCGACACGGCCGCCTACCTGGAACTGGCTTTTTTTCTGGCCTTGCTGGTCGGCATCATCCAGATCGGCATGGGCCTGGCCCGGGTGGGGGCGCTGCTCAACTTCGTCTCCCACGCCGTGTTGCTGGGATTCACGGCCGGCGCGGCCGTGCTCATCGCCTTCAAACAGCTTCCGGGGCTGCTCGGCATCAAAATCGCCAAAACCAGCGTCTTCTATGAACATCTCTACAACGTGGTCACCCACCTGCATCAGACCGGGCTGATCACCCTGGGGCTCGGGGTCATCACGATTCTCGTCATTCTGGCCGTCAAGCGCGGCCGGCCGAACTGGCCGGGAACCCTGATCGCCATGGTGGTGGTGGGAACCCTGGTGAGCGTCTTCGGCCTTGACCGGCGCGGCATCGCCGTGGTGGGGGCGATCCCGCGCAGCCTGCCGCCGTTCAGCGTGCC
>JBAPSB010000112.1:0-30211 GCA_049281435.1 Desulfobacterales bacterium
GCGTCAACTTGTATCCAGCGGCAGCCCGTACGAGCCAGTGGTGGGTTTTTCAAGGGCGGTGCGGGTCGGTAATTTTGTTTCCGTGGGCGGTACGGCACCTATCGGTGCAAACGGCAAGACCGCAGCCCCGGGCGATGCGGCCGGCCAGACCCAGCGGTGCTTCGAGATCATCCAGACCGCCCTGGAAAAGGCCGGGGCCGGTCTAAAAGACGTCGTGCGCACCCGGATCATGCTCAAACGCATTCAGGATTGGGAGGCGGCAGCCCGCGTGCACGGTCAATTCTTCAAGGATATCCGTCCGGCCAGTACCATCGTGCAGGTGACGGGCTTCATCGAAGCGGAGTGGCTGGTGGAGATCGAGGCCGATGCGGTCATTTGCGATGCATCCGATGCCGCGGGCGGGGCATGAAAATAAAAAAAAGGCTGACCAGCCGATAAGGCTGCAGCCTTTTTTTGCGATTGGCTGAGGGACTAGGATTCGAACCTAGGTTAACGGGGCCAGAACCCGTCGTCCTGCCGCTAGACGATCCCTCAGTGGAATTTCAATTTTAATTACAAAAATTGACTTTCCAAGTCAACTTATTTTTCCAGGCTGTGGATGTGGTCCACCGCCGCCTGAAGCCGATCCAGCACCCGGTCCTTGCCGATGATCTCGATGATCTCGAAAATGCCCGGGCTGGCGGTCCGGCCGGTGAGGGCCACCCGCACAGGCTGAGCGATTTTTCCCAGCTTGAGGCCGGTTTTTTCCATGACGGCCTGAAAGGCATCCTGAAGGCCGGCTTCGTCGAATTGCGGCAGTTTTTTCAATTCCGCCATCAGAAGCTCGAGCGGACCGGCTGCCTCCGGCTTCAAAAACTTCAGCGCGGCCGCCCCTTCATACTCGACCGTGTCCTTGAGATAAAAGAGCGCGTCGCGGGCCATGTCGGCCAGGGTCTTGCTTCGCGGCTGCAGGGTGCGGATCGCACTTTCGATAAACGGCCCCGGTTCGATTGCGACGCCGTGTGGCCTTAAAAACGGTGTGAGGGGTGCCACGAGGTCCGCCGGGCGCACGGCCTGGATGTGAGCGGCGTTGAGCGCCAAAAGTTTTTCCAGATCGAAGATGCCGGGTGACCGGCCGATGTTTTCGAGCGAAAACTTTTCGATCAGCTCCGTGCGGGAGAAGACCTCCTGGTCGCCGCAGGACCACCCGAGCCGCACCAGGTAGTTGATGAAGGCATCCGGCAGATAGCCCATTTCGCGGTAGGCGGTGACCGACATGGCCCCGTGGCGCTTGCTCAGGCGCGTGCGGTCCGGCCCCAGCACCATGGGCACGTGCGCAAACACCGGCAGCGGGCTGTCCAGCGCCCGGTAGAGCAGGATCTGCTTGGGGGTGTTCATGACGTGGTCGTCCCCGCGGATGATGGTGTTGATGCCCATCGTGATATCGTCCACGACCACCACGAAATTATAGGTGGGGCTGCCGTCGCCGCGGGCGATGATAAAGTCGTCCAGTTCGGCGTTCTGGAACACGATGTGGTCCTTGACGACGTCCTCGACCACCGTGGCACCGGATAAGGGCGCCCTGAACCGCACCACGGCCCCGGGTGTTTCTTTAAGGCCTTTGTCCCGGCAGGTTCCGTCATATTTTGGCTTGCCACCGACCGCCATGGCGTCACGTCGCATGGTTTCGAGCGTTTCGGCCGAGCAGGTGCAGTAATACGCGTGGCCGGCGTCAATGAGCCGCTGAATATATTCGCGGTAGATCTCGAAGCGCTGCGACTGAAAATAGGGCCCGTCGTCCCAGTCGAGCCCGAGCCAGTCGAGCGCCTCGAAGATGGCATCCGTGCTGGCCTGGGTCGAGCGCTTGGCATCCGTGTCCTCGATCCGCAACACGAACCGGCCGCCGCGGCCGCGGGCATAGAGCCAGTTGAACAGGGCCGTGCGGGCGCCGCCGACATGCAGGTACCCGGTCGGGCTGGGAGGAAAACGGGTCACGATCCGGTTGGCTGACATTATATTCATTAGACTTTTTCCATTCGTCATAAAAGGCTGATTTACATTGATAAAAAATATCGATTTTGCTATGCTGCACGCGATCCGATGATGAGTCATTAGATTATGCGCACGGCACCTTGGATTCACCCTCGGATGGGCCTGCGACTCCGGCCGCCATCCGCCCGATCGCCGGCACGACGGCATTCTCAATTAATCAAATAATTACAGGCCTTACCCGAATAGTGCGGCGCCTTGGCCCGCAAGCCTTTTAGCATATCGCCGAAAAGATAACAAGCGCCCGAAAAGGGCAACAAAAAGCCTTGACAAGCGCCTTGTTTTGAATTACTTAGACAAATTCTGTCCTGAAAGAAGTGATTCAACCATTATTATAATATTTTCAATATATTAGGAGATTACTCATGGCCCTGCCAAAGCGAAAAGTTTCTAAGTCAATGCGCGACAAACGCCGGACCCACCAGAAAGCGGTGGCCCCCAACGTGTCCACCTGCCCCGAATGCGGTGAAGCCGCTCTGCCGCATCACGTCTGCCCGAGCTGCGGAAGCTACAAGGGTCGCACCGTCGTCGAAACCGAAGAATAATCCTTCTTCTCTTAAAGGACGTCATCATGTCGGAATCCGTTCCCGCTGCGGGTAAGATGCGCCGCGGCCTGGACCCTGAAATGCGCCAGATGGTACTGAACACGGTCGCGCAGCTCGGACAGCGGCTGCTCTCCAAGGACAAGATCCTCGCCTGGGACAAAAACGAGGTCTTCCCGGAAGAGACGATCCGGGAAATGCTGGGACCGGAGATCGGCCTTCAGTTGCTGATGATCCCGGAAGAATACGGCGGCATGGGCGGCGGGGCCATGGACAGCTATATCCTCACCCGCGACATGTCCAAAATCTGTCTCGGGATCACGACCGCCTTTTTTGCGATTCAACTGGGCGCCGACCCCCTGATGGTCGGCGGAACCGCCGAACAAAAACGCAAGTGGCTCGGCGCCATCGCCGACGGCAAAGTGCTGGTGGCCTATGCCGTGACCGAAGCGGGCGCCGGCAGCGATGTCGCCAGCATCAAGACCAAGGCCGAACCGGTCCTCGGCGATGCAGGCCAGGTCATCGGCTACACGATCAACGGCACCAAACAGTTCATTTCCACCGGTGGCGCGGCCGATTTTATCACCCTGCTGGCCAAGACACCCGAAGGCCCTTCCTTTTTCGTGGTCGAGAAGGGGTCGGCGGGTTTCGACGCGGGCCGCAGCGAAGAAAAGCACGGCATCCGCGCCTCCCAAACCTCCCAGCTCTCCTTTACAAATGTCTTCGTTCCGATCGAAAACCTGATCGGCGGCGTTCCGGGCAAAGGCTTCAAACAGGCCAATCAGGTCTTCGGCTATACGCGTCTGATGGTGGCGGCCATGGGCCTCGGAGCCGGCCAGGCGGCGCTGGAGATTGCGGTCCCCTACGCCCGGGAGCGGTTCGTCAGCGGCTCGCTACTGTCCGAAAAACAAGGCTACACTCACAAGCTCATCGTGCCCCATGCCGTTCGGCTCGAAGCCGCCGGCGCCTTCATCGAAGAGATTGTCGACCGGCTGGATGCCGGTGAGCAGGACTTGCAGGTCGAAGGCTCGATCGCCAAGTATTTTGCCACCGAAACCGGCAACCGGGCCGCCGAAGATGCCATGCAGGCCCTGGGCGGCTACGGTTACATCAACGAGTTCGAAGTGGAAAAGATCAAACGCGACGCCAAGATCACCTGCATCTACGAAGGCGCCAGCGAGGTCCAGCAGAATATCATCAGCACCTTCCGCTGGAGAACCACCGTCAAGTCCAAGGGGGAATTCTACGGCGCCATAGCGCGGGAAATGGATGCGCTGGAGGAGCATTTCGGCGGGGCCGGCGCCCGGTATTATTCGGCCGCCGCCACTGCCCTTAACGAGGCGATTCTGCTGGTGCACCAGAACCGGCTGAACCGGATGCAGCACATCATGTTCGGACTGGCGGACATGATGGTTCAGGTCGAGATCGGGGCCGCCCTGGCGCGCAAGGCCGCGGCCGCCGACCGCAGCGGTGACGCCGCGGCCGAAAAACTGCGCCTGATGTCGCGCGTATTCGCTCACGATGCGGCCCGGACCGTGCAGGCCAACACCACGACCCTTCTCATGGGAACCGGTGCCTTCGATCAGGGCGCCATCGACACTTTCAACTCGTCCGTCGACCTGACGCGCCTCGCGGACAGCTGCCGCGGCCTGGTGCCGGCGCTGGACCGCCTGGCCGATATCATCTTCGAGAGGTAATCATGGCCGATCATCCAACGCACACGGTGGTCGTCACCGGCGGCTCGCGCGGCATCGGCCGGGCCATCTGCATCGCCCTGGCCGCACCGGGCACCCGCATCTTCTTCAACTATTTCTCGCCCGTCGATCCCGAAGGGGAGGCGGCCGCGGCGGCCGAGACGATCGCGGCCGTTGCCGCGGCCAGCGGCGATGCCACCGGCTTCAGCGTGAATGTGGCCTCCGCCGGAGAAATTCAGCAATTTTTCGACGAGGTGCTCCAGGCCGGCGGCGGCCGCATCGATGTCCTCGTGAACAACGCCGGCATCACCAAGGACGGTTTGCTGGTGCGGATGAAGGAGCCGGACTGGGACCTGGTGCTCGACATCAATCTCAAAGCCGCCTTTCGCTGCACCCAGATCGCCGCGCGCACCATGATGAAGCAGCGTTCGGGGCGCATCGTCAACATGGCCTCGATCGTCGGGGTGATCGGCAATGCCGGACAGGCCAATTACGTCGCCTCCAAGGCCGGGCTGATCGGCTTGTCGAATACCGCCGCCCGGGAACTGGCCCCGCGCGGCATCACGGTCAACGCGATTGCCCCGGGATACATCGCAACCGATATGACGGCCTCACTGCCTGAAAATGTCAGGGAGGCCATGCTGTCACAAGTACCGCTCGGAAGGCCCGGAAAACCCGAGGATGTGGCCGCCGCCGTAGCTTTTCTGGTTTCAGAGGCGGCCGCTTACATCACCGGGCAGGTGTTGCATGTTAGCGGTGGTATGTACATCTAATCAGTGTCCATCCAGAAATGGCCCTTTTCCGCAATTTCGGCGTCAATCGGCGCAATCGCTTGTGCAGCATACAGCAGTATGCATCCGCGCGATTCCACCGCTTTCCTTGAACTTGCGAAAAATTGCACATTTCTGGATCGGAAACTATGAGTGTCAAAAATGAAACCCCGGATGGACGCTAATTAAGGGCTCGCTCAAAAATAACTTACCATTTTTGGACGTCGATGCATCCCGTCCGGCTTCGTGGCAAACTCTCGGAATATCCAGATATTCCTGCGATTTTGCGCCTTGCCGGGCGGGCGCCTCAACACCCAAAAACGCCAACTTATTTATTCTCGAACCCGAAGGAGGAACGTAAAATGTCTGTCGAAGATAAAGTCAAGAAAATCATTGCCGAGAAACTGGGTGTGGATTTGTCGGAAGTCGTGCCGGAGGCCTCGTTCGTGGACGATCTAGGTGCCGATTCGCTCGATCTGGTCGAACTGATCATGTCGATGGAAGAAGAGTTCGACACCGATATTTCCGATGAAGATGCCGAAAAAATCCAGACCGTTCAGGATGCCATCAACTTCGTCAAGGCCCAGTCCTGAGGTCGCTGCAAGGAGGCCCTCTGTGAAGAAACGGGTCGTAATTACCGGCGTCGGTCTGGTGACCCCGCTGGGTATCGGTGTGCAGGAGACCTGGCGGGCGCTTTGTGCCGGAACCTCCGGCATCGGCGACATCACGCGCTTTGACACCACCAAATACCAGACCAAAATCGCCGGCGAGGTCAAAGGCTTTCGCAACGAAGACTGGCTCTCCGCCAAAGAGGCCGGGCGCACCGAGCTTTTTATCGCCTATGCCATCGCCGCCGCCCGCATGGCCATCGATGACTCCGGCTTGAAAATCACCGCCGCCAACGGACACCGGGTGGGGGTGATCACCGGCTGCGGTCTGGGCGGCCTGGAGGTCATGGAGCGAACCATTTACGCGGTGAAAACCCGCGGCCCCAAACGCGTGTCGCCATTTTTCATCCCGATGATGATCGGCAACATGGCCCCCGGCATGATTTCGATTTATTTCGGCGCCAGGGGTCCCAATGCCTCCCTGGCCACCGCCTGCGCCGCCGGTGCGCATGCCATCGGCAACTCGTTCAAGATTATCCAGGAGGGCGCCGCCGATGCCATGATCACCGGCGGGGTCGAGGCCGTGGTCACCGAATCGTGCGTCGCCGGCTTCAACGCGATGAAGGCCCTTTCGACGCGAAACGATGAACCGCAAAAAGCCTCGCGGCCCTTCGAACGGGATCGGGACGGTTTCGTGGTCGGCGAAGGCAGCGGTATTATGATCATCGAAGCCCTCGATCATGCCCTGGAAAGAGGCGCTAAAATCTACGCCGAGATCGTCGGCTTCGGCATGAGCGGTGACGGCTACCACATGACCTCGCCCTCCCCGGATGGAGACGGCGCCGTGCGCTGCATGCAGGCGGCCCTGGACGACGCCGGGATCCCCTACGACCGGGTGGACTATATCAACGCCCATGGGACATCGACCCCCTTGAACGACCTGTATGAAACCCGTGCCATCAAATCGGTGTTCAAGGAAAAGGCCGGCCTGATCCCGATCAGTTCGACCAAGTCGATGACCGGTCATCTGCTCGGCGGCGCCGGCGGCATCGAGACGGTCTTCTGTGCGCTGGCGATCCGCGACGGGATCATTCCCCCAACCATCAACTACGAAAACCGGGACGAAGAGTGCGACCTGGACTACGTGCCCAACAAGGCCCGGCAGCTGCCGATCACCTACGCCCTGACCAATTCCTTCGGCTTTGGGGGCACCAACGGCTGCCTGCTGCTCAAAGCATACTCCGGCAATTGAGAGCCGCCCTGTCTTCAGCGTATCGACCTTATCTTTTTCACCGACCATTCAAGTGCCTCCCGCCAGGGGGGCAATTTTTTTCTTGCGGTTGCGCGTCAAATTGGCTATTTGTTATGATTTTAATAATTTTTAAACAGCCGTAGCCTCGTTTTGCGGCTATCCACTGTTTTCTGGAGAAGCATATGGAAAAAGAGTCTGCGGCTCCGTCGCCCTCCGCCATCATCATCGGATGCGATCACGCCGCCTACCCGCTGAAGGAAGCGGTGAAGTCCCACCTGGTTGAGGCGGGCTACCGGCTCGAGGATGTCGGGACCTACAGCTGCGCCTCGGTCGACTATCCCGAATTCGGAATGCGGGTCGCGGCGCAGGTGTCGACGGGAAGCTATGCGCAGGGCATCCTTTTGTGCGGCACCGGCATCGGCATGTCGATGGTGGCCAACCGGTTCCAAAATGTTCGGGCGGCGCTCTGCGCGGACCCCTTTTCAGCCCGGTTGAGCCGGCAGCACAACGATGCCAACATCCTGGTACTCGCCGGCCGCATGCTGGGCGAAACCATGGCGCTCGAAACGGTCGATGCCTGGCTGAACACCCCCTTTGAGGGCGGACGGCACCAGAAACGGCTGGATATGTTCAACCCGGCCGGCGCGAAACCATCCTGACAAAGGAACTTTCCGTGAACCTGAAACTGATCGCGGATGCCGACCCCGACATGGCCAGAACCATTGCCGAAGAGCTGGCCCGGCAGCGAACAACCCTGGAGCTGATCGCATCAGAGAACTTCACCAGCCCGGCGGTGATGGCCGTGCAGGGTAGCGTTTTGACCAACAAATACGCCGAAGGCTATCCCGACAAGCGCTACTACGGCGGCTGCGAATTCGTGGATGTGGCCGAGAAACTGGCCGTCGACCGCGCCAAGGAACTCTTCAATGCGGCCTACGCCAACGTCCAGCCGCACTCGGGTTCCCAGGCCAACATGGCCGTTTATTTTGCCTTGCTCAACCCCGGCGATACGGTCCTCGGCATGAATCTTTCCCACGGCGGCCACCTGACCCACGGCAGTCCGGTCAGTTTTTCCGGCCGCCTCTTCAACTTCGTTTCTTACGGCGTTAAGGAAGATACCGGCACCATCGATTACGAAGCCCTTAAAGGATTGGCGGGTGACCACCGGCCGAAAATGATCGTGGCCGGTGCCAGCGCCTATCCGCGCATCATCGATTTCGACCGCTTTGCGCAGGTGGCCTCTTCGGTCAGTGCCTACCTGATGGTCGACATGGCCCACATCGCCGGCCTGGTCGCCGCCGGCCTGCATCCCTCGCCGGTGCCCTTTGCCGATGTGGTGACCTCCACCACCCACAAAACCCTGCGCGGGCCGCGGGGGGGCCTCATTCTGGCCCAGGCCGACTACGGCGACCGTCTGAACAAGCAGATTTTTCCGGGAATTCAGGGCGGACCGTTGATGCATGTCATCGCCGCCAAGGCGGTGGCGTTCAAGGAAGCCCTGAGCCCCGAGTTTGCGGCCTATCAGATGAATGTCGTCAAAAACGCAAAGGCCCTGGCCTCCGGGTTGCTGGCAACCGGGCTGAGACTGGTGTCGGGCGGAACAGACAACCACATGATGCTCGTGGATCTGCGTCAACACGGCATCACCGGCAAAGAAGCCGAAGACGTCCTCGGCCGGGCCGGCATAACCGTGAACAAAAATGCGGTCCCCTTCGATCCCCAGAGCCCGCTGGTCACCAGCGGCTTCCGCATCGGCACGCCGGCCGTGACATCGCGCGGCATGCGCGAGCCCGAAATGGCGGAGATCGCGACCCTCATCGACGCGGCGCTCAAACACCGCGCCGCGGATGCCGAGTTGCACCGCATCCGCACCAAGACCGTGGCACTGTGCAACCGTTTCCCCCTCTACCCGGAATTTGGTTCGGAGGCTTTTTAAGCCATGTCACGGATACCCCAGCGCCCTTCGTGGGATACATATTTCATGAACATCACCGCCCTGGTGGCTCAGCGGTCCACCTGCACCCGCCGGGCGGTCGGGGCGATTATCGTCAAGGACAAGCGCATTTTGTCCACCGGCTACAACGGCGCCCCCACCGGCATCCGGCACTGCCTGGAAGTCGGCTGCCTGCGGGAATCCCTGGGAATTCCGTCCGGTGAGCGCCACGAACTGTGCCGCGGGATACATGCCGAGCAGAATGCCATCATACAGGCGGCGTATCACGGCGTTTCGGTCAAAGACGCCGTGCTTTACTGCACCAATCAGCCCTGTGCCATCTGCGCCAAAATGATTATCAACGCCGGCATAAAAACCATCTACTACCAGTCCGGCTACACCGATGCCCTGGCGCAGGAAATGCTGGCTGAAGCAGGGATCGACCTGATACAACACGCCGACCCAGGTACGCAGGGAGGACCCCCATGAAATGCCCGTTTTGCGGTGAAATCGACAACAAGGTCATCGACTCCAGATTGAGCAAAGACGGCAACGTCATCCGCAGACGCCGCGAGTGTCTGATCTGCACCCGACGATTCACGACCTATGAGCACATTGAAGAAATCCCGATCATGATTATAAAGAAGGATGGGCGTCGCGAGGTGTTTTCCAGGGAAAAAATCCGCTCCGGCATTCACAAGGCCTGTGAAAAACGCAATATCAGCATGAACGCGATCGAAGAGTTCATCGACGAACTCGAACGGGATCTCAGGGAAACCGGCGAAAAAGAAATTCCCTCTCATATTCTGGGTGAAAAAGTCATGTCCCGGCTGCACGATCTGGACGGTGTGGCCTATGTCCGGTTTGCATCGGTCTATCGGGAATTCAAGGATGTGAACGACTTTGTCTCCGAGCTGAAAAGCCTGCTCAGCCAGCAGTCATCCTGAATCGCCTTGGCCGCCCGGTGGCGGCCGGGGGGACCGTCTGCCCGCTGCCGGGCCGGTGCGTCAGGGGCCTATTCATAAACACGGTGGCATTCAATGACCGCTGCATCTATACGCGCCGTGTTGCTGGGCGCGCGCATACGCTTGGCATGCTCGCTTCTCGCGCCTTGCGCTTCGGGCGCCAAGGCCATCGCGGTGCGTCACCGCCTTTAAGAACAGGCCACTTGGTTTGACGGAAGACGAAAAATACATGCACATCGCGCTCGAGCTGGCGCGAAAGGCGGTTGGGTTTACCTCCCCCAATCCCATGGTCGGTGCGGTGGTCGTCAATGAGGGCCGCATTGTCGGAAAAGGCTATCACGCGGCAGCCGGGCTGCCCCATGCCGAAGTCAACGCCATCGACGATGCGGGGCCGCAGGCGCAGGGCGCGACCCTTTATGTGACGCTCGAGCCCTGCAACCATACCGGCCGCACGCCGCCCTGCACGGAAAAAATCCTGGCCGCCGGCCTCCGGCGGATCGTGGTGGCCATGCGGGATCCGAACCCGGATGTCAAAGGCGGCGGCATCGAGTTTTTAGCCGCAAAAAATATCGCCGTCACCAGCGGCGTTTGCGAAAACAGCGCGACCCTTCTGAACGAGGCTTTCATAAAGTACGTGCGCACCCGCCGGCCGTTTGTAACCGTCAAGTGCGCCGCGACGCTCGACGGGCGCATCGCCACCCGAACCGGCGATGCCCGGTGGGTGTCGGGGGAAGCGGCGCGGGCGCGCGTCCATCACCTGCGCCACGCCGTCGATGCCATCATGGTCGGGGTCAACACGGTTAATAGCGACAATCCCCGCCTCACGACCCGTATCGAAGGGTTCGAGGGCCGAAACCCGCACCGCTACGTGCTGGACACGCGCCTGTCGATTTCCGAAGACGCCCGCGTGGTGCAGGCGGATCTCGCCGGCGGCACCACCGTCGTGACCGGCGCGGGAGTCCCGGAAGAAAAGAAAGCCCGGCTCACAAGAAACGGCGTGCACATTCTTTCTTCGACGCTCAAAAACGACCGTGTCGATCTGGCTGCGCTGATGGCCGTCCTCGGCGCGGCCGGGGTGACCAGCCTGCTGGTGGAAGGCGGAGGCCGCGTCATGGCGTCGGCGTTCAGGGAGGGCATCGTCGACAAGGTCATTTTCTTCCTGGCGCCGAAAATCCTGGGCGGCGACGACGGCGTTCCGATCTGCTGCGGACCCGGACCGGCCCTGATGAAAGACTGCCTGCCGCTAAAAAATATGCAGGTGCAGATGGTGGACGGGGATGTGATGATCGAGGGGTATATGGAACTGATCGGTTCCAGGTTCAGGGTTTAGGGTTCAAAGGTCATAAGATGCTGATTCCCGGAATTTTATCCACCATTACGTGGATTGACCGCTTTAATCAATTGGGTGCAACGTTTTTATAAGCCAGAATTACTCAGATATGAGCAGTTAAGTGCTTTTCAAGCCAGAACGTTGAACCCTGAACCGTTCAACCTATATATTTGTAAAAACGGCAAAAGTTTGTGCCGCGCCGTTGCATTGATCCTAAAACCTGAGTGAGACTTAAAACCTGAAACTGTTCCGTACCTTAAACCTTAAACCTAAAACCTAAAACTGTTTTCATGTTCACCGGCATCATCGAGGGTATGGGGGCCGTCACGGCCGTTCGCACGGTCGGCCAGGCGCGGCGTCTGGCGATAACGGCGGATTTCGCGCTGGAGGGCACCCGCGTGGGTGACAGCATCGCGGTCAGCGGTGCCTGCCTGACGGCGGTGATGGTGTCCGGCAAACGCTTCGAGGCCGACGTGTCCCCCGAAACGATCGCCCGTACGACCTTTGCCGCGATACGGGTCGGCGAGCGGGTCAATCTCGAACGGGCCCTGCGCTTCAGCGACCGTCTCGACGGCCACCTGGTTGCGGGACACATCGATGGGGTCGGCACCTTAAAAACGATCGGGACAAAGGCTAACGCCACCATTTTGACCATCGGCGTCGAAACGGCCCTGGCGCGCTACATGATCGAAAAAGGATCGGTGGCGGTGGACGGCATCAGCCTGACCATCAACCGCTGCGCCGCGGACCGATTCGAGGTCAGCATCATCCCGCACACGGCGCTGGCGACCACCCTGCGCCTGAAAAAAGTCGGCGCCGCGGTCAACATCGAAGCCGATATGATCGGAAAATATGTCGAGCGCTTTCTGACCGGGACAAGTGGCCCGGGAGCTGCTCGAAGATTCGTGGAATAAAATATCCTACAAAAGACGGCTGCATAGGCAGTGATCAAGTGATACAGGTGAAGCACCGGGGGCAAGTTCCCTCTGCCGGCAGTGTCCTCTGCAATAAAAGGAGCGTGTGTCAAGATGCCAATTCTTGAAATCGAACAGGCCATAGCCGACATCAAGGCCGGCCGGATGGTTATTCTGGTGGATGACGAAGATCGTGAAAACGAAGGCGACCTGTGTATGGCAGCCGAGCAGATCACACCCGAAGCTATTAATTTCATGGCTAAATACGGTCGCGGCCTGATCTGCCTGGCCATGTCGAACGCGATGATCGCCAAGCTCGATCTGCCGATGATGGTCGACAACAACACCTCGGCCTTTCAGACCGGATTTACCGTTTCGATAGAGGCCCGCTGCGGGGTCACCACCGGCATATCGGCGGCCGACCGCGCCACGACCGTTCTCACCGCGGTGGCCGACGACGCCAAGCCGAACGACCTCGTGCGCCCCGGCCACATTTTCCCGCTGCGTGCCCGCGATGGCGGCGTGATGGTCCGGGTCGGCCAGACTGAAGGCTCGGTCGATCTGTCGCGTCTGGCGGGCTTGAAACCGGCCGGCGTCATCTGTGAAATCATGGACGAAGACGGCTCCATGGCGCGCATGCCGGCCCTTGAAAAATTCAGCCGGGAACACGGTATCGGCATCTGTACCATTTCCGATCTGGTCGAATACCGCATGAAAAACGAGGCCTTCGTCCACCGCGCGGCCGAATCCGTCATCCCTACCCAGCATGGCGGGGAATTCAGGATGATCGCCTTCGAAAACGATGTCGATCCCCTGCTGCACATTGCGCTGGTCAAGGGCCGGATAGAGCCCGATAAACCCGTTATGGTCAGGGTCCACTCGGAGTGCATGACCGGCGATATTTTCGGGTCGCTGCGCTGTGACTGCGGCGACCAGCTTCACAAGGCGATGGCCATGATCGAGAAGGAAGGGCTCGGGGTCATTCTCTATCTGCGCCAGGAGGGCCGTGGGATCGGGTTGGTGAACAAGCTCAAGGCGTATGAATTGCAACGCAAGCAGGGGCTCGACACCGTCGAGGCCAATCGTCGGCTCGGCTTCAAAGCCGATATGCGCGATTACGGCCTGGGGGCCCAGATGCTGGTCAACCTGGGGGTCCGCAAGATGCGGCTCCTGACCAACAATCCCAAAAAAATGATCGGACTCGAGGGCTACGGCCTGACCATCGAGGAGCAGATCCCCATCGAAATCGAGCCTAACGAATACAATCGCTGCTACCTCGAGTGCAAGAAACTGAAAATGGGTCACCTGCTTCACATCGACGATGACAGCGTCATCAGCCCGATATCGCATCAATGATCCGCGATAAGACAGAGGAGCCGAAAATGGTCAAAATCCTGGAAGGACAGCTCATCGCCAAAGGCAAACGCTTTGGGATCGTGGTCAGTCGTTTCAACGACTTTATCACCGAAAAATTGCTGGGCGGGGCACTGGATGCGCTAACACGCACCGGGGCGAAAGAAAGTGACATTCAAATCGTGAAGGTCCCCGGGGCCTTCGAGATTCCGCTGGGAGCTAAAAAGGCCGTCCAGTCCGGTCGCTACGATGCCGTGATCTGCCTGGGAGCGGTGATTCGCGGCGCCACGCCGCACTTCGATTACGTGTGCGCCGAGGTCAGCAAGGGCGTGGCCCAGGTGGGCCTTGATTCCGGGCTGCCGGTCATCTTCGGCGTGCTGACCACCGATACAGTCGAGCAGGCCATCGAAAGGGCCGGCACCAAGTCCGGCAACAAGGGGTGGCAAGCCGCCATGGCGGCGGTGGAAATGGCCAACCTGATGGGCACGGTTTCACAGGCCTGACGATGGGAATTCGCCGCAAATCCCGCGAACTCGCGCTGCAGGCTCTTTTTTGCATGGACATGACCGGCGATACGTCGGCAGAGATGCTGCAGCGGTTCTGCGATACCTACGGCCCGCCGGACAAGGCGCGTCCGTTTTTGCTGGAGCTGGTCCAGGGCGTCAACGGTTCGCGCACCCTGATAGACCGACTGATCGAACACTTCTCGCGCAACTGGCGCCTGAGCCGCATGTCGTGTGTCGACCGCAACATCATGCGCATTGCCGTTTACGAGATGCTTTACTGCCGCGATATCCCGGCCAAAGTCTCCATCAACGAAGCCATCGACATCGGCAAAAAATACGGCACCGAAGAATCGGGTGCCTTCATCAACGGAATTCTGGACAGCGTCCGAATCGACGCCGAAATCCCGTTCCTTCCGAAAACCCCCGCCGATCACCCGCAACCCGTGGATTGAGGAGGATCAGTTGATTATCGAATCATTGACAGTCGGACCCATTCAGGCCAATTGCTACATCCTGGGCTGTGAAGAGACCAAGGAAGCCGTCGTGATTGATCCGGGTGATGAGGCCGATCGAATTTTAATGAGCCTGGCCCGCTCCGGTTTGACGCTGCGCTATATCATCAACACCCATGGCCATTTCGACCATGTCGGTGCGAACAAGCGGCTCAAGAGTGCCACCGGCGCCGCGATTCTCATTCACCGCCTCGATGCCCCGATGCTGAGCCAGCTGGCGGCCAGCGCCGCTGCGTGGGGAATGTCGGCGGAAGATTCACCGGCACCGGACCAGATGCTGGAAGAAGGTGATACAATCGCCTTCGGCACCATTACCCTGAAGGTGCTCCACACGCCCGGGCACACTCCCGGCGGCATATCGCTGGCCACCGACGGCTGCGTTTTCGTCGGCGACACCCTTTTCGCCGGTTCGGTCGGGCGCACTGATTTCCCGGGCGGCAACGCGGCGACATTGAAACAAAACATTCGAGCCAAGCTGTTCACCCTGGCCGACGAGGTGATCGTGTACCCCGGTCACATGGAACCGACCACGGTTGGCAAAGAGCGCCGCACCAACCCCTTTGTGGGTGAAGGCGGGATGCTTTAGGCCGACGGCCCCCACGGGGCCGTCGGCCGGTTGGCCCGTTAGCCCGTTGAGCCGGTTGGCCGGTTGAGGCATATTAATCGGACACTCAGAAATGCCATAAAAAGATTGCGGATGGGCACCAGCCAACTTGTGAACGGGCCGACGGGCGAACCGGCCAACCTTCTTAAAAGGCGCCCAGCTGGCAGGGCTTGATTTTGACGCTCAAGTTCTCGCAGGCGCTGCTGACCGCCATTTTGGGCACGCCGAACTGCGCGGCGATGTACCAGGCCGTTTCGCACGGCAGCCGGCCGTTGACCAGTCCACTGCGGATGGCCTCGCCCAGGGCCGGTTCCGGCGGCAGGCGGGGTTCGACGATCTTTTTTAGGGGCGTGTACCCAAACAGTCCCAGCTGACATTTGACGAGCCTGACCTTCATCAGGTCGGCCGTTCGGCCGACCTGGGCCGGCGCGCAACCGAGTTTGCGGGCGATGTCAAAGGCCACCGCACAGGCCAGCCCATCTTTTTTGAGCCGGGACGTAATGTCATGCGCGATGGCCGGATCCGGTCGGGCGTCGTTGGCGTGCTTGTCGGTAAAACTCATTTCCCCTCCGCTTTTTCTGATGTTCCACTCGCGATTTATGGTAATGCACTGACTGCTCCTTATAGTTTATTTGATGACCCGGCACAATTTCTAAAAAAGGCAACGGATCAATTTTTCTTGAACTCGTCTATCGCCTTTGTTAGGTTGATTCCGGTCAGCCCATCGCTCTCAAGGTTACTCATAGCTTTTATGATCAAACGCAGAAAAACCCGCCGGATCACCGTGGGTGGGGTGGCAATCGGTGGCGACGCACCCATTTCCGTCCAGTCCATGACCAACACCTCGACCCCCGATGTGGCGGCGACGGTGGCCCAGATAAAAGCGCTTGAGGCCGCCGGCTGTGAAATCGTGCGGGTGGCGGTTCCCGACGAGGCGGCGGCCGGGGCTATCGCTTCCATAAAGGCGCGGATCACCGTGCCGCTGATTGCCGACATTCACTTCGATCACCGGTTGGCGATCGCGGCGATTCGCGCGGGCGCCGATGCGCTGCGAATCAACCCCGGCAACATCGGCAGCCGCAAAAACGTCAAGGCGGTGGTGGACTGCGCCGCCGAATTCGGCGTGCCGATCCGGATCGGCGTCAACGCCGGTTCGCTCGAAAAAGACCTGTTGAAGAAGTACCAGGGGGTCACCGCCGAGGCGATGGTCGAAAGTGCCTTGCGCCACATCGAGAATATCGCGGCGCTGGGGTTCGACCGCTTGAAAATTTCCATTAAGGCCTCCGATGTTCACCGGACGGTGCAGGCCTATCGCCTGCTGTCCGAGCAGACCGATTTTCCGCTGCACGTCGGCGTGACCGAGGCCGGCGGGCTTTATTCGGGGATCGTCAAGTCGAGCCTCGGCATCGGAATGCTGCTGTCCGAAGGGATCGGCGACACCATCCGCGTGTCGCTGACGCGCGATCCGGTCGAAGAGGTGCGGGTCGGCTACGAGATCCTGAAGGCGCTGGACATCCGCCGCCACGGTCCCGACATCATCTCCTGCCCGACCTGCGGACGGTGCCGGATCGACCTTTTCGGCCTCAGTGAAAAAATCGAAAAAGCGGTTTTGCTCAAATCGGTCCCGGTCAAAGTGGCCATCATGGGCTGCGTGGTCAACGGTCCGGGCGAAGCACGGGAAGCCGATATCGGCATCGCCGGCGGCAACGGCGTGGGGATCCTTTTCAAAAAAGGAAAAATCGTCAAGAAGTTTCCCGAAGACCAACTGGCCGAGGTCCTGCTGACCGAACTGGATAAATTCGAACGCCGGTGGAAGTCGGGAACGCGATAACAGTTTAAATATGAACATATCGCCACGCGAGTGGCGCTAAACGATTACGGACGGGCGCGAGAGGAAGAGAATGAGCAAACAGAAACAGCCGAAAACAGGCATCAGTCCCACCCGCGAAGAAGATTATCCGGAGTGGTACCAGCAAGTTGTAAAAGCCTCCGATCTCGCCGAAAAATCTCCGGTGCGCGGGTGCATGGTGATCAAGCCCTGGGGCTACAGCCTCTGGGAAAACATCGTGGAGGATCTGAACGCGATGTTCAAGGCCACCGGGGTGAAAAACGCCTATTTTCCGCTTTTCATCCCGCTGAGCTTTCTCGAAAAGGAAGCCGAACACGTCGAGGGCTTCGCCAAGGAATGTGCCGTGGTGACCCACCACCGTCTCGAAAAGGGGCCTTCCGGCGGGCTGGTCCCGGCCGGCCCCCTGGCCGAGCCGCTGGTCGTCCGGCCGACGTCGGAGACGATCATCGGCGACTCGTTTTCAAAATGGATCAACAGCTACCGGGACCTGCCGGTCCTCATCAACCAATGGGCCAATGTCGTTCGCTGGGAAATGCGGACACGCGTGTTTCTGAGAACCAGTGAATTCCTGTGGCAGGAGGGCCACACCGCGCACGCCTCCGAGAAAGAAGCCCTGGCCAGGACCCGTCTGATGCTCGACGTGTATGCCGAACTCGCCGAAAAGCATCTGGCCATCCCGGTCATCAAGGGCCGCAAAACGCCGGCGGAACGGTTTCCGGGGGCGGTGGACACGCTGTGCGTCGAAGCGATGATGCAGGATCGCCGCGCCCTGCAGGCCGGCACGTCTCACTTCCTCGGTCAGAACTTTGCCCGGGCCTCGGACATCCGCTACCAGGATGCCAACGAACAGGAACAGTATGCCTGGACGACTTCCTGGGGGGCGTCGACGCGCCTGATCGGCGGCCTGATCATGACCCACGGCGACGACAACGGCCTGCTCCTGCCGCCCCGGGTCGCCCCCGCGCAGGTCGTTTTGCTGCCCATCGCACGCAATCCGGAGGAACACGCCCTGGTGATGCCCTATGTCGAGGCTCTGGCCGCGGAGCTGCAAAAGAAATCCTATGGCCGGCGGCCGGTCGGTGTGGAAATCGACGCGCGCGATATCGGCGGTGCCCGAGGCTGGGAGTGGATCAAGAAGGGTATTCCGCTGCGGGTCGAAATCGGTCCGCGGGACATCGCCGCCGAATCTGTTTTCGTGGGCCGCCGCGACCGGGATCACCGTGAAAAAGTCTCTTTCAAGCGCGACCGGTTCGTCGCCGAAATCACCGATATTCTCGACGACATTCAACACACGCTCTTTGATCGCGCCCTGGCTTTTCAGCGAACGCATTCGACCGTCATCGATGAAAAAAAATCGTTTTATGACTATTTTACGCCATCAGACAAAGAAAAGCCCGAAATTCACGGCGGCTTCGCCTACTCGCACTGGTGTGGTGACGCGGGCTGTGAAGCCACCGTCAAGGAGGACCTCGGCGTGACCATCCGCTGTATCCCTCTTCCCGGCACCCGGCACGATGATGCCGGCCCGGGCAGGTGCATCGCCTGCGGCGAACCGTCGCCGCAACGGGTCATCTTCGCCAAAGCCTATTAGGACCGTCGTTCTTCGGCAGTCTGGGTTGCTTGAGTTCAATAATCGTCACCCGCCATCCATTTTTGCCGGGCAAATTATGAATCGCTGTTATTTCAAGCCTCTATGATCCGCATTACCGACATTCTCGACAAGGTGGCCGAATACTCTCCAGAGGCCGACCTCAGCCTGATCGAACGCGCGTACATTTACTCCGCGCGGGTCCACGAAGGCCAGGTGCGCCTGTCGGGGGAACCCTACCTGTCTCACCCGCTGGAAGTGGCCGGCATCCTGGCCGACATGAACCTGGATGAAGTCAGCGTCACCGCCGGTCTTCTGCACGATGTCCTGGAAGATACCTCGGCCACGACCGAAGAAATCGAGGACATCTTCGGCCCCAATGTCCTGCATATCGTCTCCGGCGTAACAAAGCTGGCCAAATTGCGTCTGAGCAGCTCAGAGGCCCGCCAGGCCGAAAGCATCCGCAAAATGCTGCTGGCCATGGCCGACGACATCCGCGTCATCCTGATCAAGCTGGCCGACCGCCTGCACAACATGCGGACCCTTCAGTATCACCGCAGCGAGAAGAAAAAAGTCAGTATCGCCCGGGAGACTATGGATATTTATGCGCCGATATCCGCCCGCCTGGGCATCTACTGGATCAAGAAAGAACTTGAAGACGCTTCTTTCAAGTACATGCTGCCCGATGAGTACGAGCGGACCAGAAGCCTGGTGGCCAAGGATCAGGCCGAGCGCGAGAAATATATCGAAACGGTAAAGGAATTCATTTTAAAAAAGATGGCCGCGGCGGATTTAAAGTGCGAGGTGATAGGCCGCAACAAGAATTACTACAGCATCTACCACAAAATGATGACGCAGAATCTGGCGTTTGAAGACGTTTACGATATTATCGCCTTCAGAATCATCCTCGACACCATTCCGCACTGTTACGAAACGCTCGGTTTGATTCACTCGCTCTGGAAACCGATCGACATCAAGTTCAAGGACTATATCAGCCGCCCGAAACCCAACATGTACCAGTCGCTTCACACGACGGTTTTCGGTCCCTACGGCGAGCGCATGGAGGTTCAGATCCGCACCTGGGAAATGGACCGGGTGGCCAAGTCGGGCATTGCCGCCCATTGGGGCTATAAGGAGGGTCAGCAGGTCGATGAACGGGTGAGCCGCATGTACACCTGGATTCAGGAACTGGTCGAAAACCAGGAGAATTTCAGGGACCCGGGCGAATTCATGGAAAATGTGCGCATCGACCTTTTTCCCGACGAAGTGTATGTGTTCACGCCCCGCGGGGAAATAAAGACATTGCCCAAGGGCGCGACGCCGGTCGATTTCGCCTACGTGATCCATACGGAGGTGGGCGACCAGTGTATCGGTGCCAAAGTCAACGACCGCATGGTCCCGCTGCAGTACGAGCTTCAGACCGGTGATGTCATCGAAATCGTCACCCAGAAAAACCACCAGCCGAGCAAGGACTGGCTGAAATACGTCAAAACGGTCAAGGCCCGTGCGAAAATCCGCCAATGGATCAAGACCCAGGAAAAAGACCGCAGCATCTCCCTCGGGCGGGAAATGTGCGACAAGGCCTTTCGCAAGGAAAAGCTGAATTTTTCGGCGTTGCTCAAAACAGAGGACATGCACCGGGTGGTAGAGCACTTCGGGCTCAAGGCGGCCGATGACCTGATTGCCAGCGTGGGGTATGGCAAGATCACTCCGCTTCAGGTCGTGCGGCGCTTTACGGCCAAAGCCGACAGCGATGAAAAGCGGGAATCGGTTTTTAACAAACTCATCGGCCGGGTGCGCAAGAAAAAGGCCAAGGGCGGGGTGGTGGTCAAGGGCGTGGACGATATCCTGATCCGGTTCGGCAAGTGCTGCCAGCCGGTGCCGGGAGACTCGATTACCGGCTACATTACCCAGGGCTATGGCGTGACCGTGCACCGCAGGGGCTGCGTCAACGCCCTGAAGATGAGCCCCGACCGGCAAATCGACGTGGAATGGAATATCGAGAACTCAGAAACGTATCCCGTAAAAATATATATCCGTTCCCTGGACCGGGTCGGGTTACTGGCCGACGTCGTCAGCAACATCAGCAAAAACGACGCCAACATCCTGAACGCGAAAACCGAAACCCAGGAAAACAAGGTCGTCAACAGCGTGTTCACTATCGACGTGGAGGATACGCAACACCTGGAGCGGATCATGTCATCGCTCAAGAGAGTCAAGCAGGTCATGGAAGTCAAGCGCATCAACTGATATAGGCTTCGAGATAAAGATTTTGGCCGGGTTATCGGTCGGCGGCGTATGCCGTATACAGCCGGCCTCCCTCTATCCTTGCCAAAATCATTATCTTGAAGCCTATATGTGGCGCCGGTGGGGCCGCGACTCGGCTGTGTCATCGGTCGGCGGGCGTATGACGTATACAGCCGGCCTCCCTCTGGCCTTGCCAAAATCATTATCTTGCATCGGCGCCGCCTCGTTTTGGTGTTGCTGACTGGTTGAAAGCGGCTGTGGGAGAAACTCAGGGGGCTTTGACGACGTAGCCGGACTTGATGCAGCTGGTGCAGACCGTCATCTTTTTAACCCGTCCGTTCACCGTCGCCCTGACCTGCTGAAGGTTCGGATTGAAGCGGCGTTTGTTCACATTGTGAGCGTGGCTCACGTTGCTGCCCACCATCGGTTTTTTGCCGCATATTTCACATGCTTTGGACATAATCCCTCTCCTTTGACAGCGCGCCGGGGCGTCACGCCCCGCCCGTGCACGAATACGGAAAAATCAATAAAGAAAAAAAGGGATGTTTACCGCAAAGGCCGGAATCTGTAAAGCCTTTTTTAATTGGGCGGCGCCTGATTTGCCAGGGAAGATTCGCACTTGGTGATGTACTGAAGGGCGACGCGATGAACACCGGCATCCGGATAATTGGTGACGAGCGACCTGAAGCGGTGCAGAGCTGCGTCATAATTTTTGTTGTTATAGTAAAACATCGCAATGTAAAACTCGTTTCCGGCAAGGTTCTTCAGACATTTGTCGATGTGATCGGTCGCCTTTTCGGCGTATATCGAGTTGGGATACTGCTTCTGAAGTTGCCTGAAATTCTCCAGGGCCTCGCGCGTGACGCTCTGGTCGCGGTCGATCGTATCCAGCTGGTCAAAATAGCTCCGGCCGATTTGATAGAGCACGTAGGGGATCGCCTCGTTGTTGGGGTGAAGGTCGGCAAAATCCCGGTACGCGGATATGGCTTCCGCATACTCTTCGAGCTGATAGTGCGCGTCGGCTATTTTCAGCTCCGCCAGGGTGACGTATTTGCTGAAGGGATACCAGTCCTTGATTTTCTGAAAATAATCGAGGGCCGATTTGTAATCCCCGCTCTCATACTCATCCATGCCTTTTTGAACCAGAATCTCTACCGGTTCCACATCTTCGGCCTTGAATAAAAAACCATGGACGGAGTTGTAAAGAGAACAGCCGGAAAAAGTGAAAAACAAACCCAGGCACAGCGCGACGGCCGCTTTCATTGATAGACTCTTGTCATTTTTGCAAAAATTGAAAATCGTCGATCCCCTTGATTCAGTGGCCACGGACGGCCTCGCCGGCCCGATTCCAAGCCTCTCGTAAATCAGGAGGCCTTTTGGCAGCCACGGCCCGCGACCACATAAAAACGGCTCTCATCGCAGCTATGCGGCTGATCGGAATCCACCGTCGGCAGGATTGATTTATCTGCGGAAGCCGCCGGAGGGTTGGTGTTCTTGTCCCTCCCGCGGCGCCAAAGGGCTAAAGGGCTTTTTTGATGACATCTTCGAGTTTTGATTTGGCAACCATGCCGGTAATCTGGTCGACCACGTCGCCACCCTTGAACAAAATGAGTGTCGGAATGGCTTTGATTCCATATTTACCCGGTGTAATCGGGCTGTTGTCGACATTGCACTTCATGAACTTTATTTTGCCGTCGTAGTCCTTGGAAAGCTCCTCGACGACCGGCCCGATGGCCTTGCAAGGCCCGCACCACGGCGCCCAGAAATCCACCAGCACCGGCATGTCCGCCTGCAACACCTCATTCTCGAAATTTCCGTCTTCTATTTCCATGATACCTTCAGCCATGTGATATTATCCTTTCCTTTTTGAAACAATTTTCGCAATTATAGTGATGGCCCCCAAGGTTGTCAACTTTTACAAAATAAGTCAATCCAGGACGATATTACGCCGGCACCCGCCGGAGGAAGCGCCCCGACCCCGGGGTCGGGGCGGCGCGCTGGCGATGACGATTTGAAAAGGACCCGGTTTCGTTGTACATAGGTCAGACTGCCGCCAGGTATTTCATGACAAGCCGGGCCGGCCACGATCGAAAAATGCAGCGGTACGAGGGGGCCGGCGGAAAGAATGCAGATGACGAACACTATCAAGATCGGGGCCCTGATATCGGGCACCGGCACAAACCTGCGGGCCATCATAGCGGCGTGCAAAAAGGGCGAAACAGGCGGTCAGGTGGTTTTTATCGGTTCGGACAATCCGCAGGCGGCCGGGCTGGACTTGGGCCGCCGCCACAAAATCCCCACGTTCGCGGTCGACTACCGGGCCGTCATCCGGTCCTGCCGCAGCACGACGCCGGGTACCGCGCTGCCGCCCGACGTCGACATGGGCCAGCTGTTTGAAAAACAAACCCTTTTTCCGCCCCAGGCCGATCCACAACAGGTGACCGCCTTTTTGACATCGCGGGTCATGGCCGAATCCCGGTTGCTCCAGGCCATGGCGCCCTACGAGTTCGACTTGCTCGTGTTGGCCGGCTACATGCGCACCCTGACGCCCTATTTCATCGATCGCGTCAATACCGGTGCGAGCCTGCCCCGCATCATGAACATACACCCCGCCCTGCTGCCGGCCTTTCCGGGAACCGACGGCTATGGCGACGCGTTTCGCTTCGGCTGCAAGGTGGCCGGCTGCACGGTGCATTTTGTCGATTACGGGGAAGACACGGGACCGATCATCGGCCAGAGGGCCTTTGCGATCCAGGAAAGCGACACCCTGGCGGCGGTCCGTGAGAAGGGGTTGAAACTGGAATGGGCCCTCTATCCGGAATGCATTGCGCTGTTTGCGCAGAAACGGTTGACCCTCGTCGAAACGACCGGCGAGCGGCCGGGTCTTGGCCGGAAGATTAAGCGGATGGCGGTGAAGATTTCGCCGCTGAGTCCGGGAGCAGCGTTATATTGATACTGTCCGCTGTCTCTCTGATGCCCGTTGCGACACGGGCCGGGCGGGCGAATTTCTGACCGGACCATCAGCCTGGCTGACCGGCCCGACGGCCCTCGTCCTGCAGCCACCTCACATACCGCTCCACGCCCTCCTCCAGGCTGAGCGCGCCGCATCTGAAGCCGGTTGCCGCCAGCTTACCCATGTCCGCTTCGGTAACATACTGGTAGCCGGCCCTGAGCGATTCCGGCATGTCGAAGTACTCGATTCTTTCCGGCAGCTTCAGGCGCTTGAAGATGGCGCGCGCCAGATCGTTGAAACTCCTGCTCCTTCCCGTTCCGCCGTTGTAGAGGCCGCTGGGTGCGGCGGCATCCAGGAAGTGGACGATCAGATCGACGACGTCCCCGACGTAGATGAAATCTCTTTTCTGTCCGCCGTCCGCCCAGCCCTGCCGGTGGGATTTGAAGAGCCGGATGCGACCGCTGCGCAGCGCCTGCGGGATGGCGAAACTGGCCACGCTGGCCATCCGGCCCTTGTGGCTTTCGCAAGGTCCATACACATTGAAAAATTTCAACCCGTACCAGCGCGGCGGGGTTTTCGACTGCTTGAGCGCCCACAAATCGAAGAGATGCTTTGAATAGCCGTAGGCGTTGATCGGTTCATAGGTGGCCGTTTTGTCATGGTCGTCGGAAAACCCGTGCCGGCCGTCCCCGTAAGTGGCGGCGCTGCTGGCATAGACCAGGGGAATGCGGTTTTCAGTGCAGAAGCGCCATATCTTTTTGGAATAGGCGACGTTGTTCTCGACCAGATAATCGAAATCGCTTTCCATTGTGTCCGTACAGGCCCCCAGATGGACGACCGCCTCGACGGTGACGGCCTCGTTTTGATCCAGCCACGGCCACAAGCGCGTTTTGTGCACGTATTGCCTGAACGGCTTGCCGACCAGGTGTTTCCATTTTTCGGTGGCAGCGATATTGTCCACAACCAGAATGTCGTCACCATGCCTGCGGTTCAGTGCCGCAAGGGCGTTGCTGCCGATAAACCCCGCTCCTCCCGTGAGAATGATCATGTCGCTGCTCCTCGGAAGCCGCTTAAAAAAAGGTGTTAGAGCGGTCTCCCGCTCAGGCGGGAGTCAACCTTCTGGCGTGAAAAACCCTTAAGCCGCTCGCATAAGGGCCTAAAAAAGTTCGCGGATGCCCACCTATTAATTATTTGCGAACGCTGTCGGAATTGTGTTCGCCGTGTTTTTCCGACACTTTCTGCGCCAGGCGGGTGGTGCTGTATCCATCGACGATAGGCACGAGGTGCACCCTGCCGCCGTGGGATTCCACAAACTCTTTTCCGACCACGCTCTCGGGCCGGTAATCCGCGCCCTTCACCAGCACATCCGGTTCCAGGGTTTCGATGAGCGTGATCGGGGTGTCCTCTTCGAAAATGATCACCAGATCGACACAGTCCAGCGCGCCTAAAATGGCAGCGCGGTCCGTTTCGCCCAAAATCGGCCGCCGGTCACCCTTGAGCCGCCCGACCGAAGCGTCGGAATTCAGCCCGACGATCAACTTGTCCCCGTAGCCTTTCGCCGCGTTCAACAAGTGGATGTGTCCCGGGTGAAGCAAGTCGAAGCAGCCGTTGGTGAACACGATCTTCATGTCCAGCGCCTTCCAGGCCTGCACCTGAAGCGTAGCGGCCGCCAGCGAGCGGGCTTTCTGATTTATTCGGGCGCTCAGCGGCTCACCGCCGGCTGACACCGCCGCCTTCAGTTCGAGGGCGTGAATCGGCTGCGTTCCCAGTTTTCCGACGACAATCCCGGCGGCGACGTTGGCCAGGCGGGCGGCGTCAAGGTAACTCCGCCCGGCGGCGACGCCGACCGCCAGGGTCGCGATGACGGTGTCGCCGGCCCCCGACACGTCATAGACTTCCCGCGCGATCGACGGAATGAATTGCGGATCCCCGTCTTCGCCCATGAGGCACATCCCCAGCGCACCGCGCGTGACCAGCAGGTTCGACAGCCCGTATCTGTCCCGCACGCCCCGCATAGCGCCGGCCAGGGCGGCATCGTCTGCAAGGGGCGCTCCGAGAACCTGCTCGAGCTCGGCGGTGTTGGGCGTCAGGCAGGACGCCCCCGCGTAGCGGTCCCAATTTTTCCCCTTGGGATCGACAATAACCGGGACATCATTGTCTCTGGCCGCAGCGATGATGGCTTCGGTGAGGCCGCGCGTATCGAAAACGCCCTTTCCGTAATCCGAAAGAATGACGGCCGAAGCGGTCTGAATTTCCCCGGCCGCCTGCTCGATCATCATCGCTTTCAGAGATTCGTCGAGAACCACGGTGTCTTCGTCGTCAATCCTGAGCAATTGCTGCCCCCTGGACACGATGCGCGTCTTGGTGATGGTCGGCCGGTTGGCATCTTCGAGCAGGACCGACCTGATTCTCGGTTCCCCGAGCAGCCGTTTGAGCGTGCTGCCGTTTTCGTCCCGACCGATCATGCCCAGCAAGCTCGCGGCTGCGCCGAGCCCGATGACGTTCAACACCACGCTGCCGGCACCGCCCGGAACCATCGACCGCCGCTTGATGTGAAACACCGGCACCGGCGCCTCGGGTGAAATCCGGTTCACATCGCCCCAGAGATAGCGGTCCAGCATGACATCGCCGATAACCAAAATGGTGCAGCGCTCATAATCCAACCCGACCGGAGTATTGGCCATCATGGAGGTTTCCGTTTTTTTAACTTTCCTTTGCGCAAGGCCCGGGCGGCCGGTTGAGCGAAAGTTTTCCTTTACGACTATCCGCTATAGGTAGCGCCGCGCGCCGACGAACCGGTCGCGGTAATAACTTTTCGTCAGGGATGTCACCTGGATGCGCTTGCCCCGGCCGGGGGCATGGATGAACTGGTTATCGCCGGTGTAAATTCCCACGTGACTCACGCGGCGCCCACCGGCCGTGGCAAAGAAAACCAGGTCGCCGCGCAACAGCTCGTCGCGATCGACGGCCGTGCCGGTGGTCCATTGCTGCCGGGAGGTTCGCGGCAGATCGTACCCGTTGAGCTGGTAGACCGTCATCGTCAATCCGCTGCAGTCGAAGCCCTCGTCCGTGGATTCTCCGCCCCATTTATACGCAATGCCGATGTAGTTCATGGCCGTCTTGACGATTTGTTCCCGCGCTGCACGGGTACCGGCCGCCGGCAACGGCCGGACGATATAATATTTAGTGATGAGCCCTTGTGCCCGATAGCTTTCCGCTTCCCGGACGGCCAGGTCGCGGGTGGCATAATTGCCGAACCGAACCTTGTAAAAGCCGGAAGCGTCGCTGAAATGGTAGGCGTTCACGCCCGTGCGCTGCAGCGTCTCGGTCAGCCGCACGGCATTGTCCACGTCGGCGAAGGCCCCCAGTTGAACAGCGAAATGCACCTGCCCGATTTGCCCCGCCGGGGCGTGGATATCGGTTTCGGAGGGCGGTGGCGGCTCGATGCTGCTGCAGCCGGCCAGCAGCAGGAGAATGCCGAACACGGCCGGCAGGCGATACCGGCGGCCATCTTTTCTATTCCGGTACATGATGGTCGTATCAGAAAGACTTTAGCATCAACGGAATAGCGACAAAAGTGCCGATGGAACTGCCCAGGTTGGTAAACACCACGACCAGCAGAACGCGGGTGACCTTGTTTTTCCAGAACCCCCGCAGCGAATGAATGTCTTCCTGGAGATTTTCGAAGTCGATGACCCGCGGCTTGCGGGAAAAGGCCTCGACCAGGCCCGATACCCAGCCGGCGGCAACCATCGGGTTGAGCGAAGTCAGCGGCGCGGCCAGAACGGAAGAAATGATCGTCAACGGATGCGCCAGGGCCGCCAGGGCACCGAGACCGGCCAGGATGCCGTTGGCCAGCAGCCACCAGATGACCATGTCTTTTCCGGCCGCGACGCCACCGATGAAAAAGCCTGTGACGATCAAGGCCACGATGCCAAGCGGCAGGCCCCATTTAAGGAGCGCGGAGAGCCGGCTCTTGGGCGGCAGCTTTTCCAGGGGGGCGATGTCGATTTCGGCATCCCAGTATTTTTTGATTCCCGGAACGTGGCCGGCGCCCACGACCGCCACGATTTTTTGGCCGGGGGCCTGGCGTATCTTGTGGGCCAGGTAGCGGTCGCGTTCGTCGATCAGAATGGCCTTGACGATGGGCAGGGACTTGCCCACATCGGCCAAAACCGTCTCGAGCACGTCCTGCTCCTTCATCTTTTCCACATCCTCGGCGCTGATGTCGTCCACCTGCCCCAATGAAAAAATCAGCTGCGCGAGCAGCTTGATCTTGTCCCTGAACCGCATCAGGCGCCAGGTGCGGGAGAGGGTGATGCGGATGTCCCGGTCGGCCAGGCAGACGGCGGCCCCGACCGCCTCGGCCGATTCGATGGCCTGAATCATCTCCTGTCCGGGACGCACATTGAGTTTCCTGGCAATTTTTTTCTGCAGCGATGCCAGGAGCAGATTGGACAGCAGCAGGAAAGACTTTTTTTCCCGGATGACCTTTACGATGTCCATGTTCTGCCATTGGTCTTTTTGCCGGATCGCCTGATAGCGTGATGCACACAACTCGACGCACACCGTGTCCGGCTTTTCACTGGCGATGACCTCGGCCACCAGCCGGGCGCTCTCTTCCGAAACGTGGGCGGTTCCCACGAGAAAGACCTTCTTGCCGTCGAATTCAAGGAGTTGGGTCATGTGACTTGTTTTCTAATCCTTTTCCATTGTATAAGATAAACTTTAATTCACCATTATATTGGCCTCGTAAACGAAAAGTCAATTCATTGATGCCCAACCGGATCCTGCCGGCTGTCATTGATTTCCGCACGCTGGTGGGCGGTCGCACGCTATGGCCCGACAGGAAAACGTAAAAGAGTCGCGGTCGCCGGAACCTGGCAAACTGATGAAACCGCCACCCAACGACCTTATGACGGACGAGTGCATTGTAGAAGAACCGTATTACCTGCCGTCCGGCGGTGAGGTGGAATTGTTTTCAGCCGCGCTCGATGCCCGGCTGCCGGTGATGCTGAAAGGCCCGACCGGATGCGGCAAGACCCGCTTCGTCGAATATGTGGCTTTTCGATACCGCCGCCCCCTGATCACGGTGGCCTGCCACGAGGACCTGTTCGCCTCGGATCTGATCGGGCGCTACCTGCTCAAAAACGATGAAACCATCTGGATGGACGGCCCCCTGACCCGGGCGGTGCGCATCGGGGCGATCTGCTACCTGGATGAGATCGTCGAAGCCCGCAAGGACACCACGGTGGTCATCCATCCCTTGAGTGACGATCGCCGCCGACTGACCATCGATAAAAAGGGCGAGACCCTGGCGGCCCATCCGGATTTTTTACTTGTGATCTCTTATAACCCGGGATACCAGTCCGTATTGAAAGATCTGAAGCAAAGCACCCGCCAGCGATTCGTAACGATCGATATCGACTATCCGGGCGCGCAGAAGGAAACCGAAATCGTCAGCCACGAGGGCCGCATCGCACCGGAAACCGCCGGCCGGCTGGTGAGCCTGGCACATAAAATCCGACGGATCAGGGAGCAGGGCCTGACCGAAGGCGCCAGCACCCGGCTCCTGATTTACGCCGCCCAGCTGATCGGACGCCGCGTCCCCGCGCGCGACGCCTGTCGAGCGGCCATCTGCGGATCTCTAACCGACGACAAGCACCTCCAGGAAACCATGAACGATCTCATCGACGATCTGTTTTAGCGGCGCCGATTTTCTCATGCATGCCACCTGACCAGGACCATAGGAAACCGCTCGAGGCGCTGCGCCTCCTCGACCCAGACCTTGCCGCAGCCGTGCAAAAGCAGCTGGGGAAGTTCGATCCAGCGGATTCCGCGGTCGTGGCCGAGCTGCTGGTCGAAGATACCCTGTGGGGCCTGGACCGGGAAATATCGTTCGGAGAGGCGATTGCAGACGGATACCTGCGGCTGATGCCCAGGGGCGAGGCCGCAGTGATAGCGAACTACCACCGCCGGGTGCGGGCGGCCGGCGGCCGGGGAACGACTATCGGCCGGCTGACGGCCATTCATCTGGTGCCGGTGCTGCTCGACGGCGACCGCGCCCTGCTGCGACTTTTCAGCGAGGCCGTAGAAATCATGGAGGCCAAGGGCACCTATTGCCTGCCGCCGCCTCTGGCCGCCCTCTCGAAACTGCTTGGCGACGGCGACCGTTTTGCGTCCGCCGTATTTCTCGAACTGCTGATAGCGGCCTTCGAGCCGGACCGGACCTACAATCAGTGCCAGCACCTGTCCATTGACCTGTCGCAAGCGGCACTGTCATTTGCAGAGACCAAACGCGCCCGGCAGCTGGAACAGCTTTTACAGGTGGTGCGGACCGACGCGCACCTCATCGAGGCTTTCCTGGAGGGGATGCGAAGAGGCCTGCAGCGGTTGACGCCGGCGGCCCTCGACCGCTTTGTTTCCGCAGCCCTGGATAAGGCCCGCCACGAACCGGGAGCGGCCGGCACGTTCCTGTCGCTTGCCGCGCGGCAAGGCCGCGAAGCCTTCGAAAAACTGGAGGTAGCCGTTTGCCTGCGCGAGATGGAAGCCGGGCTCAATCG
>JBAPSB010000113.1:0-8708 GCA_049281435.1 Desulfobacterales bacterium
ATGGGTCCCAGGCGTTTCTCAGATCCAGGTACGGCATCGACGCCGCGGCGATCGCCGCTGCGGCCCGGCAGCTGACGGCCGCCGAAGAAATGAAGATGCGGCACGCCGGCTAAGTGGTCCTATTCACAAACGCCAAACAAACGACCGCCTTTTTTTCCTCACCCTTGACGGGGGAGGGCCGGGGTGGGGGTGAATAATATTCAGCAGTTACCTCCCCCTCCCCCAACCCCTCCCACTTGGGAGGGGAGTTTTCTGTCAGGCCCTATCTCGTATCCCACAGTCAATTTCCCATACCCAATCAATAGCTCGCTATGACGCCTTCCGATAAGCAGCGCCTCGATGTGGCCGTTTTGAACAGGGGCCTTGCGGCCAGCCGCCAACGCGCCCGCGCGCTGATCATGTCGGGCAAGATCCTGGTCAACCGCAAGCCGGCCGATAAGGCCGGGATGGCGGTCACCGATCGGGATGAAATTCTCCTTAAAACCGAAGACCATCCCTTCGTGAGCCGCGGCGGGCTCAAACTGGAGGCCGGACTGCAGGCCTTCGCAATTGCCGCCACAGACAAGGTCTGCCTCGATGTCGGCGCTTCCACGGGCGGCTTCACCGACTGTCTCCTCCAGCACGGGGCGCGCAAGGTCTACGCCGTCGATGTCGGCTACGGGCAGCTGGCCTGGAAACTGCGGCAGGATCCGCGCGTGGTGGCCATCGAACGGACCAATATCCGCCGCCTGCCACCTGGCACCATCGGCGAACCGCTCGATTTGATCACGATCGACGTGGCCTTTATTTCCCTTAAGATCGTCGTTCCGGCCGTCACCCCCCTGATGAAGGCCGGTGCCGCCATCGTGGCGTTGATCAAACCCCAGTTCGAGGTCGGCAAGGGTCAGGTCGGCAAAGGCGGCGTGGTGCGGGACCCGGTGCTGCACCGGCAGGTGATCGACGAGTTGACCGCTTTTTTCAGCCACCTGCCGCTGTCGGTCAGGACCGTGATCGATTCGCCAATCTCGGGACCCAAGGGCAACAAGGAATTTCTAATCCATCTGCAGCCACTTCCCGCCGATCAGGAAAAGGCTGTTTTCCCCCCGGATTGACCCCGCCCCTGCGATGCGCCCTTCCCTTCCGACAAACCGACCCTGGTCGTCTCAATCCCGGAATAGCGAGACTCAACGGGCCTAATCCCGCTGAAGCGGAACTCAGCGGGCACAACTGATCATAAAGTTGGCCTTGATTTTTACGGTTAGAGAGGGTAGGAAATTTTGACTTGCACTCTTTGGTAGAAATCGAAGCGGATCGGCTTCCATGTGCCCGTGGCCGGCGGATGGCCTTGATTTCCGGGTTGCCGGCGTGCCGGGCCGGGGTAAACCCTTTGCGGAATCGTCAGGATAAACCAACGAGAGGGGAACATAGATGAGTGAGATGGTGGACAAACTGAGGAACATTGCACTGGTCGGCCACGGTGGTTCGGGCAAGACCTCCCTTGCCGAAGTCATGCTGTTCAAGGCCGGTGTCACCAACCGCATCGGGCGGGTTGAAGACGGCAACACGGCGATGGACTTCGAGCCCGAAGAACTGCGGCGCGGGTCGAGCATCAGCAGCTCTTTTCATCAGTTCGGCTGGAAAAAGCACACGATCAATATCATCGACACCCCCGGCGACCAGAATTTTTTCAATGACACCAAATTCTGCCTGCCGGCCGCCGACTGCGCCATTTTCATGGTCGATGCCGTCGACGGCATCAAGGTGCAGACCGAGCAGGCCTGGGAGTTCGCCCGGGAATTCAACATGCCCTGCGTTATTTTCATCAACAAGCTGGACCGGGAAAGATCGGATTTCAGGCGTATTTTCGAGGAAGCCCGCGACATTCTGGACCCCAAGCCGATTGTCATGCAACTGCCGATTGGAACGGAAGCCGATTTTAAAGGCGTGGTCGATTTGATCCGCATGAAGGCCTACGCCTATGAAGCCGACGGGAAGGCTAAGGAAATCGACATACCGGCCGACATGAAAGAAGCGGTTGATTCGGAAAGAGAGGCCTTTATCGAAAATGTGGCCGAGGCCGACGACGCCCTGGTCGAACGCTATCTGGAAGGCGAAGAGCTCACGGACGAGGACATCAAGGCGGCGCTGACCAAAGGCCTGCTGGCCCGGATTTTCGTGCCGGTTCTGTGCGGTTCGGCGACCGCCGGCATCGGTATCGACCTGCTGATGGATTTTATCGTCGGCAGCGTCCCCTCCCCGGCCGACCGCGGCGCGATCAGTGCCACCGACGAGTCCGGCGAAAAGGCCGTTGCCTGCGAGCCCGATCCAGCGGCCCCTTTTGCCGGATTTGTTTTCAAGACCGTCGCCGACCCCTACGCCGGCCGCCTGTCGATCTTCCGGGTCGTCTCCGGCACCCTGGCGGGCGACGGGACGTTCTACAACACCCGGAAGCGCACCCGCGAGCGTTACAACCAGCTCCTGACCCTGGCCGGCAAAGAACAGAAACCCGCCGGTGAAGCCGGTCCCGGGGCGATCGTGGCGGTTGCCAAGCTCAAGGAAACCACCACCGGCGACACTCTTTGCGCCGAAAACCGAAAAGTCATCTTTGCCACCGCGCAGCCGATACCCACGTTGATCTCCTATGCCCTCAGCGCCAAAGCCAAAGGAGACGAAGACAAGATCTTCAGCTCGCTCTCCCGGCTGATGGAAGAAGACATGGGGTTGAAACTCGACCGCAATGCCGAGACGAAAGAGATTCTGCTCTCCGGCGCCGGCCAGATCCATATCGAAACCACGGTCGAAAAGCTGAAACGAAAATTCAACGTCGAAGCCGTGCTCAACATCCCCAAGGTGCCGTACCGCGAGACCATCAAGAAGAAAGTCCGCGTCCAGGGCCGGCACAAGAAGCAAACCGGTGGCCACGGCCAGTTCGGCGACTGCTGGGTTCAACTCGAGCCGCAACCCAAGGGGGCGGGATTCGAATTCGTGGATGCCATCGTCGGCGGCGCGATTCCGCGTCAGTACATCCCGGCGGTCGAAAAAGGCATCATCGACTCCTGCCAGAAGGGAGTCCTGGCCGGGTTTCCCTGCATCGACTTCAAGGCGACGCTCGACGACGGGTCCTTTCACGCCGTGGATTCATCGGAAATGGCGTTCAAGATCGCCGGCTCGCTGGCATTCAAGAAGGCTTGCGAACAGGCAAATCCGGTCCTGCTCGAACCGATCATGGATGTCACCATAACCGCGCCCGACGAATACATGGGAGACATCATGGGCGATCTCAACGGCCGCCGGGGTCGGGTGCTCGGCATGGACAGCGCCGGCCGCAACCAGGTCATCAAGGCCCAGGTGCCGATGGCCGAATTCTTGACTTATGCCCCCGATCTGCGCTCGATGACCGGTGGGCGCGGCATCTACACCATGAAATTTTCCCATTACGATGAGGTGCCGACCCAGATTGCCGAAAAAATCATCGCGGAGGTCAACAAGGACAAGGGCTGATTGCCTGCCCGCACGGCGTCTTTAGCACACAGCAGAAAAAGGGATTCGAGACCATCGAATCCCTTTTTCTGGTTTCAGGGGCCGCATTTTTTGGAGGGCGCGTATCCCTGCCAGTACGCCTCCCATTGGCTTGCCAGGCGGACCCGGTTTTTGGGGTGGATCTTTTTTGATCCGGGGCAGCGTTCGAGGTGAAAGCGCCGGGAGCGACGGTTGCCGACGATGGTCTCAGCGGTTTCATGCCACCGGCTCCAGATGCCGACCCCGGTCTGCATGGCGCGGCGCTGGGTCTCTATCAGAATCCGGTCGCAGCGGTCATTCGGTTTTTTGTAAAGGACATAGGCCCAGCCCGCGGCGATCATCTCCCGGTTAACGCAGCGGCCGTCCTCGAGGTAGACATACGCGAGCAGCCGGCCGTAGTGGTCCTTTTCCTCCCGATCCCATTCCAACCGGATCTTTTTGCCATAGACCAGGGCTTTGTTGGCGGCTCGCGCGCGGTCGCCGAAAGGCTCGGCCGCGCGGCCGTACTTTGCGTGGGCGACTTCCGGCGCGTTGATGCCGATGTAGCGCACGCGCCGTCCGTCGGTTAAAAGGATCGTGTCGCCGTCATCGACCCACTTGACGCTTAACCACCCGGCTGCCGCGGAACTTTCCGCCGTCAGAAGCCACAACAGAAGAAGGCATCCTGCCGCAATCCCCCCGCACCGTTTCGCCCAACACCTCCCGGTCATCAAGCCTTTCAACTCAACCTTTCTCGTTGCCGCTTATGGGCAGGCTAACGGGCGCGGCCCTTCAGGCCACCCCGCTGTCTGAAAAGTCCATATCCGTGGCAAACTATTGAAAACCTGTGGCCGCCTTCTTAACCTGAACCCGCCGTCAGTGCCCGCGGGTCGAGCCCGCAGTGGCGCACGGCGCTTTCATCCAGCAGGCGCGGCAGTCCGCCCCGCTCGGCGGGCAGAAACCCCAGGGATTTTTGCCAGACCTCATCATCCTCCATGCAGAAGTAAATCGTGGCATCCGGCGCGAACTCTCTGATCCAGGCGGCCATTTTACGATACAAGGCGATCCGCAGCGGCTTGAAATAGCGCATCTTGCCGTCCAGGCCACAGATGAATTCACCATAGATGATATCGGATTCGGGAAAGCGCATCTCGATGATCGGTTTCAATGCCGGTGGAAACCGGAAAGTTCCCAGGCTGATCCAGACGACATTGTCGGGTGACACGCCGGCAAACAGCCGTTCGACGACCGCGCGGTAATCATCTTCGCAGCCATCGTATATCAGCATCGGATCGAAGTGAAAGGCCAGCGGATACCCCCAGGATTCACACCGGGCCGCGGCGTGCAGCCGGGCCGCAAGAGAGGTCGTTGCGCGCTCCTGGCGCGAAATGACGCGCGGCGTGTTCAGCGACCAGGCCAGGATCGTTTTGCGCCGATGAGCCAGCGACGCCAGTTTCTCGATGGCCGTGGTCTTTGATTTGAGTTCCAGCACTGCGGTATCCTGGGCTGCAAAGCGGGAGACCAGGACCTGCGACAGATCTGTCCAGTTTTCCCAGATCAGGCTGTCCGTAAATTCGCCGGTGCCGATGCGGGCGATCCGCCGGCGGGCGAAAAGCCGGTCGAGTTCGCCGAAGAGATCCTCGTGGTTGACAAAGTACTGCAGCACCGGCGGGTGAAAATAGGACTGCAGAATACAGTAAGCGCAGTCCATGTTGCAGAAGGTGCCGATGTGAAGGATTCCGTAGTCACAGCAGGTATAGTGGCGCGTGCCCGGGCACTGCTTGACGAAGGCGCCCTTGTTCTGGGTCAGGAAGAGAACCTCCTTGCCACGCTGCACCGGGTCCGGGGCTGCGGCCACGGCGGCAAAAACCGCCGGCGCGCCGGTCACGGTTTCCCCCGGCAGATTCAACCGGCGGCAGATATCGCGCACCTGGCGGTTATCGGCGACGGCCTGATCGATGTATATTTTCTTTACGGCCATGAAGATCGAATCGATGAAGCAAGCTCTATGGCGCCCCCTGCTGCTCGTTGACACCCGGCCGTCCATCCTCTATACACAGATTGTGTGCACCCATAGAAAGTTTGCGGATCGGCCCTCCATAGCATACTTGACCGGCGATGTCATTTGGCCTTACGGACGCGCTCATTAAGCCGTCTTGTCGCAGGGCCCAAAGCCCTTGGTGCGGCTGAGCGGGTCAAGAATTATATAATGTCGAAATATTCATTGGTTTCTGTGCCGGCCGACAGACGGCTTGAGGCCTGAAATTGCCGACTCATTTATCGCTAGCTCGACAGAGGTTGGCCATGTCGCCCGAATCGATGATCAGTCGCCGCCTGTTCGCCTTGTTTCTGCTCGGCTGCCTTCTGCTGAATTACCCGATTCTGTCCCTTTTCAGCTTGCCGGCATTTCTGTTTGGAATTCCGCTGCTATACCTCTATATATTTGCTGTCTGGGCGTTTTTGATCCTCATGATCGTCTTCGTCACGCGGGCGCACGCCAAAACGCGCTCCGCGGCGGGCCGCCGCCGGAAAAGTCCTGAATCTTGAAAGCGACATGCTGACCACCGAAACCATTTTGTTTTTCTCCTTCGGCTACATCGGCCTGTTGTTCGCCATTGCCTATATCGGCGACCGGCACGCGCAGATCGGTCAGAGCCTGGTCAGCAATCCCTACATTTACGCCCTTTCCCTGGCCGTCTATTGCACGGCCTGGACCTTTTACGGCAGCGTGGGCCGCGCGGCCACCAACGGGATAGGTTTTCTGCCGACCTATATCGGGCCGACGCTGGTCGCCACGCTGGGCTGGTTCGTGCTGCGCAAGATCATCCGCATCAGCAAGGTGCATCGCATTACCTCCATCGCCGATTTCATCGCCTCACGCTACGGCAAGAGCACCACGCTGGGCAGCGTGGTGACCATCATCGCGGTGCTGGGCATCATTCCTTACATATCGCTGCAGCTGAAGGCCATTTCGACCAGTTACCTGGTGATCAGGGACTATCCCCTGATCCAGGTCCCGGTTCACTTTGCCAAAATTCCGGTTTTCCAGGACACGGCGTTTTACACCGCCCTGATCCTGGCGGTTTTCACGATTTTCTTCGGCACGCGCTCTCTGGAGGCCACCGAACGGCACGAAGGGTTGGTGGCCGCCATCGCCTTCGAATCGATCGTCAAGCTGATTGCGTTTCTGGCGGTCGGTATTTTCGTTACCTACGGGATCTACAACGGGTTCGGCGATATTTTCAACCGCTCGCGTGCCCTGCCCGAACTCCAGCGGCTCTTGACCTTCGAGCTGCACGTCGGAACGTATGCCGACTGGTGCATCCATATATTCCTGTCCATGATGGCGGTCATGTTCCTGCCGCGCCAATTCCAGATCATGGTGGTGGAAAACGTCAACGAAGACCATCTGGACAAGGCTATCTGGCTCTTCCCCCTGTATCTGCTGGCGATCAACATCTTCGTGCTGCCGATAGCCTTCGGCGGCGTGATGCAGTTCGGTTCCGGCACCATGGATGCCGATACGTTCGTGCTGACGCTGCCGATGGCGCAGCACAAAGAGTTCCTGGCGCTGCTGGTTTTCATCGGCGGCATGTCGGCCGCGACCAGCATGGTCATCGTGGCCACCATCGCACTGTCGACCATGATCTGCAACGACCTGGTGATGCCGGTATTGCTGCGGCTGCCGTCACTGCGACTCGCGCAGCGCGCCGATCTGAGTCATATTCTGCTGTCCATCCGCCGCGGCAGCAATATCCTGGTAATGATGTTCGGTTACGCCTATTTTCATTTCATCGGCGAGTTCTACACACTGGTGTCGATCGGTCTGATTTCATTTGCGGCCGTGGCCCAGTTCGCGCCCGCGATTCTGGGCGGCATCTTTTGGAAACGCGCCACCAAGGCCGGGGCGTTGAGCGGTTTGCTCGCCGGTTTCGTCTTGTGGCTCTACACCCTGGTCCTGCCGTCCCTGGTGCAGGCGGGCTTTATGGACCCGCAATTCGTGACGCACGGCCCTTTCGGCATCGCCTGGCTCAAACCGTTCGCCCTCTTCGGATTACAGGACTTCGACCATGTGGCCCATGCCGTTTTCTGGAGCATGTTTTTCAACACGGCGCTCTTTATCGGAATATCGTTGACAAGCCAACCCAGCGCCATCGAGCACTCTCAGGCCACGCTGTTTGTCGAAGCCTACCGCTATGCCGGAGAAACCGACGGGTCGAGTTTCTGGAGGGGAACGGCCTCGGTCGGGGACCTCAGGTCCCTGCTGGTGCGTTTCCTGGGCCGGGAACGAACCGAAGAAGAACTGGCGGCTTACGCTCTCAGGCACGTAGATGGCCGCCAGCGGACCAAGTGGGAAGACGACATAGAGGCCGATGCCGGCCTGGTCAGCTACGTTGAAAAGCTCTTGGCCGGGACCATCGGATCGGCCTCGGCCCGGGTGGTGGTCTCAAAAACGGTCAAGGAGGAACCCCTGGGCATCGATGAGGTCATGGACATCCTCGATGAAACCCGGCAGGTCATCGCCTATAGTCACGAACTCGAAAAGGCAAGCGCCGACCTCAGGGCCGCCAACGAGCGCCTGAAGGAGCTGGACCGGCTCAAAGACGAGTTTATTTCGACGGTTACCCATGAATTGCGCACGCCGCTGACTTCCGTACGGTCGATCGCCGAAATCCTGCATGCCAATCCCGGGATCGAGCACCGGCAGCACCAGGAGTTCACGGCCATTATCGTCAAAGAAAGCGAACGACTGACGCGCCTGATCAACCAGGTGTTGGACTTTCAGAAAATCGAAACGGGACGGATGGCATGGCAAATCTCAGAAGTCGATCTCAAAGAGGTCATTCAGGATGCCCTCTCCTCCACCAACAGCCTCGTCAAAGACAAGCACATCCGGCTTGTCCGCAATATCCCCGATCAGGTGCCGGTGGTGGCCGGCGACCGCGATCGGTTGATCCAGGTCATGGTGAACCTGATCTCGAATGCGGTGAAGTTCTGCACAGAAGACGGCGGCCTGATCGGGATCGGACTCGACGTGGCGCCGGATCATGTGCGGGTGTGGGTTAAAGACAACGGCATCGGCATCAGCGGCAACGATTGCGAAACCATCTTCCAGGAGTACCGGCAGATAAAGCACTCGCTGAAGGGTCGTCCGCCGGGCAGCGGCTTAGGGTTGACCATCACCCGCCGGATCATCGAGTTTCACGGCGGCCGTATCTGGGTGGAGAGCG
>JBAPSB010000114.1:0-25383 GCA_049281435.1 Desulfobacterales bacterium
GTCATTCATTGCCGCGGCCCAGCAGTTAATGTCGGAAGCTTCCGCTGACAGGCCTTCAACCAGGTCCGTGGTGAAGGTCGCAATTCCGCACTGGCGGGGCAGATAGTTGCCGATTACGGCAACCGAATCGATTCCCTCGTAATACTTAATAACAGATGTCATGACCCCTACCTTTTTGCTTCTGTCTCTCGATCAGTGTTTGCTTACTTTTTTTGTTCTTCGCGTCTGACTTTAGCTCTTTTTCCCTTGTCACCCACCTGTTCACCCTTTCCTTTTGAAAAACATTTTATAAAACAATTTCGTCATCAGGAAGTGGGCCATCCTTTACGGCGCCTCACGCTCCCTGCAGGACATCGATCATCGAGAAGACCTTGCCCCTTGCTCCCTGCTGCAGTTTTGCGCGCAGGTAGGCGATGGCATCCAGGGTCCCGCGGGCATATATTTCGCGGCCGTTGACGTTGTGGGTGAATTCAAACCGCACGGTCCCGTCGGCAGAGGTCAGAGTGTAGGTGTGCCAGCCGTGACCGGTTATAAATTCTTCCGGGATGCCCCAGACGTTTTTCTGCCGCTCGGGGTCCCGCTCCTTGCGGATATCGGCTTCGGCGAACGGGACGCCCAAATCGTTGAAGTATGTCACCATGGATTTCGCGGTGCCGCTGGTATCGGCCTTCCCCTTCTGGTGGCTTTCTCTGATCTCGAGGCGGTAGCTCTCGAACAAGCCCGGGAAAGAGCGGGCGGCATATTCCATCATCGCTTGAAAGCCGACGATTTGTTTGGCCATGTTGGGGGCGATGACCGCCGCGGTCGACGACTTCCGGACGGCCTCCGCCAGCTGGTCGCGGTTTCCGCCGGTAGTGCCCATGACAAACGGCAGCACGTTGCGGCAGTAATACTCGCCGTTTTGATTGACGGCCGACGGGTGGGTGAAGTCGACCGTGATGAAATCAGGGCTAACGGCCTTGACCTTCGCCAACGCCGCATCACGCTCTTGCGCCCGCACGAGGCAAACGCTGGCGTCCATCACGCGCGTTTCGCCCTCTGAGATTTCGGGGCCGGTGAACGAAAAGGGGATTAACTCGAAACGGCCGTCGCTCAGGACGTGCCGTGCCACGGCTTCTGCCACGCGGCCCGGAAGGCCGTTGACCATGACGTTGATCGATTCCATCGGCGGGTGCCTCCTTTTCGCTGTTGTGATGTTATCCGTGACGCAAACCGCCGCACACCTCGGCCGCGATGGCGCTCAGCCGCGGGAACTCGTTTTTGGCGTCGCGGTTCAACCGCTGGTGCAGGCTCCGGACGGCGGTCGGTATGTAGGCTTCGAACTGGGTCTTGCCCTTGACTTTGCTGAGGTGGCCGAAAGCCCCCAGGATTTGAAGATTGCGGGTCAGGCAGCAGTAGTGGTAACCACTTCGGAAGCAGTGGGGATCGACGGGTTTTGTCAGCCCGATTAGCTGCAGGCAATAGGCCGACAGCTGATCCTGAACGATCTGCGGCAGATCGACATACGGGTCGATCAGCAGCGATGCGAGATCGTACTGGACCGGTCCCAGACGGCCGCCCTGGAAATCGATGATGACGCCGGTTCCGTCCTTGATCATGATGTTGCGGGACTGAAAGTCGCGGTGCATGAATCCGTTGACGCCGAAGGCCAGGGCACGGTCGGCCAACCGGTCGAACTCCGGCGCCAGTTCGGCAAAAGTATCGCTGCGCCCCAGGTATGTTCTCAAAAAAGCCTCAACAAAGTAGCGGCACTCTTTGTCGAGGATGACCTCGCGGTTGTATGACGCGGTCTGGTATGTCCATCCAGAATCGAAGTTCTCGGCGCCGGCGAAAGCCATTTTGATCAGCTGCCGAATGACCGGTCGATAGCGGGCCACCAATTCCTCGTCCCGTGAGATACACCGGACCGCCACCTGCAGATGTTCGTCACCGACGTCTTCCAGGTAGACCAATCCGGCAAACCGATCGGAGAGGTAGATTTGCGGCACGTCTATGCCGGCCGCCCTGAGATGACGGCCGATGGCGACAAAGGCGTCGACTTCGACGGTCTGCGGGCCGGTGCGAATGCCGTGGTCCGCCAGGATCATAGAAAACGGTCCGGATTTCAGCCGGTACCAGAGTCGATCGGAACCGTCGCCGGCCAGCAGTTCGCGGTCGATCGGGCCCGGGGGACGGTCTGGAAAAACCCGGGCAAACGCGCCGGGCGTCATCTTGTCGTAAACCGCCTGACGGTAGCGTTCGGGCGTGCCGATGTCGGCCCAGTCGTGTCCGGTGGCGATGAAGGCCTTGACCCCCCGTCCTGTGGCAATCAGGTTCCGGTAGGTGTCGATGCTGCTGTGAAAGACCTCCGGTGGGACGAGATCGAGAACATCGGGATCGAGAACCTGGATGCCCGTAAAGGCCAACAGCCGACCGCCGGCGGCCGGGGCGCCCGGGTCCGACCCGCCGAACCCGGTGATAAGGTCGCCCGGGCCGAGCGTAACGGTGTTGAACGCCGGTGCATCGTGCAGAACCAGTGTCACCGGGTGCGGGTGCTGCCGGTGGAACCGGTGCACCGCCGCCAGGTCGATGTCGGTCACGATGTCGCTGTTGACGACCATAAACGGGCGATCGTTCCAGAAGTCCGCCACGTTTTTTAGCGCGCCGCCGGTGCCGCGGATCACCGGCTCGAAGCGAGTGTGCACCGCAACCGGGTACTTTGCATCGGCCACGAACACTTCGATCTGATCGTGCAGATGGTGGGTGTTGACGACGATGGCGCTGCAGCCGGCCGCCACGAGCTGCCGGATCATGCGGTCGAGTACCGGTTGATCGGCGATCGTGAACAAGGCTTTCGGCCTGAAATCGGTGTAGGGCCGCAGCCGGGTGCCGAAGCCGGCGGCCAGAATCATGGCTTTCATAACGGATTTACTCAAAACACCGGCGCCCCCGGATCGAAGCCGTCCTTTTTCCCCGGTTGCGCGCCGGCGTCAGTGCAGGCGGCTGAGATAGCGGTTGATGGCGACGGCAAATGGTTCGGTTTTCTCGATATCTTCCGAGCTTTTGATGCCCTGGCTGGTGAAAAAATCGGCGGCGTTTTCATAGGTCACGCGCGACAGTGATTCGCGGCGCCCTATTTCCTTGCGTTTGTACATCCGCCGGCCGCGGGCTTCTATTTTTTTCAACCGCTCCTTGGGGTTCAGCCCGTCCGGCGGTGCCCACAGGAAGTGATTCAGGACGACCAGATAGGTTTCGAAATACGTTGTCAGAAAAGCGGCGAAGAGCTTCAGTTTCCTGAAACCGGCCGAGGTGATGTTGTACGTATCCGGCAGCGTCTGGTGGGGAATGAGAATCGCGTCGTCGATCAAAATCTTGAGTGTTTTACGGACGATATATTCCGGGTTCAGGTCGATGTCGTAGGCGAATTCATTCTTGAAAAGGTGCTGCAGGTAGCGGTAGCCGTTGTGGATGTCGGCTGCGGCGAATTGAAAGGCGTCCAGGTGCAGGATCTCCAGGGCGGTGAAGGCCGCCGGGATGAAAAAGGCGACGCAGTTGTTCTTGTAATACTCCAGGGTCGTGCGCTGGCTTTCGTTGACCGTGTATTCGGTTTCGGCGGCCACGTCCTCTTTCGACTTGGCGACCGATTCGATGAATTTTCGCTGACCATAAGAGGTCAGCGCGTTGTCGATGGCATACTCCTGATCGATCAGAAGGGTGTCGGCCAACTGGGCCCCCTGGGTGCCGAGATAGCGCAGGTACAGGTCGATCACCGGCTTGAGATGCGGCCGCGTAAACCGGGGCCGGGGAATGTTGAGAATGGCGCACGCGCACAGACCGTGGGCGGTGATGACGGTCTGCTTGTTGATGGCGTTGACGATGCGGAAACCGAGGTTGCGGCAGAAGGTGTTTTTCTCCTTGGGGGAGATATCATGGATGTTCAGGCCCTGGTCGCGCAGCAGCTGGCTGAGAGACAGCGGTTCATGGAAACGCAGGTATATTTTACCGTAGCGCTTCTTCAGGAACCGGCGGGCGTTGAGGACCTGGCGAAAATTTTCCGGCTCCTTCTGCCCGCCGCTGAGTTCGTTGATGTAAGAGCTTTCCTCCAGCACGCGGTCATAGCCGATGTAGACCGGAACGAAGATCATTTCTTCACAGGCGCCGGTGCGGAAGGCTTCGAACAGCATGGACAGAAATCCCAGCTTCGGCAGGATCATCTTGCCGGTCCGGCTGCGCGTGCCCTCGATAAAAAACTCGACGTTGAACCCCTCTTCGAGCAGTTTATAGAGGTATTCCGCAAAAACCCGTGCATACAGAACGGCGCCCCGGAAACTGCGCCGGATGAAAAAAGCCCCGCCCCTGCGGAACAGAGGTCCGATCGGCCAGAACGACAGGTTTTTACCGGCCGCGACATGCGGGCAGGGCATGTTGTTATGGTACAGGATATAGGAGAGAATCAGATAGTCGATATGGCTCTTGTGGCAGGGGATCAGAACCAGCGGGCCGTTTTGAGAGGCCGATTTAACGTACTTGAGGCCGTCGCTGTTGAAGGAAACCCCTTCGAACATGGTGTCCACGATATAGCCGACGACCATCGAGGCGATTTTAATCATGTTGGTGCTGTATTTGGCGGCGATTTCGCTCAGGTTGGCGGCCGCTTCCTTGCGAAGCTTGTATATCGGGGTATTGCGCGATTCGGCGAGCTTGGCCAAAAATTCCTGGAACCGTTCTGCGGTCAGAATGTTCTCTTTGAGTTCCTCCGGACTCTTGAGAACCGGACCGGTGATGGTCTGGCGATGCCGATTGATCTGCCGCAGCAGAAAACGCCGCAGGTACAGCGACTGGTATACGGTGGGTTTTTCGTAAATTTCGGCCCGGTAAAGAAACGCCATCAGGTTGACGGGCGTTCCTATTTCCGTGAAAACCTTGCCCGGGTTCCTGAAGAGTGCTATCAGACGGCGGATGGTGCCCGGTTTGCCCTCCGAGCCGAACATCATGTCGATCAGGGTCGGATTGGAGCGATAAGGATTTTTGCTGAAAAACATTAAAAGCGGAACGAGATAAATCGGCCGGTCGGTCTTTTTCTGAAACTCGACGAGGTATTCGAGCGGGTCGATCTTGGATCGCAGAAAGCGTCGGTAAAATTCGCCCTTGTCCACCAGCGACAGAAACCCGGCCTTGCCGTCGAGCAGTTCGTTTTGAACATAGCCGCTTGTGTAAGGATCCCGGAAGGACAGGCTGCCCAGGAAATGAAAGAGCTGTGCGAAAAAGATCTTGAGAAGCCGGCCGACGGGCTGCCACAGCACCGGGCGGTAGTCGAGCCCGATTTCCGGAACCGGATAGCCCCTGCGGGCGAAGGCAGTGTGGTAGTAAAGGTATTCGAACCGGCTCTTGTTCTTGTTGACGTAGACGATGATGGCGTTTTTGGGGATCTGGTCGATAATGCCGGTCAGATCCGCGCTGAGCGCAATGCCGGAGTAAAACATCTTCAGCAGCAGCGCGCGCAGCCGGCCGAGCTTGCGGGGCAGAAAACAGCTGTAGTGATCAATTGTGCCGCTGCTGAGCCGGCCGGAAGAGGCGCGAGGTGTGCGGAGGGGTCTCGCTGATTTCGGTTTGATCATACGGGTAACTACCTACAATTAAAAATAAAAATTTTTAGCAAAATGAACGCTGATTTGCAATATTTTATTTGGGAGCCGGGGCCTGCCGCTGCGCGCGGGCTGTCCCCTGTTAAAAAAGTGGTCGGGGTTGGCGGTGACTTTTCAAAGGGACTTGTCTTGGCTTTCAAACTGTGTTAGGAACCGCTTCAGTTTTGTCGTTCGCAGTGTCTGATTGCACAGGCTTTTCTTTAATTAACGGAGCGTTATCTTCAGCTGGCGGGAAGAAACGCTTCCCGTTGCAAGTTTTTATTTGACCTGCGGTGTCAGCGGTATTAGAGTGGCGGCTCAAAAATAGCAACAATATCTGGCGTGAACACAAAAAATGAGGAGGATTTTTATGAAAACGTTGATCGGTGGGGCGGTTGCGGCGGCACTGGGACTGATCGGACTGGGGATTTGGTGGACGGAATTTTTGATGGTCCTGGCCGGCATCATTCCAATCATGCTCCTGCTTGGCGGCGGTCTGGCGGTTTATCTCGGATTTGATGAACTCAAGGACAACTGGAAAAAAGACGAGCCGGCCTTCGAGTCCTCATCGGTAAAAGAGGCCGAGGTCGAGCAATATAAGAAAGAAATCGACGAACTCAAAGATGAAATCAAGGGCCTGAAAAAAGCCTAACCGCCACATGTGACCGACAGAGCTCTGCCGCCGTGGTGGGGCTCTTTTTTTGTAAGCGTTCACAGGGCACCGCATCTGCTGTGTTGTCGGGCACTTGACGTACGAAAGTACGCCGGCGCGCCCGACGCCTTGCACCTGCGGCACCCTGTAAACGCTTACGATAGGGCACCGCATCGACGAAGTTGTCGAGCACTGGAGATACAATAGTACGCTGACGCGCCCGGCGCCATACCTCTGCAACACTCCGCAAACGCTTTCCTTCAGATCGTACAAAGCGCATCGGACGTTGCAACCTCGAAAACGGGTGCCTGTATTTTAGTCTCGGCCGCCGTTTGCGGCGCCGGCCCGGGCCAGTTGATCTGCGCGTTCGTTTTGCGCGTGACCCGCATGGCCGCGAACCTTGATGAGGGTCACGTCTTTCAGCGCCGCCAGCATCGTGCGGATCAAGGCGACGAGGTCTTTGTTTTTCTGAGCCTTCCATCCGAGCGACAGCACGCCGAGAGCGTAACTGCTGTCCGTGTAGATTCTGACCGGCAGGTTTTTGCTCCGCAGTTCCGCCAGGGCAATGCGAATCGCTTCGAGTTCGGCGACGTTGTTGGTGGTGTTGCCGATGAATTTCGATATTTCTTTCGTCTTTTCCCCGTACGTCAATACAACCCCGATTCCCGATGGCCCGGGGTTGCCCGATGAGGCGCCGTCGGTGTAGATATGAACGGTGTTCGGAGCCGCCGGGGGCAGGGCTGTCTTGAGTTTTGGCCTTGCTGGCGACGGTCGGCGGGCACCGAGCGCAGGGGTATCGGCCGGGGCGTCGAGCGCCACGAGGTTGGCGGGGTTCACCCAGTACTGGTAGTCCTGTTCCAGCTGATACTTGATCAGGACCTTGCCGTTTTCTTGCAGCGGTCGGCCGTCGGGGTTCGTGGCCTGCCACACCTTGTTGTTCTTAAACCGCATGCGGCGCCATTTGAGCTGGTCGGGGTCGGGACTTTTCATCGGCTCAATCGTAGAGGTGGATGGTGCGGCTCAGGGTCACAAATGTGGTCAGCGCCTCACGCCAGGACCGGGCGATGTCCGCGATCGGCTCCAGGCCTTCGATCCGCTCCCGGACCGAGCGGTCACCGATGATCAGGTCGATCGGCAGCCGCTCGTATTCGTATTCATAGGGCGGCGGTTTCCAGGCAAACTCCTGCCGGTGATGCCGGATGACCGCCTGCAGGAGTTCCAGCGAGGCGGCATACGGGCGGTAGTGCTGCGGATCGGTGACGTGAATCTGAAACCCGCGGCAGGGGTGCCCGCACCACTTGTTGGCGGTGGGTTCGAAAGTGACCGGCCGCAGGATGATTCCGGGCAGCTTGGCGGCGGTGGCGGCGGCCGAAATCTTTTGGGGCTCGATGAAGGGCGCGCCGAAAAGTTCGAAGGGCTGGGTGGTGCCGCGTCCCTCGGAAACGTTGGTTCCTTCCCAGAGCACCTGGCCGGGATAGACCATCGCCGATGCCGGCGTCGGGAGGTTGGGCGAGGGCGGCACCCAGGGCAATCCGGTTTGAGTGTAGTACATTGCCCGGCGCCAGTTTTTCATCGGGATCACTTCCAGGTCGCAATCGATGCCGAAATGCCGGTTGAACAGCAGCGCCATCTCCCCGATGGTCAGCCCGTGGCGCATGGGTATCGGATACCGTCCGACAAAGGAGGTGCAGTCGGCGGCAACGCAGTTGCCCTCGACGAGCTGCCCGTTGACCGGGTTGGGCCGATCGAGGACCACCACCTTTTTGGAATAGGCCCGGGCGGCTTCCATGCAATAGGAAAGGGTGTAGATAAAAGTGTAGACGCGCGTGCCGGCGTCCTGAAGGTCGACCAGCAGGACATCGATCGGGGCAAACATGTCGCGGGTCGGAATCCGGGTGGTGCCGTAGAGGCTGAAGATGGGAACGTTCATGACCGGATCGACGCCGTCGGCCGACTCGATCATGTTGTCCTGTTTTTCGGCTCGGAAACCGTGCTGGGGCGCATAGAGCGCGGTCAGCCGGTCAGGGAACCGGCGTGCGATCACATCGCGGGCATGGAACAACTGGGGATCGACCGACGCCGGATTGCAGAGCAGGCCGAGCCGCCGTCCCCTAAGCCAAGCCGGTGGGTGCCGGTACAGATTTTCAAGTCCGGTTATAACGCGTTGCATGGCAAATCGCTGGGCATCTGACGTCACACGGCAGGCGCCCTCGGTGTCCGTTTTTTTCTTTGTGCGCGGCGGTTAAGGGCTCGCGAAAAAGCAAATCGGTGATTTATGGATGGACACTCAATAATTTGTGAGCCCTAAGTTCGAGTGGTTTGTCCCAGAGTGCACCGGGCGCCGAGTCGGCCCAGCGGAAGCCGGTCGATCAAGGGCGAGCATACCATGTTTTGGACCAGAGTCAAGCAGACACAGGGGTGGCGCAGAAAAATTTTGGCGTAAAACTTGACAAAGATTTGAAATAAAATTACAAAATAAATTTGTGTCTTTTTGCCGCTCTCAGGTGAACGGGTTCTCCGGCGGGGTGGCTGCAACGCCAAAGAGGACAATGGAAATCGACTTGGAGGGCCTGGTTGTCATCGTCGGCAATTACGGCAGCGGGAAAACCGAAGTTGCCGTGAATCTGGCCGTCGAGCGCCGTCGCCGCGGCATCGATGTGCGGCTGGCGGATCTGGACCTGGTCAACCCCTATTTCCGCACCCGCGAAGCCCGCCGGGCCCTTGGCCGTATCGGTATTAAGGTCCTTTTGCCGCCGCCGGAGTATTTGCACGCGGATCTACCGATTCTAAGCCCGTTGATCGCCGGCATGATCCGCCGTCCCGGCCCAATGGACCTGATCGATGCCGGCGGTGATCCGGTGGGCGCCAGGGCCCTTTCGACCCTGGCGGCCGCTTTCGACGGGATTCCCTACCGCATGTTGCAGGTCGTCAACCCGCTGCGACCGGAGACGAGCAGTGTTTCCGGCTGCCTCAAGCTGCGGCGGGAAATCGAGGCGGCCGCCCGCCTGGCGGTGACCGGCTGGATCGGAAATGCCAACCTGATCGACGAGACCACCCCGCAGCACATCCTGCAGGGCTACGAGTTCGTGCGGCAGTTGGCGGCCGAGAGTGGATTGCCGCTGATGTTCATCACCGCCGCAGTCGAGTTGCTGCCACTCATCGCGCCAGAGCGCTTCGACTGCCCGGTGCTGGCTATTGCGCGGCAGCTCGTGCCGCCCTGGAAAAAAGCGGCGGCGATATCTTAAAGAGTGCCCATCTGCCATTTTAGGCACTATATAGTGTCCGATCCATAACTGTGAATTTTTTTCGCTGGGCAAGGCCGCATCCCGCCTGGGCGGGACGGCGAGGCGTACGTTATGTACGCCGCAGCCGGAAACCCGCGGAGCACGCCGCCCAGCGGGAAAAAGGCCAGTTATGAATGGACACTAAGGAGAATTGCGACCATGACCTATATTCACGTCATCGACCAGGACCGGTGCAAGGGCTGCGGGCTGTGCGTCGCGGTGTGCCCGAAAAACGTGCTGGAAATAAGCGATCAGGTCAACACCAAGGGGTATTTTCCCGCCTATCGCGCCCGTCCGGAAGACTGCATCTACTGCGCCATGTGCTGCTCGATGTGTCCGGATGTGGCCATCACCATCAGCGAGGAGGCCGAAGCGCCGGCCGGGGCCAAATGATGGCCGAGACTAAACGAATGGAGTGAATCGATGAGCAAGGTGTTGATGAAAGGAAACGAGGCTATCGGTGAAGCGGCGATCCGGGCCGGGTGCCTGAACTACTTCGCCTACCCGATCACCCCCCAGTCCGAAGTGGCCGAATACCTGTCGCGGCGGTTGCCGGAGATGGGCGGCGTTTTTCTGCAGGGCGAAAGCGAGGTGGCGGTATCTTACATGATTTTCGGTGCCGCGGCGGCCGGTGAACGGGTTTTTACCACCTCATCGAGTCCGGGTATCAGCCTTATGAGCGAAGGCATCAGCTACATGGTGGGCGCCCAGTGCCCGGCCGTGTTCGTGAACATCATGCGCGGCGGCCCGGGCCTCGGCGGTATCCTGCCTTCCCAGGCCGATTACCTGCAGGCCACCAAGGGGATCGGGCACGGCGACTGCCGGTTACTGGTGCTGGCGCCGGCCAGCGTCCAGGAGGCCGTGGAGATGGTGATGATGGCCTTTCCGCTGGCGGAGAAATACCGGAATCCGGTCATGATCCTCGGCGACGGCCTGATCGGCCAGATGATGGAACCGGTCGAATTTCCCGACCACCTGAAGACGGCGCCGTCAGACAAAAACGATTGGGCCGTCAACAGCATGAAAACCCGCAATAGCGGGCAGCGCAATCTCATCCGGTCCCTGTATCTGGACCCTGTGATGTTAAACGATAACAATTTGAGGCTCAAAGCCAAGTACGACCGGATGAAAAAAGAGGAGATCCGTTTCGAGGCCTACAACACTGACGGCGATTACCGCGTTCTCATCGTCGCCTACGGCACCATGAGCCGGGTGTGCCGCACGGCGATCGATCAGTTGAAAGATGGCGGCCTCGAAGTGGCGATGATCCGTCCCCAGACCGTGTTCCCCTTTCCCGAAGCGGCCGTCGAAGAGGCGGCGGGCAGGAAAAGCTGCCGGGTGGTGGCCAGCATCGAAATGAGCATGGGCCAGATGGTGGAAGATGTCGAGCACGCGGTGAAAGGCAAACGGCCGGTTCACTGGTACGGGAAATGCGGCGGAGACGTGCCGACGCCCGAAGAGGTGATGACGTTCGTTAAATCATTAGCCAGCTGACCGATCATTCTCATTGGTGCCGAGAACCCGGCGCTGCTCTCGCAACCCAATCGCAACATTGGAGCACTTCAAAATGGGCAAGACTTTTCAAAAACCACTGGCGCTGTCCGATCAGGCGACCCACTATTGCCCCGGCTGCACCCATGGCGTCATTCACCGGCTGGTGGCCGAGGTCATCGACGAGCTGGGCATTCGCGACCGGACAGTGGGCATTGCACCGGTGGGGTGCGCGGTGCTGATGTACAACTACTTTACCTTCGATTTCCTGGAAGCCGCCCACGGGCGCGCACCGGCGCAGGCAACCGGCATGAAACGGGTGCGGCCCGACCTGGTGGTGTTCACCTACCAGGGCGACGGCGATCTGGCGAGTATCGGCATGGGAGAGATCATTCACGCCGCCAACCGCGGCGAGAAAATAACGGTCATTTTCGTCAACAACGCCGTCTACGGCATGACCGGCGGCCAGATGGCGCCGACCACGATGCCGAACCAGCGGACCACCACCTCACCCTTCGGGCGGCGGGTGGAGGAAGTCGGCATGCCGATCAAGATGTGCGAACTCCTGGCCGCCCTGCAGACGCCCGCTTATATCGCCCGGCAGACGGTCATCAAACCCAAATTCGTCGGCAAGGCCAAAAAGTCGATTAAAAAGGCCTTCGAATATCAATTGGCGGGGACCTGCTTCAGTTTTGTCGAGGTGGTAAGCACCTGCCCCACCAACTGGGGGCTGACGCCGGTCGAAGCCCTGCGGTGGGCCGAAGAAACCATGCTGCCCTACTATCAGTTGGGCGAAGTGAAGACTCCTGACTAAATCAGCGCATCGCTTGAGTCAGCGCACCGATTGATTCGTGAGCGACGAGTCTGCCGGCGGCTTTTCCGCGACCGGCAGCAGGATTTTTGGAAGGCAGGCCGCACGGTTGGTATGGCGCGAGGGCGCTGGGGGAGCTTTAACGGCCCGTATCCCCCAACTTGCGGAAACCTGGTCCAGGATGCGGTACGATCCAGCAAAAAAGAGGTGGAGGCGTCATGCAAAGCGAAGTGATGTTTGCCGGTTTCGGCGGCCAGGGCATTCTGCTGAGTGCCAAGATTCTTGCCCATGCCGCCATGGAAGAGGGGCGTGAGGTCGCATGGGTGCCTTCCTACGGCCCCGAGATGCGGGGCGGGACCGCGTATTGCACCGTGGTGGTCAGCGATCGGCTGATCGGTTCGCCGATCATCCGCAATCCGATGCACCTGGTGGCCATGAACCGCCCGTCGCTCGAAAAGTTCGCCGCGCAGGTCAAACCGGGCGGCGTCATCCTGATCAACAGCTCCCTGATCGACATCGGTTCGGGGCGCAGCGACGTCGATGAACTGAAGGTGCCGGTCAACGATATTGCCGTCAAGCTCGGCAGCGTGCGCTCGGCCAACATCATCGCCCTGGCCGCTTTTGTCGCGCGCAGCAAGATTGTCGGCAACGACACGCTGCGCGCCTGTGTCGAAACCGAATTTTCAAAGAAAAAAAAGCTGATCCCGCTGAACATGGCGGCTGTCGATGAGGGCTGCAAAGCGGCGGCGTGACATGAACCTGACCATACCCGATTACATCCTGGCCATCGACCCCTACAAGCCGGGCAAGCCCCTGGAAGAACTCGAGCGCGAGTACGGTATTAGTGATTCGGTCAAGCTGGCCTCGAACGAGAACCCGCTGGGGCCCTCGCCGAAAGCGCTCGCGGCTATCGGCGAGCATCTCGCAAAATTGCACCGGTATCCGGACGGCAGCGGTTTCGCCCTGACGGCCAAGCTGGCCGCTAAATTCGGGATCGAGGCCAACGCAATCGTACTGGGCAACGGCTCCGACGACGTCATTGCCATGCTGAGCCGGGCCCTGTTGCAGCCCGGTGACGAGGCCCTGATGCCGCGCCCCTCCTTTCTGATGTATGCCATTTCGGTGCAAAGCGTCGGCGCCCGGCCCGTTTTCGTTCCCCTGAACGATGCGCTGGCCATCGATCTGGCGGCCATGCTGCGCTGCGTGACGCCGCGGACCCGGCTCGTTTTCCTGTGCAACCCCAACAACCCGACCGGAACCATCATCCGCGCCGCTGCGCTGGACGCTTTTTTGCACGGCCTGCCGCCGGACATCACCGTCGTGCTCGACGAGGCCTATATCGAGTTCGTGCGGGCGCCGAACTGCGCCGCAGGACTCGAATTTCTCGACTGCGGTCGGCCGGTGGTGACCCTGCGGACGTTTTCGAAGACTTACGGGTTGGCGGGGCTGCGCATCGGCTACGGCATCATGCCGCCCGAGCTGGCCGCCATCCTGCACCGGGTCCGGCAGCCCTTCAACGCCGGTTCGCTGGCGCAGGCCGGCGCGGCGGCGGCGCTCGATGACGAGGCTTTCCTGCAGCAGACGATCCGCCTGGTTCACTCGGGACTGGATTACCTGTTCGCCCGGCTGGACGATCTCGGCGTGCGGTATTTTCCGACTCAGGCCAACTTTTTCCTGATCGACGTTCGAACCGATGCCGATGCCGTTTTCGAGAAACTGCTGGCCGAAGGGATCATCGTGCGCTCGATGCGCTCCTATGGGTATCCGCACTACATCCGCGTCAACGCGGGACTGCCGGCCGAAAACGAGCGGTTTGTCGCCGCGCTCGGACGGGTGCTGACCGCGACATGAAAAAAATCCTCGTCACGATCGACGGCCCGGCCGGGGCCGGCAAGACGACCGTCAGCCGCCTGCTGGCCGAGTGTTTGGGCAGCCGCTACATCGACACCGGGGCCCTGTATCGGGCCATCGCCCTGGCGGCGCATGCGGCGGGGATCGAGCCGGATGACGACGCCGCGCTGACCAAATTGTGCGCCGGTCTCACCCTGCGCTGCGAACAGACCGAAAGCGGCCCGCGGCTGCTGTCAAACGGAAGCGATGTGACCGGTCGGTTGCGAGCGCCTGAGATTACCATGCTGGCCTCGGCGGTTTCCGCCCGGCCTGTCGTCAGGCGCTTTCTGCTGGAGGTGCAGCGCGCGATCGGCCGCGAGAAGGGCGCCGTGTTCGAAGGCCGCGACATGGGCACGGTGGTCTTTCCGGATGCCGAGGTCAAATTCTATCTCGACGCTCCGGAAAAAGTCCGCGCCCTGCGGCGCTATCTGGAACTGAAACCTGAGACAGGCCTGAGTTTCGAGCAGGTCGAGCGGGATCTCCTGCGGCGTGACAGCAACGACAGCACCCGCGCCGAAGCGCCTCTCAAACCGGCGGCGGACGCCATCCGCATCGATTCGGCCGACCTGCCGGCAAAAAAGGTGGTCGCGGTCATGCTGGAGCACATAAAGAGATTGGTCGCCGCCGGTTGATGTCGGGGCAGTGAACGCTTAAATAATGATTGCGTTTTGTCGTCGTCTCTGATAGCAGTCATAGGTTATGCAACCGTTAAACGGGGGCGGGGTTTAAAAATAGTCTAAGGGGGTATTTTTTTTCATGGAAGATTTGGGCAAAAACCAGGAATCCGGGCAACTCAGTCAAGAAACGATGTCAGACAACGAACCGGCCGATGAGGCCGGTCTCCGGGAGGCGACGCCGACCGGAGCGGTAGACGCGGTGGAGGCGACCCCGGCGGAGAACGCCGAAGAGCAGTCGGAGCAGGATGGGCAGAAATCCGGCGACTCTATGGAAAGCCTGATGGACATGTACGAGGAGAGTTTCAAACGCTTCGCCGAGGGCGAGGTGGTCACCGGCCGCATCATTTCGGTGGACAAGGATCACGTGCTGGTGGACATCGGGTACAAGTCCGAGGGCCAGATCCGCATCCACGAGTTCAGAGACGAAAAGGGCAACATCAACGCCGAGATCGGCGACAAGGTCGAGGTGATGGTGGAATGGTGGGATGACGAGGAGGAGCGCGTCGTTCTGTCCAAGGAAAAGGCCCAGAACGTCAAGGTCTGGGAGGAGATCAAAAAATCCTACGACGACGAGGGCATCATCGAGGGTGTCATCACCAGCCGGGTCAAAGGTGGCTTTTCGGTCGACATCGGCGTGCCGGCCTTTCTGCCGGGATCGCAGGCCGATCTGCGCCCGATTCGGAACCTCGACGATCTGGTCGGCAAGAAATACAAGTTCAAGATCCTGAAATACAATCGCAAGCGCAGCAACATCGTCTTGTCGCGCCGTGCCATTCTGGAAGAGGAACGCGAAAAGAAACGCACGGCCACATTGGCGATCATCGAAGAGGGCAAGGTTCTGGACGGCGTGGTTAAAAACATCACCGAATACGGGGTCTTCGTCGATTTGGGCGGCGTGGACGGACTGCTCCATATCACCGATATATCCTGGGGCCGCGTGAAGCACCCCTCGGAATTGTTTTCGATCGGCGACGAGATCAAGGTCAAGGTTCTCAATTTCGACATTGAAAAGGAGCGGGTGTCGCTGGGCATGAAGCAGTTGACGCCGGATCCCTGGACCCTGGCCGCCTCGAAATACCCGGTCGGCTCGCGCGTCAACGGCAAAGTCGTCAGCCTTACCGACTACGGCGCATTCGTTGAGCTGCAAGAGGGGATCGAGGGGCTGATCCACGTCTCGGAAATGTCGTGGACGCGCAAGATCCGCCATCCCTCGAAGGTGGTGTCGGTCGGTGAACAGGTCGATGCCATCGTGCTCGACATCAAGCCGGACAACCGCCGGATCTCGTTGGGCATGAAGCAGGTTGCCCCCAACCCCTGGGACCTGGTCAGCGAGAAATACCCGATCGGAACGACCATCGAGGGCAAGATCAAGAACATCACCGATTTCGGCCTGTTCATCGGCATCGACGAGGGCATCGACGGCCTGGTCCACATTTCGGACATTTCCTGGACCAAGCGGATCAAGCACCCCTCCGAAATCTATAAGAAAGGTGACCTGGTTCAGGCTATCGTGCTGGACATCGACAAGGATAACGAGCGGTTCTCGCTGGGCGTCAAGCAACTGCAATCCGATCCCTGGGACACCGTCTCCGAGCGCTACGAGGTGGGCAAGGAGATTACCGGCACCATTACCAATCTGACCGATTTCGGCATTTTCGTCGAGCTGGAGGAAGGCATCGAGGGGCTGGTGCACGTCTCGGAGATCAGCAAGGAAAAGATCAAGACGCCCGTCGGCAAGTTCAACGTGGGCGATGTGATCACCGCCAAGGTGATGAACATCAACACCGATGAAAGACGCATCGGCCTGTCCATCAAGCGCCTCGAGATGGATGACGAGCAGGGCATGTTGAGCGACTACGTGAGCAACATGCGGCCGGCGACATCGACCTTCGGCGAAATACTGCGTGAAAATCTGCAGGAGAAACTGAACGAAGAGTAGCCGTCGTTTTCGAGCGAAAAAAATCATGGGGCCGGCAGCCGATGGGTGCCGGCCCCGTTATTTTAGGGAGACGACAGGGTTTTTGGAGATACCGATTCTGGCAACGAGGGAGGATGGCGGGATGTATTTCAGTTTGCCGGGAACGCTATTACAGTGCGGTGCCATAATCCCAAAAGCGTCAGGTTTCCGACGGTTTACTCGAAGAGGTCTACGTCGCCCTGGCCGGCGCGGATGACCTCCGGCGTATCGTCGATCAGGGAGATCACGCTCGAGGGGTAGCCGGGGACCGGTCCGCCGTCGATCACGACATCTATGCGCGTGCCGTAAAAGTCATGGATGATCGAGGCATCGTTCATGATGGTGCCGTCGGGCCGGGTGGCGCTGGTCGAGATGACCGGATTGCCGAGTTCGGTCACCAGGGCCAGGCAGATGGGGTGGTCCGGCACGCGGATGCCGGCGGTCTTGCGTTTGGTCAACATCATTTTAGGGACCGCGCGGGAGCCTTCCAGAATAAAGGTGTAGGGTCCCGGAAGGAGCCTTTTCATGGTCTTGTAGGCGTAGTTGGAGACTTTGGCATACTGGCTGATGTTGGTCAGTCCGGAGCAGATGAAGCTGAAGGGTTGGAATTTCTGGCGCTGTTTGATCAGGTAGATCTTTTCGATGGCCTTCTTGTTCAGGATGTCACAGCCGATGCCGTAGACCGTGTCGGTCGGGTAGGCGACGATGCCGCCTTTCAGCAGCACCTCGACGACCTTGCGAATGAGTCGCGGCTGCGGATTGATCGGGTTGATGTCGATCAGCATGGGTAAACTATTTATTACCCGGGCCGGCGGATGTCAACCCGGCGCGCAGAATATGATTGCCAAAAAACCGGGCTTTTGATAATTTCACGCCCCAGATAATCTTTACGGAAGGACCCCCGCAATGATCAAAATACCGCCGGAAGAAGCCTATTCTTTCGATGACGTTCTCTTGATTCCCAACTATTCCGATGTGCTGCCCAAGGATGTCAACGTCCGCACGCGCCTGACCCGCAACCTGTCACTCAACATCCCGATCGTCAGTGCGGCCATGGACACCGTCAGCGAAGGCGAAACGGCCATCAGCATGGCCCGCGAAGGCGGCATCGGCTTCATTCACCGCAACATGAGTATCGACAGCCAGGCCATGGAGGTCGACAAGGTCAAGAAGTCCGAAAGCGGCATGATCGTCGATCCGGTGACGATCCGGCCGGAGCAGAAAGTGGCCGAAGTGCTGGCCCTGATGGAAAAATTCCGGATTTCAGGGGTTCCGGTGACGCGCCAGGACCAACTGGTGGGTATCGTCACCAATCGCGACCTGCGGTTCGAAACCGAACTGGAAAAGCCGGTCTCGGAGGTGATGACCAAGGAAAACCTGATCACCGTCACCGAGGGCATCAACCTGGAGGATTCGAAAAAACTGCTTCACCGGCACCGGATCGAAAAGCTCCTGGTGGTGGATCAGCAAGGCCGCCTCAAGGGGATGATCACCATAAAGGATATCGAGAAGATCAAAAAATATCCCGACGCCTGCAAGGACAGCATGGGGCGCCTGCGGGTGGGGGCGGCCATCGGCGTCGGCCCGGACATGGGCGAGCGGGCCGAGGCGCTGCTGAAGGCCGGCGCGGACGTGATCCTGATCGACACCTCCCACGGCCACTCCAAAAACGTGATCGATGCCGTGGTTCGGCTCAAGGGCGATCACAAGGATATCGAATTGATCGCCGGCAACGTGGGGACCGAGAAGGGCGCCGAGGACCTGATCACCGCCGGCGTCGACGGGGTGAAGATTGGCATCGGCCCCGGCTCCATCTGCACCACCCGCATCGTGGCCGGCATCGGCATGCCGCAGATAACGGCGATCATGAACTGCCGGTCGGTTTCGAACAAGACCGGCGTGCCCCTGATCGCGGACGGCGGCATCCGCTTTTCCGGCGACATCGCCAAGGCGCTCGGCGCCGGCGCTCACGTGGTGATGATCGGCGGCCTCTTTGCCGGCACCGAGGAGAGCCCGGGGGAGCAGATCTTCTATCAGGGACGCAGCTACAAGGTCTACCGCGGCATGGGATCGATCGAGGCGATGAAAAAGGGCAGCAAGGACCGCTATTATCAGACCGAGCAGGCCGAAGACGACAAACTGGTCCCGGAAGGCATCGTCGGGCGCGTGCCCTACCGCGGCAGTCTTTCGGCCAATATCCACCAGTTGATCGGCGGGGTGAAGGCCGGCATGGGCTATTGCGGCTGCCGCACGATCGAGGAGTTGCGGGAGAAGGCGCGCTTTGTAAAGATCAGCGCCGCCGGGATGCGCGAAAGTCACGTTCACGACGTGATCATCACCAAGGAGGCCCCCAATTACCGGCTGGAATGAAAAGGACGTCGCTTTGCTCCGGCAACCGAATTTATAAAATGGCCGATGCCTTATTCACCTTTCGATATTCCGCTGCGGTCTTGAAGTTTATACTCTCATTTCAATGCCTTCAACTTAAGGTCAAATCTTCCCCTCTTTGAAAAAGGGGGCCTTTCAAAGGAATTCTTTAAGTTAATGACATGGACTCTCATTTGATATAAAATAACGACGTTCCTTCACGGACTCGATCGATTCTGCGGGCCCGGCTGAATTAGGACCGGCCCTTCCATTTGGATAACCTGCAACTCGCAACCCGAAGTTTTTCCTCCACCCCGAAACCATGAGCACGCGATGCAGACCATAGATTCTTCCGATTTCGTCCACCTCCACGTCCACTCCCAGTACAGCCTGCTCGACGGCGCCATCCGGATTCCCGACCTGTTGCGGCGGGTCACCGAGTTCGGCATGACAGCGGTGGCCCTGACCGATCATGGCACCATGTTCGGCACCGTCGAATTTTACGATAAAGCCCGTAAGGCCGGCATCAAGCCGATCATCGGCTGCGAATGCTATGTCGCCCCGCGCCGGCTGACCGACAAGACGCCCCAGGATCACAAGGGCCTGACCCACCTGATACTGCTGGCCGAAAACATGGAAGGCTACCGCAACCTGTGCCGCATGGTGACAACGGCGCAGCTGGAGGGTTTCTACTACAAGCCGCGGATCGACAAACAGATCCTTGCGGCCCACCACGAAGGTCTGATCGCCATGAGCGCCTGCCTGCATGGCGAAATACCGATCCTGATCCGCCGCAACCGCTTGAAGGAAGCCGATGCGGCCGCGCGGCAATACCTGAAGCTCTTCGGCGAGGGCAATTTTTTCCTCGAAGTCCAGAACAACGGGATCGATATCCAGGAGACGGTCAACCAAGGCCTGCGCGACATGAGCCGGCGGCTGTCGATTCCCCTGGTGGCGAGCAACGACTGCCACTATCTCGATAAAAAGCATGTGCGCGCCCACGACGTGCTGCTCTGCATTCAGACCGGCAAAACGGTCAACGACACCGAACGACTCAAGTTTCGAACCGATCAGCTCTATTTCAAATCGCCGTCGGAGATGGCCGAATTTTTCGCCGATTACCCCGGCGCCCTGGAAAACACGGCCCGGATCGCCAACCGCTGCGAGCTGGATTTCGACTTCGACACCTATCACTTCCCTAAATTCGAGGCGCCGGAAAAAAAGGGCGAGGCCGAGTACTTCGAGGAGCGGGTGCGCCTGGGTTTCGACAATGTGATGGGGCAGATCAAGGCCCGCAAGCCGGATGTGAACCTCAAGGACTACCAGGATCGGCTCGAATACGAAATCGGCGTCATCAAGGAGATGGGGTTTCCCGGATATTTTCTGATCGTGGCCGATTTCATCCGGCACGCCCGCGAAAACCGGATACCGGTCGGTCCGGGGCGGGGGTCGGCGGCCGGCAGCCTGGTCGCTTACGCGCTGGGGATCACCGGGCTCGATCCGCTCGAATACGGGTTGATCTTCGAGCGCTTCCTCAATCCGGCCCGCAAGAGCATGCCGGATATCGACGTCGATTTCTGCATCAACGGCCGCGAGGATGTCTTCAAGTACGTGGTCGAGAAGTACGGCGGCGGCGATTTCGTGGCCCAGATCATCACCTACGGAAAACTCAAGACCCGCGCGGTGATCCGCGACGTGGGCCGGGCCCTGAACATTCCGCTGCGGGAGGTCGATGCGATCGCCAAGATGGTGCCCGACCGGCTCGGGATCAGCCTGGACGCCGCGCTCACCGAAGAGCCACGGCTGGCGGCGATGGTGGCGGAAAGAGCCGACGTGGCCGATCTGATCGAGGTCTGCCGGGTCCTGGAAGGCCTGCCCCGGCATGCGTCCACGCATGCGGCCGGCGTGGTGATTTCCGACCGGCCCCTGGTGGATTACCTGCCGCTGTATCGCGGGAAAAAAGGCGAGGTGATCACCCAGTACGACATGAAGATTGTCGAGAAGATCGGGCTGGTGAAATTCGATTTTCTGGGGCTGCGCAATCTGACGGTCATCGAAAACACGCTGGCGCTCATCAAACGGCAGGGCCGGGTCCCACCGGATATAGAGGCCCTCGACCTGGCCGACCCGGACACTTACCGGCTGCTGTGCGCCGGTGACACGACCGGGGTTTTCCAGCTCGAAAGTTCGGGCATGAAGGACCTGCTGGTGCGCTTGAAGCCCGAATGCTTCAACGACATCGTCGCGCTGGTGGCCCTGTATCGGCCGGGTCCGATGGACAGCGGCATGATCGAAGACTATGTCGACTGCAAGCACGGCCGCAAGGAAGTAAAGTATTTGCTGCCGCAGCTGGAGCCGATTCTCGCGGAGACATACGGGGTCATCGTTTATCAGGAACAGGTGATGAAGATCGCGGCGGCGCTGGCCAGCTACAGCATGGCCGAGGCCGATGACCTGCGCAAAGCCATGGGCAAGAAGATCAAGGAATTGCTGGCCCAGCACCGCGAGCGGTTCGTCAAGGGCGCGGTGGCCAACGGCATCGCCGAGGATAAGGCGATACGGATTTTCGAGTTGATCGATAAATTCGGCGGCTACGGGTTCAACAAGTCCCACAGCGCGGCCTACGCACTGATCGCCTACCAGACGGCCTACCTCAAGGCGCACTTCACGGTCGAGTTCATGGCCTCGCTTCTGACCAGTGAAATGCACTCCACCGACGGGGTCGTCAAATTTATCGCCGAGTGCCGCAGCCATGCCATACCGGTGCTGCCGCCCGACATCAACGAGAGCGACAAGGAGTTTATCGTCACGGGCGATGCGATCCGTTTCGGTCTGGTGGCGGTCAAAAATGTGGGCGAGGGCGCCATCGAGGCCATCATCGCGGCCCGCAGCGCCGGCCGGTTTACGTCTCTGTTCGATTTCTGCGAGCACGTCGACTCGAAAAGGGTTAACAAACGCGTGATCGAAAGCCTGGTCAAGTGCGGGGCCTTCGATGCCACCGGCGCCCGGCGGGCCCAGATGACCGCGGGCCTCGAGGAGGTCCTGGAATACGGGCAACGCGTTCAGAAGCAAAAAAACGATCCGCAACTGGGCCTCTTCGATTTGGGCGAGCACAAACCGGCGATAAACATGCCGGAGCTGCCCCAGATTCAGGAATGGGACGAGCGGCAACGCCTGATCTTCGAAAAGGAGGCTCTGGGGTTTTATATCTCCGGCCACCCCCTGAAAGACTACGAAGCGGTGCTGGAGAAGTTCACCAACGTCAATGCGCTGAGCATCAAGGAGGGCACCGACGGCGGGGTGGTCAGAATCGGGGGCATTATTGCCGCGGTCAAAACCATCAAAACCAAAAAGGGCGACACGATGGCATTCGTGACCATCGAGGACATGCACGGCACGGTGGAGACCGTCGTTTTTTCCGCGCTGTATGCCGCAACCACCGATATTCTGCGTGAGGACATCGCGGTGCTGGTCCAGGGGCGCTTGCAAAAGGATGAGCAGTCGGTCAAGGTAATGGCCGATGCCATCGTTCCCATGGACAAGGCCGAGGAGACCTGGACCGCCAGCATTCATTTTCACCTGGACACGACGCGGACCGACCGCCAGGCGCTCATTGGGCTGCAGGAAACTTTCCTGGAGCACCCCGGCTCGTGCCGGGCCTACCTGCACCTGCGCGACCCGCGAGGCACCGACACGCTGATCGGCCTGCCCGAACGGATCAAACTGCGGGCCGGCGCGCTGCTGACCCGCCAGGTCAACCGGCTGCTCGGCTACAGCGCCGTCGAGACAATCTGCAGTGCGATTGCCGCCGCGGCGCCGAACCCTGCGCCCTATCGCAACGGTCACAAAGGATACAGACCTAATGGCAGAAATTGAAACGCCCGTCTATGCGGTTTTGCTGGCCGGCGGCGTCGGCACCCGTCTCTGGCCGGTTTCGCGGCAATTGAGCCCCAAGCAGCTGGTCAAGTTCAGCGGCCGGGATTCCCTGATCCAGGCAACGGTCAGGCGCCTGCTGCCGGCAGTGGCCGCGGACGCCATCCGGATCGTCTGCGGCGGCGAGCACCGTCACGATGTCGCCCGCCATCTTCAGGAAATCGGCATTGCAGCCGGCGACAAGATCATCTGCGAGCCCTGCGGCCGCAACACCGCGCCGGCTATTTTACTGGCGGTCCTCAAAATCCTGCAGCGGGAAGAAGATGCGATTCTGTGCGTTTTTCCGGCCGACCACGTGATAAAGGACGCGGCCGTCTTTCATGACCGGCTGCGGTCGGCGATCGACCTGGCCGACAGCGGCTTTGTGGTGACCTTCGGCATTACGCCCCATTACCCGGAAACCGGCTACGGCTATATCGAAGGCAGCGGCGAGATGGCCGGCGGTGCGCTTAAAACCAGGCGCTTTATCGAAAAACCGGACCTGGCGACCGCGCGGCAATATCTCGCGGCCGGCAATTTTTTCTGGAACAGCGGCATGTTCGCCTTCAGGGCCTCGGTCATTCTGGAAGAATTCAAGCACTACCAGCCCGAACTGCTGGACGCGATGGCGGGGCTCGACCTTTACGGTGACCGGCTCGACGTGGCCGATTACATGCGGTTGCCCGACATCTCGATCGATTACGCCATTATGGAGCGCACCCGCAAGGGCGTCGTGCTGCCGTCCGACTTCGGCTGGAGCGACATCGGCTCCTGGAAATCGCTCTATGATTTTTTGTCCAAGGACAAGGACAACAACGTCCTCGACGGGGATGTGATCGTCCAGGAAACCCGCAATTGCTTTATCATGGCGCATGAGCGCCTGATTGCCGCTAACCGGCTCGATGGCCTGGTCATCGTCGAGACACCGGACGCGATCTTCATCTCCGACATGGAAAACAGCCGCGACGTCAAATCGATCGTTGCGCAGTTGAAGGAAAAGAAACGCGAAGAGACCATCCGCCACAAAACGGTGTTTTACCCCTGGGGCAGCAAGACGCTGCTGGAAAGACGGAAGGGGGTGGATGTCACCCGCCTGGACATCGATCCCCAAAACACCTGTCCGGTGGCGGCCGGTCCGGCGTTCAGCCTGACGGTGGTGGCGGGCACGGGACGCATCGGCGAGAAGATGGTGGAATGCGGCACAATAGTCAGCGCGGCAGCCGGAGAGGCGCTGCACATCGAGAACCGCGGCCGGGAGCCGCTATCCGTCATCCAGGTGACGCCCTTCATCGGAGGCTGAAAAGAGGTGAGAAGGTGGAAATGAAGGTACCGTTGCTCGATCTGAAGGCGCAATATGCCGGCATTCGCGACGAGGTCCTCAAAGTCACTGCGGAGGTTTACGACAGCCAGCAGTTCATTTTGGGCTCACGGGTGGAGGACCTCGAAAAACAGATCGCGGCCTACTGCACCACCCCGTATGCGCTGGGCGTGTCCTCCGGTTCGGATGCGCTGCTGATTTCGCTGATGGCTGCCGGCATCGGGTTCGGCGATGCGGTCATCACGAGCCCGTACACCTTTTTCGCCAGCGCCGGATCGATCGCCCGCACCGGCGCCCGGCCGGTGTTCGCCGATATCGACCCCGACACCTACAATTTGTCCGCCGCAGCGCTGGAGCGCGTCCTCGACGACCTGCCGGCGGCCGAGGCGAAACGGGTCAAGGCGGTCATGCCCGTGCACCTTTACGGTCAGTGTGCCGACATGGAGCCGATCAGAAAGATCGCCGCGGCCCGCCATCTTCTGATCATCGAGGATGCGGCCCAGGCCATCGGCGCGGAGTCCCAAGGTCGGCGGGCCGGCTCGTTCGGCGAGTTCGGCTGCTTTTCATTTTTCCCGTCCAAAAACCTGGGCGCTTTCGGAGATGGCGGCATCGTCACGACCGGATCGGAAGCGCTGTACGAAAAGATGAAAGTCCTCAGGGTTCACGGGTCGAAGCCCAAATATCATCACCGTCTCATCGGCGGAAACTTCCGGCTCGACGCCCTCCAGGCCGCCGTCGTCTCCGTGAAGTTGACGCACCTGGATCGGTGGAGCGCGCTGCGTGGCAAAAACGCCCGCACCTACCGGCGCCTTTTTGCCGCCGCGGGCCTGGACCGGATCCAGCTGCCGGTTGAGAGGCAGGGCCGGCACGTTTTCAATCAGTTTGTCATCAGGGTGCCTGAAAAGCGGGATGAACTGCGGCGGCATTTGCAGGAAAACGGCATCGGCTCCGAGGTCTATTACCCCGTGCCGCTGCACCTTCAGGAGTGTTTCGCCTACCTGGGCTATCGCCGGGGAGACTTCCCGGCCTCCGAAGCGGCGGCCGACCACACCCTGGCCCTGCCGATCTACCCGGAGTTGACCGATGACCAGCTGGGTTACGTGGTCGACACCATCAGCAAGTTCTACAGGCTTTAAGATAAAGGTTTTGGCTGTGTTATCGGTCGTTGGCGTATGACCAATACAGCCGCCTCCCTCTGGTCTTACCAAAACCTCTATCTTAAAGCCTGTATTCCGTTGGAAGATAAAGGTTTTGGCTGCTGGTGTCGGTCGTTGGCGTATGACCAATACAGCCGCCTCCCTCGTATATTGAAAGTCACATTGGGTGGAGATCATCTCCTCCCTCACACTCAAGCCAATGAAAAACTTTCTTTTATCGGTAAAACCTTTAATCTTGTCAGGTGAGAAGGGACCTCCCTTGGG
>JBAPSB010000115.1:0-2886 GCA_049281435.1 Desulfobacterales bacterium
GAACCTTTATATAGTGGCTGAACGGAAACCCTTTCCTCCCTCTCCCTTGAGGGGGGAGGGCCGGGGTGGGGGTGTATGAACTTAAGCAATCATATCCCCCTCCCCCAGCCCCTCCCACGAGGGGAGGGGAGTTTTCGGTCAGACACTATATAGGAAGGTCTTTGTACAGAAAGAATGAGAGGATCACGATGACTCGAAAATCAGGTGACATCGGTCTGGTGGGGTTGGGGGTCATGGGGCGCAACCTGGTGCTCAACATCGCCGATCACGGGTTCAGCGTGGCCGGCTACGATCTGGACCCGGACAAGGCCCGCCACCTGCAACAGGAAAAAAAGCCCCAACACGCCATCTCGACGGCCACGGAGGTGGCAGCCTTCCTCGATCTCCTGCGACCGCCCCGGGCCGTTATGCTGCTGGTGCCGGCCGGGGACCCGGTTGACACAGTTCTGGATCAACTGCTCCCGCAGCTGGACCGGGGGGACCTGATCATCGATGCCGGCAACTCGAACTTCAAGGACACCGACCGGCGCATCCAAACAGCGGGCAAAAAAAACATAGACTTTATGGGAATGGGTGTTTCCGGCGGCGAAAAAGGCGCCCGCAATGGTCCCAGCCTGATGCCGGGCGGCGCCGTAGCGGCGTACGAGCGAGTCCGGACGATCTTCGAGGCGGCGGCCGCCAGGGTGGACGATTCTCCCTGCGTCGCCCACCTCGGACCCGGTTCGGCCGGCCATTACGTCAAAATGGTGCACAACGGCATCGAGTACGGCATCATGGAGCTGATTGCCGAAACCTACGATCTGATGAAAAGAGGGCTGAACCTGTCCAACGACCGGCTGTCCGAGATTTACGCCGGCTGGGATCGCACCGAAGTAAGCGGGTATCTGACCCAGATCACGGCGCGTATCTTCGCCCAGCGGGACGAGCGCACCGGTAACGACCTGGTGGATCTGATTCTGGACCGGGCCGATCAGAAGGGCACCGGAACCTGGACCGTGGGCGACGCCCTGGATTTGCAGGTACCGGTTCCGACCATCGATCTGGCGGTGCAGATGCGCAACCTGTCGATGCTGAAACGGCAGCGCCGAAATATCGCCCAGTCATTCGAAACGGCCCCCAACCGCGGTGGGGCCGGCACCGATGGAAAAGTCTTCATCGAACGGCTGCGCCGCGCCTTCTATGCCGGCATGATTCTCACCTACGCCCAGGGCTTCGCCCTTCTGGGACGGGCCTCGCAATCCTACGATTACCGGCTCGATCTGGAAACCATCGCCCGGATCTGGCGCGGCGGCTGCATCATCCGGGCCGACCTGCTTAATGACATCATGGCGGCCTTCGCGCGCCGGGCGGACCTGCCGAACCTGCTCATGGACACCGGATTGGGCCACCGGGTGGCAGAGTGCCGCGAAGATCTGGCGGCGGTGATCGGCTATGCCGCCGCCATGGGGATTCCGGCGCCCGGCCTGATGGTGTCGCTGGCCTATTTCGACGCCTTGCGCAGTGCCCGGCTGCCCGCCAACCTGATCCAGGCCCAGCGCGACTACTTCGGCGCCCACACCTATGAACGGAAGGATGCCGAGGGTCATTTTCACACAAATTGGGAAAGCTAAAGGAGTCCGCATGCCAAAAGAAAACCGTCCTGGGGCGAGCATCTTCGTCATCTTCGGCGGCGCCGGTGATTTGACCTGGCGCAAGCTCGTGCCGGCGCTCTACAACCTGTTCCTGGATCACTGGCTGCCGGAGCACTTCTGGGTCCTGGGCCTGGACCGGGCCAAGATGAGCACCCCGCGCTTCGTCAAGCACCTGCACGAAGGCGTCGACCAATTCTCCCGGCGCGGGCCGGCCGACAAGGAACGGTGGAAGGCCTTCGGCGACCATTTCGCCTTCATGCAGGCCGACTTCGGCACTCCCAAAACTTTTGCCGCCATCGCCGCCAAAATCGGGCAAAAGGAGGATCAATGGGGCCTCAAGGCCAATCGCATCTTTTATATGGCGGTGCCGCCACGCATGATCGAGCCCCTCTCCCAGGGGCTGGCGGAGGCCCGGCTGAACCGCGACCGGCACGCCTGTCGCATCGTCGTGGAAAAACCCTTCGGTCACGATCTGGACTCGGCCCGCAGCCTGAATCGCAGCCTGGGCAAGCTCTTCGATGAATCCCAGATCTTTCGCATCGATCACTACCTCGGCAAGGAAACGGTTCAGAACATCCTGGCCTTCCGGTTTGCCAACAGCATCTTCGAGCCGATCTGGAACCGGCACTACATCGATCACGTGCAGATCACGGTGGCCGAAAACCTGGGCGTCGGTCACCGCGGCGATTATTACGACCACGCCGGCGCGCTGCGGGACATGATCCAGAACCATCTGTTGCAGGTGTTGTGTTTGATCGCCATGGAGGCACCGGTTTCCTTCGAAGACAACGAGGTTCGCAACAAAAAAGTGGACGTCCTGCACGCCATCCGCAGGATACCCGAAGAGCGGGTGCCCGAATTTGCCGTGCGCGGTCAGTACGGCGAAGGATTACTGGCCAATGAACCGGTCCCGGCCTACCGCGACGAATCCGATGTGGACGAAGACTCCTGCACGGAAACCTTCGCCGCCCTGAAGCTCTTCATCGACAACTGGCGCTGGCAGGATGTCCCCTTTTATTTGCGCACCGGCAAGCGCCTGCCGGCCAAGGTTTCCGAAGTATCGATTCAATTTCGCCATGTTCCGCACCAGACGTTTCCGTCCGCGGTGCTGCTGGACTGGCTGTCCAACCGGCTGGTGATCGCGATTCAGCCCGAAGAGGGAATTCTGTTGCGGTTCAAGGCCAAGAACCCCGGCCCGGGCATGCGCCTGTCCCAGGTGATGATGCAGTTTTATTACCAGGAAGCGTTCAAGACC